>JAJRPE010000506.1 GCA_024280935.1 Candidatus Hydrogenedentota bacterium
CCAAAGGCCAGCGCAACCTCCTTGGTGACATCAAGGGTAACGCCGTCAGGCCGCGTCACGACCGCGATAAGCCGCTCTATATCATGGGCGTTATTCAGGCTTATCTGGCTGGGATACACCGCCAACTGCTGGCTGCTGGCGGGCAGGATAGCCAACAACAAGGCGCTCATCAGTATGAATATATTTTTTGTGTCCATCATTAATTCCATCTGGCTCAAATTGGCTTTTTTGGCTATGGCGTTTCTGGCGACACCGCAATCCTACGTCGTGGGAAAACGGGTCTTGCGCTCAGGGGCGTCCGGCTTTTTTTCCTTCGGCGCGGGCGGTGGAGCCTGAGCCTTCAACTTTGTCGGCAAGGGCTTTTGAACTTTCAACTCGCCCGCCGCGCTACGGTGGCGCACACCGCCGTTGGGGATCTCGATAACCGTATTTATACTGAGGGCGCTGAATTTTCCCACCGGCGCATCCTCGGCCACCGCCAGCGGGAATTTCAACTCGGTTGTATCCTTGCTGAATTCCAGGGGTGTTGTTGTAACGCCGTTGGGAAGGCCAAGCAATTCCGCCTTAAAGGTGCCCTCATAGGGTGCCTTCTGCTCCAGGCTTACGACCACGTCCACGGGCTTGCCCTGGTCGGTCACCGCAGCCGCGACCGTGAAATTCACCCACGGTGCCTGCACCTCCACGGGGACGGGCGCGGTGCAAAGAAGGTAACCGGCCGAAGAAGCGGCCACAAAGAGTTCATGGGTAGCGATTGCCGTGCCGTTGCGGACTTCCAGGCGAATCTGCACCTCAGTCTTATCGCCGGGAATCTTCGCCGTGCCGCCGCCCATGCCCCCAGGCAGCCACGGAAAGCGCAACTCGATCACGCCAGTGAATCCCTCGGCCCGAGTCGCTTTTACCGTGAGCATACGATAGGTATTGGTCACCGTCGGCACGCTTGGAGGCACCAGTTCCACCGAGAAGGGCGCCGGCGCACTTACGGCCAACGCCAGGCGATCAACCTGGCGACCATAAAAGGTCGTGTCATTTCTGCCCGGGACCAGCCGCACTTCCTGGTCCAGTCCGCCCGCCAATGTACTGCCTTCCTTTTGCAACGTGCCGCGCACTTCCACCAGGGCACCTGCCACGGCCGCATCCGCTGCACCGTGGATAATAACAGGCCGCTTAGATTGCCCCGCCGGTATCACCGGCGATGTCGCAGTAACGCCCGCAGGAAGTCCGAGCAATTCCACCTTGATGGGTCCGTCAAAATCTCGGCGGGTCACGTTCGCCAGCAGGTAGGTGTAATTATTCGAGGGAATCACGGATGTAACGGGACGATTTTCCAGCAGTGTTATATTCAGGACTGGTGAAACGGTCGTCGCCTCCACACGATAGGCAAAGGTGGCCCCGCCTCGGCGCAGATGATCGCGCACAGAAAGGGTGTATACGCCGTCTTCAGGAAGCGTCACGCGAACTTTGCTGTCGACAGCGGCCCCATCATCATCACTGCCGAGTCTGGCGCCATCGGGTTTATTGACTACCAAGACGCTGTCCAAGGGAGAGCCAAGGGCGCGAGCCCACACACGGAACTCCACCAGCTGGCCCTTCTTACCGTCAAACTTAAAGAAATCCGTGTCGCTCGGTTCACCAATAACGCCATCGAATGCCCCCGCAATCGCACCCTGGGTAGCCTGGTCACGACTATTATTCGGTTCCACCTCCTGAACACCTCCAAAGGGTGTCGCTCGGAATGGAATCGTGGTAGGCGCAATCCCCCCATCGGTCTGGGCGGTCAATTGGATTATTCCGGTGGCGTTCTCGGGAATCGTAACGGTTTGCTTTCCCGCGCTTTCGTCCCCCAGCCACGTCACTTCCACCTGGGAACCGGGCATTCCGCCCATGGGCGTAACGGCGAAGGGCCGGGGAAACTGCCCGATATGGAGGCGATAGTAATCGTTGCCTGCGCCGCCATAGGCCGCCTCGCTGATAGAAATCAGGTGCTTGCCCGTCTCTGTGGAGGTATAGACAAATCCCGCGTCCTGTCGAAATAGCTGGGTGTCGTCCTCCGCAACACGCTCGTGCCCCTCGGGTCCGAAGAGGCGAATCTTGGGATCAAAAAGAGGGCCACCAAGGCGCAAGGCCTCTACCTCAACCGCAATACGGTCACCGGGCTTCAACGTGACCGCGTAGTAGTCCACATCTTCCGACGTAACCACGCCATTGATAGTGCTTCCAAGGGGGATTTCCGGGGCCTCTTCCGCCCGATTGTTCGGCTCCTTCTCCTGCAACTCCGTCAAGGCACCCACGCTGATGAGCTTCAACTCCGACATGCCGGTCGTGGTTCGAACACGAATGCCATGGACACCGACCCGGCATTCCGGTGCGACCCGCAGCACGGCCTTGGCACTCTTGGCATCCACAGGAGTGATGGAGACCATCTCGATTCCCGAGTCATGAAACACGACTTCCACCGCGTCAGCCAGATTGTTTCCATGAAGGGTTACTTCGGTCTCGGCGCCCCGCAGGATTCCACGCGGCATCACCGTGGAAAAGGAAGGTGAAACCGCCACCGCCATCGTGGCCACACCCAGAAGGAGGAATCCAGCGAGTATATTTATAATTACTACCTGCTTACGCATACATCAATTCCACAAAGTCACGTTGCCTTCGATGCCGACTCAAAACCGGAAAATTACAGTCCATCGCCCCGAAGGGGCATAACAGGTTAGCCAGATCCCTGGGCTAACTTATTCGCAAGCGTCCACGGGGCAGCCCAGGGACTGACACGCCCCGAAGAGCGTAGATCATTCTCGTTTACACGAAATAGCAAGTATCATTCCCGCTCAACGGCAGACACCTTAACGGGCGTGGCCGTCCCGTTGTTGGCGGAGTTTCCGCAGATTGCTTCGCCAACAACGGGACAGCCACGGACCTTTGTGTAGCCTTGTTTCCATAAGACTCCGTGTGTAATACCATGCACCTCCTGCATACCGGAGGTACCTGGTCCGTGTCAGTCCCTACGTTCTGCGCAGGAAATCCACCTTAGACAATATTCTTAATCAGACCACCGTGACGAATGATATTGATGGGCCTCCCACCAGGACTCATCAAGCGCTCATTCGGATCAATGCCCAACTGCGTATAGATGGTCGCACCCAAGTCTGCGGGGCTAACCGGAGAATCCGAGGGTTCCGTTCCCTGGGCATTGGTCGCGCCGTGGATAATTCCACCCTTGATGCCACCGCCCGCCAGCGCCACACTGAAGGCCTTGGGCCAGTGATCACGGCCACCGTCTTTGTTGAGCTTGGCCGTTCGTCCAAACTCAGACACCAGCACCACCATCGTTGTCGCCAACAGACCCCGCCGGTCTAAATCTCGAATCAGGGTAGAAAGGCCCTGGTCAATCGGGGGAAGCTTCCGCTCCATGCCCTTCTTGATGCCCTTGTGCATATCCCAGCCCCCATCGCTGACGGTGATAAAACGGGCACCGCCTTCAACAAGGCGACGGGCCAGCAAGAGACGCTGGCCGAAGGCGTGGCGACCATACTCATCGCGAATCTCGGCAGACTCCGCGTCAATATTGAATGCCTCGCGGGCATCCTGCGAACTGATGAGGGAATAGGCCCGCTGATAGTAGGAATTCATCGCATCCAGGGCATCGCTCTTTTCCAACGCATTGAAATGCGCGTCGACCGAGGCCAACAGGTTCTTTCGTCCTTCCATGCGCTCGGGTGACACCCCGCCGGGGAGGTTCAGATCGCGCACCTTGAAACCCTTGGTAGAAGGCTCGCCCCCCACCGAAAAGGGACCAAAGGCGGAACTGAGGTAGCCCGTACCGAGAAAGGTGTTGTCCGCGTTCGGAATGCCCACGTAGGGCGGAATATTGTTGCGCCCCCCCAACTTGTGTGAAATAACGGAGCCGTAGCTGGGATACTGAACGGCGGGGCTGGGCCGGTAGCCCGTGAGCATGTTGTGCTGGCCCCGTTCGTGGGCCGCCTCACCGTGGGTCATAGACCGAATAATCGTCATTTTGTCGGCCATCTGGGCCAACTTGGGCAATTGGCCGCCGAAATACTCGCCCGTGTTCGTCTTTACAGAACCCAATTCACCACGGTACTCAATGGGCGCAAAGGGCTTGGGGTCAAACGTATCGATATGGGACATGCCGCCGCCCAGATAGATGAAAATCGTAGACTGGGCCGCCGCTTCGGCTGGAGAAGCCGATTCCTGGGCCTGGAGCTGAAAACAATCGCCCAAGGTGAGTCCCAAACCACCCAGGACACCAACTTTCAAGAAAGCCCGGCGGCTGGGACCAGCGCAGGGTTGGCAAGGGGAAGATTTCGAGGAAGGGCTTGTATTAAATGTGGAAAAATACTTGCTCATGGATTCAGGGTTCCTCTGTCTGGATACGGAATGAAAGTGAACGGGGCATCACTTCAGCCTCCACGTTGTTCCTTACGGTTACAACCACAAGAAACAGGCAATTATCGTTGCCTCACGGCCGGGAAGATGCAAGCCACCCGCGACAATGCACGTACGACACACGCTGCTGCCTGTCCTATCCAACCCACATTAGCCAAATTGGGTTACAACCACTACGGAAGTATTATCCCTGATCCAACGAAAAGGTTCCAGCGACAGGCCTTTTTATAACACATAGGAATCACCGAAACAGGGCAAAGAAACCCACCGTCCATAACCCGTTGCGCGACAGTATCCTGCGAACCGACACGAACACGCCTGGGACCTGATGCCTTAGAGCAATTCATGGATGGCTTCGATAAGCTCATCATTATGAAAGGGCTTCTTCAGGGTCTTATCCGCACCCAGTTTGAGCGCGGCAGGCAGAAAATCTCCAACGCCCGGAGACGATCCGCCTGAGATAGCAATTATTCGGGGGCGATCCCTGTTCTTTCGGAGCGACATGAGCGTTTCAAGCCCCTCCATTCCGGGCATCAGCAGGTCAAGAACGATAAGATCGACAGGGGTCGCGGCGTTGATTTTCAAGGCCTCCTCACCATCCGCAGCTTCGGAAACATCAAAGCCAGCTCGCCCAAGACAGGTGGAAAGCATGAGACGCACCTGCGGCTCATCGTCAACAATCAATATTCGGCTCATGAAATACCCCCGTAGTTCTCACCACGTTGCTAAGCGCACACACTTGGCACGACCCCGCGCAAACGCAAACCACGCGGATCGACTCGTCAGAGGAAGTATACCACGAATAGTGCGCGTTGTGAAGATGCCAAAGCAAAATTCGGCTTTAGCGGGGCAAACAGCGAGGTAAAAAGTCGTAACGATAGTATCTGGGCGCTGTCCCCGCCCCAGAAATGGCCACCGCACCGGAGAATCCGTCTAGCGGAGGTAGTCGATAGACCCGCCATTGGGCGGCTTCAAGCGCGGGCAAATCAACCAGGGTCAGACCCAGCGGTTGCGGCTCCAGATTAAAGCAACATCTATCGAGGGGGATAGTCAATCCACCCCCGGCCCCCTTCAGCAAGGCCTCCTTGGCGGTCCAGATTTGATAGAACGCCGGGATCCGCTCCTCATCCGTACATGTGGTCAGATGAGACGATTCCTCGGGTGCAAAAAATCGGTCGGCAATGGCCTCAATGGCCACCCGGGCCTTCATCGCTTCGATATCAACACCAACGGGCCGACCCCGTGATATCGCACAGAGTGCCTCGCCGCCCGAATGGCTCAGGTTAAATTGCAGCGAACGCGGAGAATCGAACGAATCAAGAGTCGGCTTTCCATGTGTGCCGTAGCTGAACTTGATCGACGCGGGTGTGCGCTTCGTATAGAATGCAAGGATGGTGCGAAGCAGGGCCCGGCCAACGGCAAAACGTTCTTGATGGATAGCCCGCTTAAAGCGGGCCGCACGCATTCGCTCATCGGTGTCAAGCACGTCCAGAAAGCGGGCGGATTCCGTATCGAGATACTCCAGCGAAAAACGAAGAACATTTACCTGCCCTTCACCCAGTGAGGGTAATGTGGACGGACTTTCCCAAACGCTTTCGGCCATCGACCAGCCTTTCTGTCTTAACGACTGCAGCCAGCCGTTCTCCAATTGAACCCTATCCCGAATGGTAAGCATTCACGGCCTGTGGCATCTTGCATTAAAAAAGTAACCTGCGGGTGCCACGGGTAGGCCTCTCAGGGCTTACCCGTGTCGTTCCTGCCGATGAGGAAGACGAAGCAGAATCAGCAACTACCGGCAGAGCCGGGGGTATGAGGAAGGCCTCTAAAAGGGGCCGGTGCCACCAGTAAAACCGAAAAATCGAGTGCTCTTTTAATCCACAAAGTGGATGAGGCAATCCCACACGTTTATGTGTACCGGAAGCACGCTGATATACGCTGGAACGGCAGAGCCTTATGAATTCTCACCGACAAAGCCGGTGGATTAACTATGATTCAGAGGCAGCGGTTTTGCACGGGTAAACCCTACCGGGCCTACCCGTGGCACCCGTCGTTTTTTTTGTTGACTATAAGGTCTCCGTGTCGTGAACGCTTACTCCGAGTGCAACCCCGTGTTGGGGTAAAAGGCCTGCCACGCAAACCAGTATACCTCAACGACCGGCAGGACCTCACCGCCCGCCGTCGTCGCTCGAATCGCACCCGACACCTCATCGCGGCCTATGCGCACAGAGACGCCCCCAATGGTATCCTCAATGGGCTGGCCGCCCGCCTCATTGAAAAAAGTCTTGGGATAGGCCTGCGCCGCACCATTCACCAAGAGACCAACAACCCACGTCTTCGTAGAAAGCTCCGTACGCTTGTTCGGAACCGGGAATATCGTTTTAGGATCTTCTTCATAGCCGCCGTAAGGCATCTCGTCATAGTCACGGGCATACCCGGTCTTCTTGGTGAGCACCTGAGACTCCGGGTACGCTTTGCGCCAGTGAGACCACCGCGTGCGCTTTGAGGGCAGCCACGTGAGCGCCGCCCCGGCCAACGGACCCGATACGGCCGCCAACTCCAATTGGCTCCAGAGCCCATTCTGCTGGTGATCGTAGAACAGGACATCGCTTTGGTAAAGCAAACCCGACACGCCGAAGGTCAAGACCTGGTCGTTGACACGGCGATCAAATACCATGGCGGTGCCACACAAGGGACAGTAGGTCACCGCAATCGGCACCCCGCCCACCGTGTCATTGACGATTTCGTGCCATACCAATACCCGCAAGGGATAGGCGCGGGCCTCGTCCCCAATGACCACGCCGATTAATTCATCGTCGGGCCGCAGATAGGTGGTATTCATGACGGTGGCAAATTCGGGCTTCATGAGCGCGGGAATGCCATCTTTTCCGGGACCGCCGTTGTAGATTTCGTCCTTCGGAATCGTCAACCCCTGCATGTCGAAGGGTTTTGTCGACGCTGCCGATGCTCCCTGGACAGGGGACAGTGCGAAGGGGACGGTATTGCTTGGCATCGGCGGCATAAGGATGAGCACAACCCCAAGGAGAACCAGGACCGCAAGCAGGAGCAGCAGTCGTCGCCGCGATTTAACTGTCGGTTGTAAAGCACCATCGCCGGAAGCGTGCGTCATGGTTCTTACTCCTTTTCTGTAGCCATTCACAGAGCGCTACGGGTGCCACGGACAAGAGTCGAGCGATCATTGTGCCTTGGCCACCCGTAGAAAATCGGCAAGTTCTTCGCCGTCCAGATAACCAATTGCCCGCGCCCGAACCGCGCCACGCCGGTCAACAATGAGAAAAGAGGGCACTGCCTGGGCAAGGTAGGCCTCCGCCGCACGCGGCTGTGCGTCTACATCAATTTTTACGGGAACGAAGCCGTCCAACGCATCCGCCACACGGGTTGTCCGCCCCATCTCCTCCTCCACCTGTTCACACACGCCACACCACGAGGCCCGAAAATACACGAACAGCGCTTGCCCGGCTTCCGCCTGCTCAATTCCCAGAGGAATGGATGGAATCCAGTCGATCTTGCGCTCCACATCGGGCCGGGAACACCCCGCCAGCCCGATGAGCAACAGCAGGACTCCTATCGGATGAGACATGAACTTCATAGGCACCTCCATGCCTCCGTCATACATTCCCCCAGGGCAAGGATCGGTGTCGCCACGCTCCCGGACACAGAAAACGCCTGAGCATCCGGCAAAGAATACTCAGGCGTGTGTTGCAATTAATACCCGG
>JAJRPE010000507.1 GCA_024280935.1 Candidatus Hydrogenedentota bacterium
CCGTGACGGTGGCCACGATGCCGGTGCCTCTTCATGAGGCCGGTCGCTACGGCATCGTTGAGGTGGACGCGGGTGGTCGCATGATGGGTTTTGAAGAGAAGCCGACCAATCCACGGCCTGATTGCAATGATTCAGGATCGGCGCTGGCTTCCATGGGCATCTATCTCTTCAACATTGAAGTGCTGCGAAAGGCCATTCTGGCGGATGCCGCTATGAATACGTCACACGATTTTGGGAAGGACATTCTCCCTCGGCTCATCGACTCGGTGGGCATTTATGCCTACCCGTTTCAGGACGAGAACAAGAAAGAATCCCGCTATTGGCGCGACGTGGGTACGCTCGACAGCTTCTGGGAGGCCAATATGGACCTGGTTGAAGTCGATCCCCAGTTTAATCTGTACGACACGTCATGGCCACTCCAGTTGACGTTGCCCCCGCATCCGCCGGCCAAATTCGTGTTCGCGGAACCCGGTGGCCGTTACGGTGCGGCGACGGACTCGGTCATAGGACCGGGGTGCATAATCAGTGGGGGACAAGTGTGGCGGTCCGTGCTCTCGTCCCGGGTGCGGGTCAATAGCTACGCGCATGTCGAGGAGTCGGTACTGTTCAGCGGGGTTGACGTTGGTCGATCCGCCCGGCTCAAGAAAGTGATCATTGAAAAGAATGTCCATATCCCTGAGCACGCGGAGATCGGCTATGATCTGGAGCAGGACGCGAAGCACTTTCGCGTGACGCCCTCGGGTGTCGTGGTGGTCGAGTCGACCGACATCGTTCCCATTTCCGCGATTGTGCGAAATTAGACACCAGATAGCTCGTCGATTCACTGACCTCATCTTCCGCTCCCATGGAATGCACAGATGTTGATCTTGTGTTACCATGCGCTGGAAGCGTCTGAAATCGCCCGATAAGGAACTGGAATATGCACCGTCAAGCCATTATCTTTCGATGCTTTGTTTGTCTGCTGGCCTTGGGCATGTTGCCGTCTCAACGGGGGGCGGCCCAAGCGCTGCCAGAAAATGCACGGGAGGAGGCCGTAGCCTACTTGGAACCACTTCGGGCACAATTATCGGATGAGAGCGCTTTTGTAGATGTGCTGGAATCTATGGGGGACGCGGAAGTGGTACGACTGGACGCGTTGGAAGATCGTCTTCGTCGCGTCAAGGTAACTGCGGAGGAAGGGGCTGCGATCCAACAGGAAATTAGGGGCCGCTTGGCGAAGCTTGGATGGTTGTGCGACGCAGGGATTCAGTATTTTTCAGAGAACTCCCATGTGCGGAATTTTCGCGGGAACATTTATTATGACAATCTCGGGAGGCGGACGGACGCTATTAAGGAATGGCACACGGCGGTGTCGCTTGACAGCAACTATGCTGACCCCTATAACAATCTGGGGATGCACTACTTTCACGCCGGGCGCTATCCATTGGGTTTTCAAAACATGGACAAGGCATTGGAGCTGGAACCGGACAACCCCGATTTTCTCTTTAATATGACCCAGAACTATCTTATCTTCGGACCCGAGGTGGAAAAGAAGCGGGGCTGGACCTCAAAGCGGGTTTACAAGGAGGCGATGAAGCTTTCCAAGCGGGCCGTGAAGAATGCGCCGGATGACTACCAACTACTCGAAGACTATGCGGTAAATTTCCTGGCTGCGGATCGGTTTGGTGTTAAGGCCGATTGGAAAGACGCGGCGAAGGCGTGGCAGGCGGCTCGGGAATATGCACCCAACAAGGTGAAGGTCTTCTATACTTGGATCAATGAAGGGCGTATGTGGAAAAGCCGGGGCAAGAAAGACGATGCACGGCAGTGTTTTGGGCAGGCGCTGAAAATTATGCCCGACAGCGAAGTAACAAAACGCCTCTTGGATGGACTTGATGATGATGCGTAGGCGAGGAGAGCACATCGAGTTTCGGGTATTGGTCACGTTTTTTCCGAGGGGCGGCTGGCCTGATGCGTGAAGGTATGCGTAAGGTATTTTTAGGGAAGACGGCTGGCAACATTGCAATACTCATTTTCGCGTTGGCCGGGGTGTACTTTTTCGCTTATCGGGAGGCCCGGTTCTTCCGAATACCCTCCTCCTCCATGGAACCCACGTTGTTTCCCGTGGATATGATTGTGACCATGGCCGATGATTCCTATCGTCGGGGAGACATCGTGGTGCTGCGGGAGACTTCCAATCCGGGCGATTATTTTGTCAAGCGCATTGTCGCCGTTGGAGGAGATCGCGTTGCCGTATACCGGGGTGCGCTCCAGCTTAATGGGGAATACGCGTCGGAGCCGTACATCGCCGAGCCCATGGCCTACGAAATAACGAAACCCGTCCTCGTTCCAGAAGGCACAGTGTTTGTGCTCGGAGACAACAGGAATAATAGCTTCGACAGTCATGATGCCCTGGAATGCTTCTCCGTGGACATGATTGTCGGTCGGGTTCGATTTCTCTACTATCCCTATGACCGGCTGGGCCCCGTATCTTCCTACCCGCTTACCAATCGCCTGGGGCAATAGGCCCGCGTGGTAACGATCACGGCCGGTGGGGTACAATGGCGTTGGTGTCCACGCAAGATAGTGGCGCTTCCCGGATAGGCGATTCGGGGTTGTCCGGGGACAATAAACCAGAGAAATCCATGAATCGATTCAGCGCTAACACGGAGTCTACGGGCTTTGGGAATCCCCGGGTCACGTGGGCAGTCCAACGCCTTATTATTGCGAACATCATCATATTCGCCGTACAACTCGTTTCGGATCCGATTCTGGTTGCGTTGGGGTATGGATCTTCCGTGCCAGGGGGGGCGTTGAACCCGTGGCTGGGCTTTGAATCGGCGCATTTTCTTCGGGGCTGGTTTTGGACACCTTTCACCTATCAGTTCTTGCACAGCGGCCTGATGCACCTGTTCTTCAATATGTTCTGGCTCTTTACTTTTGGTCCCGTTGTGGAACGTGTATTGGGGACCCGATCCTTCTTTCGCTTCTATGTGATTTGCGGCGCGGGCAGTGTGTTGGCCACCCTAATCCCCTATCTCCTGACGGGCAAGCTCGCGATTGTCGTGGGCGCCAGCGGTGCCGTCATGGGGGTAATCGTGGCTTTTGCCATGGTGGAGCCCGAACGCCAGTTTTTCTTGTTTCCCCTGCCTTTTGCCATTAACGCACGGGCATTGGTGATCATCATTTTTGTTATTAACATTATCTACAGTCGGAACGGAACGAATATTTCCTGGGAAACACATCTGGGCGGCATGGGCATGGGCTTTCTTTATATGAAAGCGCTGCCGCTCGTGGTCAATTTTCAGCGGGATCGGCGACGAAAAGAAGGCCAGCGCAAGAAAAAAGGGGACAAGGTCGGCGAGGCGGTGGACAATATTTTCAAATTCGACGACCGAAAGCGGCGGTGAGAGCGCTGCCCTTCGGCTTCTCTGTATTGCATAGTGCCTTACGCTTTGAAAGAAGGCCCTGAATACCAAGAGCATGTCACGTCATTCCCACGAACGTGGGAATCCAGAACGCGGCAGGCGCACATTGAGCCATCACTGGCTCCCCGTGTTCGCGGGGATGACAGGCGTTGGTTGTGGGTGAAGTCCGCATTAGAGGAAAAGGCGAAGACCAGAAATGCCAGGATTTAGAGAGCTAGTTTTTATCGCCATTATTATCATCGTCCTGAGTGCGACCGGGTTATGGCCCATCGTCATTCGCGGGTTGCGTGAGCTTCGCGGCGAACGTTTTGATGATGAGTACGGGAGCACCGGGGATCTCGACATGTGCTATCGGATGCTTGGTGTGTCGGCTTCGGCCCAGTGGGAAGACATCGAGCGGGCCTACCGGAAAAAGGCGAAGTTGCACCATCCCGATGTGGGGGGGGACGGAGATACAATGCGGGCGTTGAATGAGGCCTACAGCCGTATCAAGAAACTGCGAAAACGCTAGTGGTTTGACTCCGAGTTTTCGAGTGTTTGCATAGCACCCGATATGCTCCGTGAATGCCTGGCGAAAAGGAGAGGCCGAGATGATATCGATCAAGCAATTATCATTGTGTGTGGTGTTCGTGCTGGCGGGGACAGGAACGGCGTGGTCCGTCGGCGTGACCTATGAGGGGACGGAAGGCCCCGGCGTGGGGAAGCATCTCGTTTTTGTGACGGGGGATGAAGAATACCGCTCGGAAGAGGGCATGCCTCAATTGGCGAAGATCTTGGCTGTTCACCATGGTTTCACGTGTACGGTGCTCTTTGCCATAAATAAAGAAACGGGGGAAATAGATCCCGTGACGCTGGATAATATCCCCGGTTTGGAGGCGCTCGACGGGGCCGATCTCATGGTGCTCTTTACCCGATTTCGCGAGTTGCCTGATTCTCAGATGAAGCACATCGTGGATTTTACGAATTCGGGAAAGCCGATCATTGCGCTACGGACCGCCACCCATCCGTTCAACTACATTAAGAATCTGGATAGCCCCTACGCGAAATACACGTGGAACAACAAGGACAAGGCGTTCAAGGGTGGTTTTGGGCGGCAGATTCTGGGCGAAACCTGGGTAAGCCACTATGGGCATCACGGGGTGGAGAGCACACGGGGAGAGATTCTTCCCGAAATGAAGGCTCACCCCATCGTGCAAGGTTGTGAGGACATCTGGGGACCCACCGATGTCTACACGATTCGCAAACTCACGGGCGATAGCCAGCCGCTGGTCCGTGGTATTGTGCTGACGGGAATGAACCCAGACGACCCGGCCCATACCGAAAAGACCACGAAGCACCCCATCGCCTGGATCAAATCACACACCGGGGACAGCGGCAAGGTGTCCCGTGTCTTTACCACGACAATGGGGACCTCCCAGGATTTCAACAGCGAAGGATTGCGCCGTCTCTTGGTGAACGCGGTCTACTGGGGCGTGGGCCTGGAAGAACAGATCCCGGCCAGGAGCAAGGTGGATATCGTCGGCGATTATGCGCCGACACCCTTTGGTTTTGGGGCCCATAAGAAGGGCCTGAAGCCCGAAGATCACGCGCTGAAATAGGCGTTTTCCCAACTTCCCGTGCGTTTGATTGAGCAACGCGCCCTTTGTGTCGGACAGGAATGTCCGACCTCCTTCTTTCCGAAATGCTGAAGGTAGTCGGCGCAGACGGGGGCATCCAGCATCCAACTCAGGAACATTTGAATAGCAACAACTTTCTCGCGTCTGGTCCGTAATGCAACCTATGCGCATAGTATGGGGATAGACAGCGTGTAACGATGAGCGCTCATACCGGTATTGCTATATGGCACTAGCGTGGTAATCGCGCCGTCAGAGGAAGACGATGTTTGAGGCTATTTCAGATTCGACCCAATCCGCTGTGGACATGGCCCTGCGGTATCTGGGGCGCGGGTTGCGTCATATTACATTGATGTTTCGTTCGCACGACTGAGGTGCCTGACCGTCCCAATCAAAAAATGCCCGCACAGCGTGAACCGGGCGGGCGTTGGTGGCTCTGGGATTACAGAGTTAGGGTCTGTAAATAAATAAAGGCGTCAAATTGGCTTGGGTATTCGTGGGCGCAGTGTGTAATTCCAGTCGCCATGGAATTTGCCGCGCTCCAGCTTCACGCACTTCATTTCCTCATCCGTCACCTTGCGGCCGTCGGATATTTGCGCCGGTCTAAGCGGCAGGTCACTTTGAGACCTTCCGTTGTGGTCGTTCGAGAGATCAATTTCACGATTGTTTCGTAGTCCCGCAATGGCTCGCCGCGCCAGTTCGAGGAAATGAAGGAGAACAAGCGGTGTTCGATTTTATTCCATTTGCTCGTGCCCGGCGGAAAATGACAAACGGAAATAGAAAGGCCCGTTTCGTCGACAAGCTTCTGTAATTCAAACTTCCAGAGCCGTAGCCGCGAAGCATTGCTTCCACCACCGTCCGCCGTGATCAGCAGGCTTTTTGCCTGGGCGTACTGGCGGCGGCCTTCGTGGCGCCACCAGCCCCGAATGGATGCCACGGCAAAAGCGCCGGTATCATGATCCGTCCCTACGTTGACAAAGCCGGTGTTGCGCTCCAGGTCATAGATACCGTAGGGGTAGGCACGCGGAATGTCAGGGTGGGGGAAGTCGTGCCCCTGGACCTCGACGGGATTCTTCGCGGGCAACCATTGTTGGCCTCCATTGGCATAGTTGCCCACCAGCTCCTTCTTCTTGGTGTCCACAGAGATGACGGGGACTCCCTTTTTCAAGGCCCGCTTGACTTGGATGTTTATGTGATGAAATTGCGCATCCCGGTCAGGATGATCGCTACCCTCTTTCGTTTTTCGGTTTCCCTGAAGGCTGTAGCCCTGCTCGTGAAGAAGTTGAGCGACCTTCATGTGGCTCACCGGATGCTTGTGCCGATTTAACTGCGCGGCCAAACTCCGCGTGCTCTTGCAAGTCCAGCGCAGCGGCGACTCTGGATTACCCCGCGTTTCTGGATCGACCAGGCCTTCCAGCGCGTCCACCAACTGGGGGTCGTGAACGGTGATCTATTTTCGCCCTGCCCCTCGTTGGCGAACACGCCCCGCCGGGGGCACCGTTCCAGACTCGATTTCCTTTATGCCCCTGGCTATCGCTTTTCGCGACAAACCGCACGCACGACTCACCGCAGAGACCCCGCCATGGCCCAAGGCGAGAGCCTCGTTGGCCGCCACAAGACGACGCGTCCGCTCGTCCAAAAGCGGCCACATGCTGACAAGTCTTGCCTGTAGAGCAGCGGAAGTCTCCATGAGCTGGATTATACAAGAAGATCCGAACCCAGGATGATACCTTTATTTATTTACGGTTCCTTAGTTCATCGCCCTGGCACATTCTACCACCCTTTAGCAGAACCCGCATGGCATCGATGCCCAACCTCCTCTGTGGCATGTCTTTTGGGACGTGGCTGCTCCAATATGCTAGAGTTACGGGATTGAGACAGTCGGCATGGGGTTAATGTAGGAATCGACGTTGAATGCACAAACGCGGTGAACGCTCATTGCTCGGCGAAAAGATCGGGCCGTACTTTATTAAGGACCGTCTTGGCCAAGGGGGGATGGGGGCGGTCTACCTCGCCCAGGACATGGCCCTCGACCGCATGGTGGCCCTGAAGGTGCTCCTGCCCCGTTTGGCGGACGACGCAGAGTTCATTGCCCGATTCCAGCGAGAAGCGCGGGCTTCTGCCAAACTCAATCACCCGAATATTGTCCAGGTCTACACAGTGGATGTGGAATCCGATCCGCCTTACTTGGTTATGGAGTATGTGGCGGGGCAGAATCTGGAGACGCATATTCGAGCCCGAAAGCAGTTGCCCTGGCGGGATGCCCTGAACGTGGTGGGGCAGGTGGCTTCGGCGCTGGATTGCGCCCACCGAGCGGGCATCATTCACCGCGATATTAAACCTGCGAACGTGTTGGTGGAAAAAGGGGGGCGGATCCGGGTCACCGATTTTGGTATTGCCAAAATCATGGGATCCGAGACCAAGCTCACCGCCACGCAACACACGGTGGGCAGCCCCTGTTACATGTCGCCGGAACAGTGCGGCGTTGGGGAACTCGTGCCCGCCAGCGACCTGTTTTCCCTGGGAATCATGCTCTATGAAATGCTCACAGGGAGCGTGCCCTTCAAGGCGGATACCAGCATAGCCGTCATGCGGAAAATTACGGACGAAGACGTGCCGCCCGTCTCCGCCAACGTGGAGGGTATTCCGCCGACGCTGGATCACCTCCTCCAAGCCCTGACGGCCCGCGATGTCACGTTGCGCTATGATAGTGCAACCCAGGTGCTTGAGGATCTCAAGTCCTTCCAGGCGGGCGATACCCTGCACCATTTTCAGTCATTGAGCCTTCAAAAGGCGGCCCACGCTCCCGCGAGCGCCTCGGCGGCCGATCTTACGCGAAGCCCAACCGGAACCGGTGTGGTCCTAAGCGATTCGCTGGTCGAGGGACTCTTCGAGGGGACCAGGTCGACCGTGGAACGTCCGAAGCCGAAGCGGGGAATTGATGTTGAGATTCCGTGGATGGGCATCTTCGTTACCGCTGCGCTGGTCCTCTTCGCTGTGCTTGCCATGCTCTACTACAAGGACCGGGTAGAGAACCCACCGCCACGTCCCCCGGAGTCGCCCCGTGATTTTCGGGAGGGTCGCCCGCCAAGCCAGGGTGCGCATGGCCCGTGGGTTTTCGAGAACTCCGTATGGCGGCTTAGAGACGGTCGCGGGGGGTGGCTCGGAGAGTGGCGTCCAAATTCAAACCGGGGGCCGGGCCGTCCGCCGTGGATTTGGTACGCGCCGCAAGGACAGGTAGCTCCTCCGCCGGACGGGGTTCACCCGCCTCGGCAAGATGGCCCCCCTCCGCCCCCGGTTGCTGGCCCTCGGGGCAGGCGTGCCCCGGGAGATCGTCCGCCACTGCATCCTCCAGGAACACCACCACCGAGATAGCGCTCACCCCAACGAAACGGGCATGCGACCCAGGAAACACGATGGATATCTGCACTGTCACCGAACTCCAAAAGGAACTAGCCGCTTCTGAACCGCTCATTTTGATTGATGTACGCACGGCGGAAGAACTGGCGATTGCGCGTATTGAGGGCGCGCACCATATCCCCCTGAATGCCCTGCCCATGCGCGTGAACGAACTGGATGATTGGCGCGACAAGGATATCGTATGCATGTGCCACCATGGCATGCGTTCCGCGCAGGCGCAACAGATTTTATTGAGCCACGGTTTTGCCAAGGTTCGCAATCTCACTGGCGGCATACACGCGTGGGCGATGGAAATCGACCCAGACATGGCCAAGTATTAGGCCTATCCTGACACCTGATTGCCCGCCTCCCGAATAACTCTAGTGGCTTCAGGTACTGTGGACATGTTCTGAAAGAGCGAGATTGATGGAAGATCGTGTGATAAGCGAAGAGGATCCAGCGTCTCTGCTTCCACCATCGTGCTCAATCGAGGATGCGGCTTCGCACGGAATTTGGGACGCTATTGTTGTGGGGGCGGGGGTAGCCGGGTCAAGCATTGCGCGACATTTGGCATCGCGGGGGCATGCCGTGTTGCTTGTCGAGAAGATGAAACTGCCGCGCTATAAGGTATGCGGTTGCTGCCTTAATCTTCGCAGCCTCCATTATCTGGAGGAAGCCGGTGTTTCCGAATCCCTGCACAGGCTTGGTGCTCCGACGCTGAACTCGATCGCGCTTCATGCGGGGTCGCATTGTGCTGCCCTTCCCCTTCCGGGCGGCATGGCCGTGTCGCGAAATGCGCTGGACGTCCTGCTGGTGCGCGCCGCCCACGAGGCGGGCGCGACGCTACTCCTCAACACCAAGGGTAGTCTCGCCCATTCCGCCAGCGACGATTCTCGCGGGGTCACCCTTTCCAATACCGAGGGCCGTGCGCAGATAATGGCCCGGTTGGTTGTCGCGGCAGACGGTTTGGGGGGAAAGTTGATTCAAGAGGCGGGCAGTGTTGCGCCCCGCATCGCACGGGGGGGACACATTGGCCTTGGCACCTTGGCGACGCAGTCCGACAGCGACCTTAATCCGGGTCAAATTCGTATGCTTTGTAATCGGCGTGGATACGTGGGCCTTGTCCGAGTAGAGCGCGGGGCCATCGCCCTGGCCGCAGCGGTGCAACCGGCAGCCGTGCGTGAGGCGGGTGGCGCGGCGGCGTGCATTGAAGCGATGTTCCAGGATGCGGGTCAAGCGCCTCCGACCAATCTAAGCGAGTTGGATTGGCAGGGTACACCCATCCTTACGCGGAGCGCAGGTAGCCTCCGCACGGAGCGTTTGGTGGTGCTTGGCGATGCCGCCGGATACATCGAACCCTTTACGGGGGAAGGGATGGCGTGGGCGATGGAGGCGGCAAGCCAGCTTGATGCCCACCTGGAAGGCTTCAGCCCGAAGCGATGGGAGGAGGGCGCAGAAGAATGGGAGCGCGTCTATCGCGGCCTCATCCTCCGGCGGCGCTTCTGGTGCCGGGGTTTGTCAAAGGCGCTGCGTTCTCCGTGTGTCTCTATGGGTGCGGTAAGACTGCTTTCACGGGTTCCCGCACTCTCGGCCCCGGCCATAACCGCGCTCAATACGGTAGTAAGGAGCTAGAATGTCGATATCAGTAGACCCCAACCACGCAGAGGCAGAGTCCGTCGGGCGCGTCTTGAATCCCACACCAAAGTCCATCGGGCAGATGTATGTGGCGGGTATAGGCACGGCCGTGCCGCCCCACGCCATAGCGCAGCAGGACGCGGCAGCCATGGCAGCGACCTTGTGCAACTACGACGACGCCCAGAAACAGCGTATTGAAAAGCTTTACGGACTTACACGGGTATCCCACCGGCACAGCGTGCTTCTCGAACCCAGCCCCAACGACAGGGCAGCACAGCAGTTTTTCCAGCCATCCAACGGGACGCCGAGCCAGGGACCGCCCCTGAGCCAGCGTATGGAACGCTATGAAAAGGAGGCACCGCGTCTTGCACTGGAAGCGGCCCAGTCTGCGCTGCTGGAGTCGGGTGTCGATGCGGGGACAATCACCCACATTATCACGGTTTCATGCAGCGGTTTCGTGGCACCGGGCGTTGATGTGGCGCTGATTCGCGCCTTGGATCTCCCGCCGACAACGGAGCGAACTCACGTGGGCTTCATGGGGTGTCATGGGGCGCTCAATGCGCTACGGGTCGCCTATGGGTTTCTCGGGAGTATGCCCGATGCCCGAATCCTGATTGTCGCGGTGGAGTTATGCAGCCTCCACTACCAGTACAGCGCCGATGACGAGGTTAACCTCGCCAACGGGTTGTTCAGCGATGGCGCGGCCGCGCTCATCGCCACGGGAAAACCATCCCGAGGAGTTCCGGCTTGGCGTTGCGCGGCTACAGGCTCCTGCATCCTGCCGAACTCGGAAACGGCCATGACGTGGAAGATTCGAGACCACGGATTTCAAATGACCTTGAGCCGGGAAGTGCCCGCCATTATCAAGGGCCATCTGCTTCCCTGGTTGTCCCAGTGGCTCTCGGAAAACGGTCTGTCCGTGGACGACGTGAAAAGTTGGGCCGTACACCCCGGGGGGCCGGCAATTCTGCAGGGCGTTCGCCAGGCATTGTCCTTGAAGAACGCGGATCTTGTTGTGTCGTGGGATGTGCTGCGCGACTACGGGAACATGTCATCACCGACAGTACTCTTTGTGATCGACCGATTGCGGCGGCAGCGGGCACCCCTGCCGTGCGTCGCCTTGGGCTTTGGTCCGGGGTTGGCGGCGGAAGCGGTGTTGTGGGTTTGACTTTCAAGCGTTGGCGTAAACGGCTTCAATTTGGGCTTGCACGGGCTGTGTGTGGAGACGAATTAACTTAGGGCACCATTGGCCGAAATCAATGGTATTGACCGTGAAGGTTACCAAATGATCAAAATGTTCTGTATTGAAAAACGCATTGCAGCCAATGTTTAGAGTAGCTCCGACGAGGACCCAAGACCAGTAGCGTTATTTTATGGAGGAGCTTGCGTTTTATCGAGGCCATATTTTTTTTATTGGCCTTCTTGGAGTAAGGCACTAAGGTGAGCTTTCCCCCACAACCCAAGCACTGTCATCCCCGCGAACGCGGGGAACCAGTGGAGACTTGATGTAACGTCACCGCGTTCTGGATTCCCACGTGCGTGGGAATGACGCGACGCGTTCTTGTTATTTATAGCGGTTTTCACAAGCAAGGCACTAACGAGGCTTCCTACGTGTTTCAAGATCTGAGTATGCGACGTCCCTCCCAGGAAGAGATGGACCGCGAGGATATCGATCGGGGCGCCTTGGAAGGTGCCCTGCGAAGCCTGATTCGGATCAATGCTGTGGGAAACGGCGCAGGCATTTTCTGGCCGGCCCTGCGCGAGATGATTCTCCACAGGGATCCGGGCTGCGGCCCCATGCGCGTATTGGATGTCGCTTGTGGCGGCGGCGACCTGGCCTGGCGCTTGGAACTTCGTGCTCGAAAGGAAGGATTGGAACTCCAGGTAGATGGCTGTGATCGAAGTCCCATCGCCGTCGAAATGGCCCAGACGCTAAACGCGACAGCCGGTACTTCGGGCACGTTCTTCGTCCTCGATGCCGTGAAAGATGATATGCCCGGCGACTATGACGTCATCTTCAGCTCCTTGTTCCTACACCATTTGGATAACGCCGAGAGCGAACACGTTCTCAAGAAGATGGTGGATAAAACCAGAAGCCTTGTGCTCCTGAGCGACCTTATCCGCTCGCGTTTCGGACTGGCTCTGGTTCACTTGGCAACTCGCACGCTGAGCCGATCGCCCGTGGTCCACTCCGATGGGGTAACCTCCTTGTTGGCCGCCTATTCGATGCTAGAGGTCCAGGAACTTATTCACCACGTTGGACTTTTCGGTGCCACGTTGGAGCGCCGATGGCCGGAAAGGTTCCTGCTGACGTGGCACAAGTCTTGACCGTGGATACGATCTGTGTTGACACGCAACCTTCTCCTGGTGTGTACTTGCGTGGGTTCGCCCACAACCCAGGGCCGTCATCCCCGCGAACGCGGGGATCCAGTAGTGACTTCGTGTTATCCTGCCGCCTTCTGGATTCCCACGTTCGTGGGAATGACGCTGCGTTTTTTTGCTGTTTTTAGCCCGATCAATGAGCAAGGCACAAACTGCATGACTCTGTTATCTCCAGCCCCATCAATGCGCTCCGTACAACGCCTTTGGCACGCCGGTGTCACGACGATATTTGTGGCCTTGCTGTTCCTGCTCCCCAAGAGCAGTTATGGGGGGGAGACCGACCAGTTCCTAACGTGGAACATAGAGCTGGAGGATTCCGCAGAAGCCTTTAACGTCTTTCTGGACCAGGAAATCCATCGCTTTGTAGAGCGGGCGAATCAGAAGAAAAGGCGTGTGCCCGACACCATCGC
>JAJRPE010000508.1 GCA_024280935.1 Candidatus Hydrogenedentota bacterium
ATTGCGCAACGAGAACTTCAAATACGTCCGGTACATTGATGAAGGGAATTATGAATTTCTACACGACCTGAAAAACGACCCGGACGAACTGGTTAATCTCGCCGATGACCCGAAACACGCGGACACCCTCGCGGCCATGCGTACGCGCACCACCCAACGGGTCGCTGCACTTGGCGGACCGCTTGATCCGTTGGTCCAGCCCTTCACCGCGTCCACCGTTCCCCACCCCGAGGCCTCTGCGGCGGTAACGGTGAAACCCGGAAAAGATGGCTACGCAAGATTATTTAACGGAAAGAACCTCGCGGGCTGGAGTGGCGATTCGAAACTCTGGAAAGTGAAAGACGGTGCCATCACAGGAACGACGGACGGCGCGCTGAAAATGAACCGCTTCCTCACCTGGAAAGGCTCGACGATTCGGAATTTCGACCTGCGGGTCAAGGTCAAGGTGAGTCCCGGCGGCAATAGCGGCATTCAGTATCGTGGGACCTCCCGTCCCGACCTCGGCCTCGATGTGGTGAGCGGGTACCAGTGCGATGTCGTGGCGAACACGCCCGAGTACAACGGCATGCTCTACGAAGAGAGAGGCCGCCGCATCATCTCCCATACCGGTGAAAAGGTTGTGATTGATTCCAAGGGCCAGCCCTGGGTCGTCGGTGCGATGCCCGTTAAGGACTTCGCGCCCGGCGAATGGCACGACTATCGGGTGCTGGTGGAAGGCAACCATCATCAGCACTGGATAAACGGGCATAAGACGGCCGACCTGATTGACCTCGATGAAGCGGGCCGCGCACTGGAAGGCGTCCTCGCCGTCCAGGTTCACGTCGGCCCCGCCATGGAGATTCAATACAAGGACTTCCTGATCAAGCACTTGCCCGATGACTTGCCCTTGAAGTCTGCCGAAGATGGGCTCATCCCCGCTACGGCCTATGGTGTGCGGCCCCAAGGGAAACTACCGAAGGACTGGAAAGCTCCGGTTTATGGGAAGCGGTGAAGGCACCGGGAGTATAGGAACAGGCTTTTATTCATAAGCTAGACCACCAGCTCTGCTGGTGAAAATTCATAAGGCTCTGCCGTTCCGGCGTATGCGAAGCGGTTTTGACATCAGACTTCCTATTCTCGGCAGAATTCGATTTGGCACATATTGCCCATTCTAACGTGATTTTGCCATCACACCTTGCGGTGTGACAAAAACAGCCGAGACGGCTGTTCCACCCTATCCCTTGTTGAGTGAAGCATGATTCGCAGAAGCGAGGGTGGCACGGGCGTCTCGCCTGTGATGGTCACGTAGTGACCAGAAAACCTGTTTTACATCAATAAATGCGCCAAACCAAATTCCGATAAATCACCCCAAAATCCTGTCGGGATCAGGGGTGGAGCGCAGCGGAACCCTGGGAATAAAGGATGAATGAGAATAAGCCCGCGAAGCGGTCGACGGAATGACGGAAAGCTTTCCGTCACCCGCTACGCGGGTTTGGGCCGTGTATGCTACGGGTACCCAGCGTTACGCTCGTGCCTCGCTACACACTGGGCTAAGTTCCGTCGTCCACTTCGTGGACTATCAAGAGCAGACGGCGATGTTTTTTAGTTTGCCGTCGATATCGGCCCCTTTCAGGTGCCTTCCTCAAGCCATCGGCATCGCAAGTGGCTACGGACTCTTGGCGCGAGTTCCGCGATCTGCTACCGGCAAAACACAGTGCGTTCCCGACCATGTCATTGTTGGCCTGAAAGGCCTCAATTCATTGGGCGACGTCAGGGGACGGCCACCCCTCATCGTCCAGGCTCTCTATCGGGATAGAGGTCAGCACACAATGCCGCTTTTCGGAAGTGCATACGATGTGTAGTTTCCCGAAGGCTTCGATGGCGCAGGGGTAGGACCATTCCGACCCGACGCCAAGTCTTTCCAAGCCGCCATCATGGATGCGCCACATGCGGGAAAAGGTGGGTTCATTCTTCCGGCTGACGGCCAAGGCGAGTACTTCGCGGTATCCTTCGGTCGGAAAGGAGTAGAGGAGGAAACGCTGTCCCGTGCTCAGCTTTCCCCCATAGATCTTCGCCGCGCCGATAGGGAGATTGTGCTTTATCGGCGCAGACCAGGTCTGTCCTTCATCACGGCTTTCAAAAAGAATGGGCTTCCCGCCATCGTTCCGCACGAACGCGGTGATGAGGGACGGCTCCACAATAAGCGCTGTCTCCGGGTAACGCATTCGCGCACCATTCGGCAAATGACCCTCGGGCAAGAGGGGTACTATCCGCCATGGCTTCGTCATGCTGCTGGCTTGGCTCAATGCGACGGCGGGTATGGTGGGTTTTGTGCCAGGCTCATCCGAAACACGTCCGCCCATGATGTAGCCACCGCCAGGCAGGGCCACCGGTGCGGTGTTGGGCAGGAAGCCCTCGGCAATAAACCCTTTTGATTCCCAGATATTAGCGTCCTCCTTGAACAGGAAAACCTCGCACTGCGTAACAATGTCGCTGTCCGTCATGTTGGAGATGTAGGCATAGAGGCTGTCGTCATGCGTTCCGAAGGCAACGGGCACATACATGATCCCGCGCTTTTTCCGGTCGGACGCGATAACACCTACCTCGGACCATGTCCGGCCCTGGTCCAGGGAACGACGTCCCCGAATCAGCGACTCTTCCTTCATTTCGCCCTTGGGGCAGTTGTACCATGCCGCGAACAGCACCCCGTTATGTTCGACGATGGCTGCGTCATGAAGAAAATCGTAGCGATCCGCACCCGCGCGGTGAATGACCTGATGCGTTGTGCCCTCCGCTTCGCGCCATTCGGCCCGCGAGGGAATTGGAATGACGGGATCCCACAAAGGATAAAGCGCAGACGGGGTCACGTCTTGTTGCCCAAAGGCCGGTGTCCAGAACGCCGTAGCTATCATCGCGCTCTGAAGCAAAAAAATTCTTCTCGACACCTGCATGACAACCCTCGGTGGTGTGATCGAAACCAATGGATCTTTATTCACCGCGAGCACCTTTCAGAAAGGGGAACAAGAAGAACCCCTCTTCTCCAACCAACAATCACGGGCGTTGAGAATTCGGCCTGAAAGGCCCAAACAGGTTAGCCCAGGGCAACGCCCTGGATTAGGATGTCGCAAAACCAACTAGCCCTGAAAGGGCGAAATAGTAGAACTACGGTCACCGGTCTAAATCGAAAAACAGTCCCCTTGCTGGAATATCGCGACCTTATACGCAAACAAAACTGGCCGGATTTTCTGTAGCACCCGTGTATAGCCAACCACAACATACGGGGAAATTGTCGTTGCCGCAAGAAAACCTCTTACGCCCTTTCAGGGCTATTTGCGATGGGTCTTTTTACCCAGGGCGCTGCTCTGGGCTAACCTATTTAGCCCCTTCGGGGCAAGGGTCTGTGTCTGATCCTTGGGGGTCGATGCGAATTGTCGTTGTTCACGTTGAGTTGAAAGACAGGGCTGCGCATCTGTTTGCTCCGCGCACTATAGTGGTGTCAGGGAAGTTGACCTGGACGCAATCTGTTTAATTTCGCGCAGCATCCATCATGTCGGTGAAGCGCTTGAAGAGGTATTGGCTGTCGTGGGGGCCTGGCGATGCTTCGGGATGGTACTGGACGCTGAAGAGGGGCTTGGTCTTGTGGGCGATACCCGAGCAGGTCTTGTCGTTCAGGTGGGTGTGGGTCACGTCAATCTGGCTATGGTCCAGGGACTCAGGATCGACGGCAAAACCGTGGTTCTGCGCGGTGATTTCGACCTGTCCGTTCTCATGGAACTGCACCGGTTGGTTGCCGCCCCGGTGGCCAAACTTTAGTTTGAAGGTTTTTGCGCCCAGCGCGTGCGCGAGAATCTGATGACCCAAGCAGATACCAAAAATGGGTGTGCCACTTGCAATGAGCATCCTTACCGTGGGGTAGATATAGGGGAGGGCACCGGGGTCGCCGGGGCCGTTGGATAGGAATACCCCATCGGGATCGTGCGCCAGAATTTCATCGATGGAGCTTGTAGAGGGCATCACCGTCACACGGCATCCTGCGGTATCGAGTAGGCGAAGGATATTCTCCTTCATGCCAAAATCCAGGGCCACCACGTGGTAGGCACCCGCACCACTGCCTTGGTATTCGTAGGTCTTGTCGATGGTGACTTCTTTAACGAAGTCGGCACCCGCCATGTCGGGCGCATCCTGCGCCTTCTTCACCAGCGTATCGTGGTCGGTCTCGATAGTGCTGATGACGCACTTTAAGGCACCCTTTACCCGAAGAATCTTGGTAATCTTCCGCGTATCCACCCCATCGATGGCCACAATATTATTGGCCTTCAGATAATCCGGCAAACTCTGTGTCGCGAGGTTATTGCTGGGTTCGAAGCAGCATTCCCGCATGACAAAGCCGCGCACAAAAGGCTGACGTGACTCCACATCATCCTCGTTCACGCCATAATTGCCGATATGGGGATAGGTCATCGTCACCACCTGACCAGCGTAGGAGGGGTCCGTAAGGATTTCCTGATAGCCTGACATGCTGGTATTGAAAACCAGTTCTCCCGTGGCTTCACCTTCCGCACCCACGGCACGGCCTTCAAATACGCATCCATCTTCCAGGGCAAGCAGGGCTTTCACGATATATTCCACCAAGGGGTTGGTCGCCTAACGCAAGGGGAAGGCCTACAAAAAAACAAGAAAAACGGTGTTTCAGGGCCGTCAGAGGCTTAAATATCAATTGCAACCCTGCCACATTGTCCACGGTAAAAATCGGGCTAGTATAGCAAAAAAAAGGCGGGCAATGCCCGCTTTTAAGGTCAGCTCCGGGCACCTATGGTTTGACTCCGTGTCGATGGCTGGGATAGGCTTGTAAACTTGGTGTATCCCTCGTTTTCAGGCCGTCAACCGGGTCGTGGGTTTGCGCGTTAAACGTAGGTACAGGCCAAGTTTTCCCAGTCGATTTGGATGGAGTAGTTACATGATATTGCGCGTCGAAACGGTCCTTATACTCGCTTTTCTACCCCTTATTACAGGGTGTAACTCGCTGGGTGGTGTGCCGAAAATCGTGGACGCTGCAATCAGTCCCCTGGCGTTGCACCCCGGTGATACGGCTTTGGTTACCATTGATGTGAGAGATAAAAATGAGATTGTCGCGGGCATCGTCGGCGTTATTGACGAGGAGCCGTCGCGCAAGCTCAAGCTGCACGATGACGGTGAAGAAGGCGATGTCAAAGCGGACGACGGCACGTGGTCCCTCGCGGTTCAGGTTCCTTTGCAAGCGCCACCGGGCACCTTTAACCTGACCTTCACCGCCTATCGCTCCGATGGTGTGGCCGTGCCTATTCGCAATGATGACGGCACCATCGATTCGCTGTCAGTGCATATGCCGCTGACGATCCGTCTCAAGGAATAGTTCTTATGCGCGGACGGAGGCCGGGGACGTTACACAAGCCCTGCGCGTCGAGGGACATAAGAGACCGAAGGGACTGTTTCTGATTGCGGATCATCACCATGAATTGGCATGGTGCCGTTGCGTGATCGGAAACAAAACTCGGTTTTTTTTGGGTGTCGTATTTGTGCGCTGTCCCTCACGTCCCTTTGGTCTCTTGTGTCCCTGAAAATACGGATAGGTCTTGTCATGAAGTATCTCTTTTTATCCGCCGCATGCCTTGTCTCTTCGGTCATCGCCGAAATGCCCAATGTGGTGCTTCTCTCCGTCGATACGCTCCGTGCGGATCGCCTGGGGGCTTATGGCTACCCGCTGAACACCAGCCCGAACCTGGACACCTTCGCCCAGGAAGCCCTGCTCTTTGAAGACGCGGTTTGTGAGATTCCCCTGACCAGCCCTTCCTTTGGGGCCATGCTCAGCGCACGCTTTCCCCGCATGACGGGCACCACACGAAACGGCTTGCGGATGCCGGACACGGTACCCCTGCTGGCCGAACAATTCCAGGCGGCGGGTTATTACACCTTCTGTGTGCAGAGCAACTGGACCTTGAAGAATAAGCTCAGCGGGTTGGGGCGGGGCTTCGACGATTACGACGATGCCTTTCATAAGAAACGGTGGGGCCTCATTAAGTCGGAGCGTGACGGGGATGACGTGACGCGCCTTACCCTCGATTATCTGGCAACGCGCGATCCAGAGAAGCCCTTCTTCGCTTGGATTCACTATTCCGATCCCCATGCACCGTATAAAATGCACAAGAAGTTTAATCCTGCGGGGAAACGTCCCTGGCGCTTGGACAACGTGGAAAAGATCCGGGTCAAATACGATTCCGAAGTGGCTTTTACGGACCATGAAATCGGTATTGTTTTGGCCGCGCTGCCCGAGAATACGATGGTTCTTTTTGTGGGTGACCACGGAGAGAGCCTCTACGAGCACGACTATCTGGGTCACGGGCGACGTATTCATCAGACCAATATGCACATCCCCATGATGGTCCGCGCCGAGGGAGTCGATCCGGGCCGCTCGACAGTGCCTGCGCGGGGCATCGATATCGGACCAACTCTCCTGGGCTTGGCGGGGCTTCCCAAACCCGCCGGGATGCTGGGCTTTGACCTCTTGAACGACATGGTACCCACGGACCGTCCCCGCGTTATTGAAACCTACGGCGGAGCCGTCCTGAATGTGCCCGGTGTCAAGAATGCGATGGCCGAAGCTGGGCCGATGCGGCAGGGTGTGTTGCAAGCCGGTTGGAAATTGATCATCAATGATGGAAAGCGTGAACTGTTTTATTTGCCCGAAGACCCCGGTGAACTCACGGACCGCTCACGCCAGGAACCGGATCGCGTTGATGCCCTGCATGAGCTTATTACCCGCTGGGTACAGACCACGCCCATCGGCGAGCAGGGTACCGAAAACCTGAGCGCAGATGATTGGAAAGCGCTCGACTCGCTGGGGTATCTGGAATAGCAGCAGAAGTTCATGTCGTCACCGGCAGACAGTTACGGGTGCCACAGACAAGGCGCAATAGCCCTTGCCCGTGTAGTGGCTCTTTCGGAACGTACCGCACCACGAATTTCTCTTCATCCCCATGTTTTTTCACGGGCAAGCCCTACCGGGCTTGACCGTGGCACCCGAAGTTGTTTTTTTAGGGCCGAGGTGAGATTAAGAAATCCGCTCGAAATAACCTTTCCGACGTTGAGCGACGTGTGCTTTACTTTTTCATGAAGTTCCGAAACAATGTAGATGTAGCAAACAGATGCGCAGACCTACGCCCCGAAGGGGCTCAATAGGTTAGCCCAGGGCAACGCCCTGGGTAAAATGGTCCACCATAAAACAGCCCTGAAAGGGCGTAAGAGGATTATCTGCGACAATGGAAATTTTCCCGCATAGTATGATTGGGTTACACATAGGCGCTATTGAAAGTCTATCAAGAAGACACCTGTTGCGGTTCTGCTATTTTGCCCTTTCAGGGCGGGTCGGTTTTTCGGTACCCTAACCCAGGGCGTTGCCCTGGGCTAACCTGTTTGGGCCTTTCAGGCCGAATCGCCGATGCCCGTGGTTGTCCGTTGGAGAAAAAAAGATTTGTGCTTTTTCGAGTGTCACTGCCAACTTGGCCATACTAATCTGGTCCGATTCCTAAGAAAAGAACGAATAGTTGCGAGTGCTTGCCACGAATCCACGCGCTCTATGACAACGCTGTTAAGTTCAACGCTTGTCAAACGTTTTGGAAATAGCCAATCCGGTCGGACGTAATTTGCCGCCGATGGCGTGGATTTTGTCACGTCAGGGCAAATAAAAAACACCCGGCCCTACCTACCGAACGGTAGGAAACACCTGTTTTTATTGGTCTAATTGCCTGTCCAGGTTTCATTCTTCCTCCCGATTGTGACACAATGGGCGGAATCTGCCCCCCCCTCTTGCAACGCCCTGGATGCAGCGTGCCGTTGTACAGTAACGTGGCGCAGGAGCAGCAACCCGGTTGGAGATACAAGAACCATGATCCATGCCCGTATTACAGGCACAGGGCACTATTTGCCCGAAAGAGTCGTAACCAATGATGAACTGGCGAAATTCGTCGACACGAGCGACGAGTGGATTCGCCA
>JAJRPE010000509.1 GCA_024280935.1 Candidatus Hydrogenedentota bacterium
GGCCTATAAAAAAAGAGAAGGTTTATGCGAGTCCCAGGAGAAATTCCTGTAACAGTCAGTATTTCAGTTGGTTACGGATATTGACATGAGTGCGAATACTGTAAGCAAGTTTTTGGGTTGTGGGCGAAGCTCACCTTAGGCCCTTAATTTGAAACAACTGCTAGAAAAAACAAGAACGTGTTACGTCATTCCCACGCACGTGGGAATCCAGAACGCGGCAGGTCTGCACCAAGTCCCACTGGATCCCCGCGTTCGCGGGGATGACGATATTGGGTTGTGAGCATAGCTCATGTTAGTTCCCCTCCGAGGAGGGGAGCCTTTCGGGGCTGTGACCATCTACACCAAGACATCCCCACTCAATTCTGCGGTATAATACCGGGGCAAACGTGATCGAGTACAGCAACCCGCCTAACGAAGGATCCATCAATGCACCTCTGTGGCCCCATCCTGCTTGCCGCCGCCCTCCTGTTGACGGGCTGCCCCGGCCCCGTGGCCACCACACCCTCACTGGACGAAGTGCGTGGTACGCTTCAAACGGATTTTAATAGCGCTGACACCAACCAGGACTCTTCCCTCTCGCTGGAGGAGGCCCAGGCCGCTGCGGAAGGCATGTCGGCCACGCAATTTGATACCCTCGACACCAACCAGGATGGCGCTCTCAGCGCCACTGAGATTGGCCTTGTCGAAGGCGGCGAAGGAGAAGGGGAGGGTGAACCCGATGGCGTGGTTCAATATACCTACGCCGTTCTGGATTCATTTCCCCATGATACCGATGCCTTTACGCAGGGGCTGGTCTACGATGATGGCGTGCTTTACGAAAGCACAGGCATCTGGGGCAAGTCTTCCGTGCGACGGGTCGATCTGGACAGTGGCACGGTACAACAACAAACCGATTTGGCATCGTCCTACTTCGGCGAGGGCATCGTCCTCTGGCAGGACACCCTCATCCAATTAACGTGGCAATCCCGCAAAGGTTTTGTCTATGACAAGGACACCTTCGAGCAAACCGGGGACTTCACCTACGCCAGCGAGGGCTGGGGCATCACCCACAACGGCGCGGAGCTTATCATGAGCGACGGCACCAGCACGCTACGCTTTCTGAATCCCGACACCTTTGCGGTGACGCGGGAAATTACCGTTACGGACGAGGGAGCCCCAGTGACACGCTTAAACGAACTGGAGTACATTCACGGCGAGATCTGGGCGAACGTGTGGCAAACCGACACCATCGCCCGCATCGACCCCGCAGACGGACGCGTGGCAGGCTGGCTCGACTTGACAGGACTACTGACGCCATCCCAGGCAGGGACCGCGAATGTGCTCAACGGCATCGCCTTCGATTCGGTGAATGACCGCATCCTCGTTACCGGGAAACTTTGGCCGCTCATGTTTCAGATCGAGGTAACACCGATTCCCTGAATTTGCCCCTAACCAGCGCCCTGCGCTATACTCGCACGCTCACCCAATCCAGCCCAGGAGTGGTCCATGACACGCAGTATGACCGGTTTCGGCCGCGTATCCACCGACATCGACAACGAAAGCGTCACCATCGAAGTGAACGCGGTTAACCACCGCTTTCTCGAGTGTTCCTTCCGTTTACCCGGCATATGGGCATCCCTTGAAACCGCGCTCCGTAATGTTGTCAAGAAACATGTCGCCCGGGGCAAAATCACCATCTCCATCCGCCGTAGCCGGGGTGCCGTGGGGCGGCCTGTCATTCAGTTTGATGAAGAAAACGCAAAGCAGTATATCGAAGCCAGCCGCGCCTTGGCTCATTTGATGAACAGCACCGATGCCATGTCCTTGGATGTCCTTGTTCAGTTGGACGGTGTCTTCTATCAAGAAGAGCCAGAGCAGGATCTGGAGCGCGTCAAGCAGACCTTGACAGACACCCTCAACGGTGCTTTATCGCAGTTGAACCAGGCCCGCAGTCAAGAGGGCGAGGTGTTGGCAAAGGATGTGTCCGAACGGATTGCTGAGATGCGCGACGCCCTGTCCATTATCGAGGCCAGGCTCCCGGAACTGGCCGCTGCCCACGCGAAACGTCTTCATGAGCGCGTTGCAGAGCTCAATACCGATGTGGGCCTCCCCGAGGAACGGCTGGCCATCGAAATCGCCCTTATGGCGGACAAAATGGATGTCAATGAGGAGGTGGTTCGCCTCAATAGCCACTTTGACCAAGTTCTAAAGTTGCTGAAACAGGTGGAACCCATCGGCCGCGACCTCAATTTCCTGGCCCAGGAACTCCAACGTGAGATCAACACGCTCGGGTCGAAGTTGCGTGATACGGATGTTACTCGGGAAGTGCTGCGCCTCAAGGCTGAACTTGAAAAATTGCGCGAACAGGCGCAAAACATCGAATAGGACCTCGTTGTGGTGGTTTCAGGTGTACTTCTTGTCATCTCCGCGCCCTCGGGTGCCGGTAAGCTCACCCTCTTGAATGAAATCCGCGCCCGGAAGGAAGATCGCTTCGTTACGACGGTCTCCGCGACCACACGGCAGCCCCGGAAAGGGGAAGAGCACGGTGTTGACTATTACTTCGTGGACCGCGAGGCCTTTATTGCCCGGCGTGATCGGGGTGAATTCGTGGAATGGGCAGAGGTTCACGGGAATCTCTACGGCACCCTGAACGCAGAGTTGGACCGATGCCTGGAAACTGGCAAAGACGTAATTCTTGAACTGGACGTGCAGGGCATGAAAAACCTGTGCAAACTTCGCGAGGATGTCGTCAGTGTTTTTCTCATGCCGCCCTCTCTGGAAGAGCTGGAACGGCGTCTACGGAACCGGGGCACGGACGATGATGATGTCATCGCGTTGCGCCTCAAAAACGCCCGTAATGAGATAGGGGATCGCCACGCTTTTGATTATATCGTCGTTAATGATAAAATAGAGAAGGCAGCCAGCGACCTTGAGGCGATTATTCGCGCCGAACGCTGCCGTGCAGACCGACAACCTTGACTTCATTGTCACCGCCTATCCCCCCAACGGGGGCACGTGACAGAATAGGGGTGAAGAAGCCGTATCCGCCCCATACAACAGGAGATTTCCAATGCCTACACCTTTTTCCGTGGATGAATTCGAGGGTAAAATCGACAGCCTTTACCGTCTCACCATTGTAGCGTCTCGGCGTGCCAACCAGATTACAAAGAACGAATCCCATGGTTTTGGCACCGTGACCCACAGCAAGAAATCGACCATTACCGCCCTTGAGGAAGTGTTGAGCGACAAGCTTGGCTACTACACGGGCACCCAAGAGGAAGAAAACTACCTGGAGTGACCCCGATGGCCCGCGATTTCGATAACCAGGTGATTGTCTTGGGTGTCACCGGATCCATCGCCGCCTACAAGTCATGTGAAATCGCCTCTCGCCTGGTGGAAGCCGGTGCCGAAGTTGTTCCGGTGCTCACCAGCGGGGGGCGTGAATTCTTGGGCACCGCCAGCCTGGAAGGCATCACCGGGCAACGGGCTATCACCGATATGTTCGAGTCCGTGCAAAACCCGGATATTGAGCACATCGCCCTCGCCCGCCGGGCCAATCTCTTTCTCATTGCTCCCGCCACGGCCAATATCATCGCCAAAGCCGCCCATGGCCTCGCCGATGATTGGCTCAGCACCACCTTGTTGGCCACGCGGGCACCCATTCTTTTTGCCCCGGCCATGAACACCATGATGTACCAGCACCCTGCCACACAGGACAATATGGCCCTGCTGAAGAGCCGGGGCTGCCACTTTGTTGGACCGGCTACAGGCGCTCTGGCGTGCGGGGAGTTTGGGCCGGGCCGACTGATTGATACTCCCGCCATACTCGAAGCCGCCGCCATCGCGCTATGCAACGAGCAATCATTGCGGGGGAAACACGTGCTTATCACCAGCGGGGGCAACCATGAACCCATTGATCCTGTTCGTTACATTGGCAACCGAAGCAGCGGAAAAATGGGTTATGCCCTGGCCTTGGAAGCACTGAAACGGGGTGCCCAGGTCACGGTCGTTTGCGGTCCCTGCGAGGTGCGGCCGCCCGATGCCGCCATTGTTGTAGACACCCCCACGGCAACGGCCATGCTGGAAGCCGTCAATGCCTGCCTGCCCCAAGTCGATATTTTCATTGCCGCCGCCGCTGTAGCGGACTACCGCATCGAAGACCCGCCCACCGAAAAGCGAAAGCGCAATGGGGCCAACCTTACGCTGGAATTGGCACCCAACCCTGATATCGCCGCCCATGTCGGCGCGGCGCGCAAGCCCCATCAGTTGGCCATCGGTTTCGCGGCGGAAACCCACGATATCCTGGAACATGCCGCCGCAAAGCTGAAAAAGAAAAACCTCGATCTTATCGTTGCCAACGACGTGAAAAGTGTGGACTCTGGATTTGGTACCGACACCACCCGGGCGTGGTTCTTAGGACAAGATGTCGAACCCGAGGCCCTTCCCCTCCTCAGCAAGGCGGAATTGGCGCAACGTCTCTTCGACCGCGTCGCCATCCTTCAAGCAACGCTTCCCGCCACAAACCGGTAGCCAAAACGGCAAGCTCTATGCTACAACACCATGGTGCCCGTCGGCACGAATCGGCGTAACGCGGTTTGGGAGCATTGCACGAGGACCCCATGGAGAGAGCGGAAGCAAAAACGCGATTCGATAAGGCGGACCGGCTTTTCTGCCACGGCAGGTTTGAGGATGCCCTCATTGAACTGGATGCCATTGAGATACACTATCCAGACAACCATAGAATCTTGAATGCGCAGGCGCGCACACTGGATCGACTGCGGCAATATGACCGTGCCCTCGCTGTCTGTGACCGGCTTCTCAATGAGTTCCAATACGAGAAGATTCGCACCCTGCGGGAAAACATTGCTCACTCCCTGAAAAGCCTGCCACCGCCCTTGCCCGCAGGAAAACCCGAAGCCAACAAGGCTTCGGACAACTCCGACTGGTGATAGAAGGGAAAGAAAGGAAAGGCGACGAGTGCAAGTATATGGGGCCACAGCATTTGAAGTTACTTGTCGGCAGCCCGTTGGATAAAAGCACCTACACCTTTGCCTGCTACGCTGAGCCGTTCGGCAGAATAGAACTGGAGAATTAGCACGCCAGAAACCACGTAAATGCAAAACACCCCCCCAAGCGGCAAGCACCGCCACAGGGGGGATCGAAAACCCAGTACACTTGTGCTTAGACGTCCAAATCTGCATATAGGCACGGGTATTAAGAGCGAACTCTTTCAGACTGAACAACCATGATTTCTCACGGCGCATCTGCGCCATCGATGGCGCACACACATGCTACCATAATCACTCTCCCCTGTCAACAGTTGTAGGACGATGGTACCGTGACCAATACATTCTCCGAAGCCCAAGCCGGAAGACCTGCTATATGCGCCATCGTTAGACGGTCTCGGCCTCTTTATTTCGTCACGATGCCTGTGCTATCTTGCTCAAACTCACAACAACGGGGTACCCACGTCATCATGGCACAGAAGCGTCCAACGCGTTACACGATTCACGACATTGCCCACGAGCTTGGGGTGTCGGCACGCACGGTCAGCCGGGTTCTGAACAATCAGACCGGTGTCGGCAAGAATACACGCGCCCGAGTAGAAGAGTTTATCCGTGAGGTGAACTTCCACCCCCACTCTGGCGCACGAAGCCTCCGACGCCAGCGCCTGGACTGTATTGGAGTCGCGGTCACGGCACCACCGGACATAATCCCGATCAGCAATGATATTCTGACTTGGCTGTTTTTTGAATTAACCCGTATTTTCAACGCGGGCGAGTATATCGGCTTCGATATGAACCCGCCCTTGCGCGACGATCACTACGATTACGCCCGGGGTGTAAGCGAGCAGCGTTACGGCGCTTGTGTCGTTGCGGGTCCCCTAAAAGTTGACGATCCGATTATTCACCGATTTAACGACGTGGGCTGCCCCTACATGGCCATGGGTCGATTGGACAGTTGTCCGGACGTGTCCTGTGCAACCGTGGACTACGAAGAGGCCGCCTACATAAGCACAAAGTTTCTCATCGACAAAGGCCACACTCGCATCGGCATGCTCAAAGCCCTGGACGGATTCCAACCGGGTGTGGAACGGGACCGCGGATACCGCCACGCACTGGAAGAAGCGGGAATACCCTTTGACGAGGCCCTCGTGCGCCCAACATCTTTTGACTCCGATCAGAACATCCGTATAACGCATCGGCTGCTTCTAAATCGGGACATCACCGCCCTGGTGGAATGCAGCGCCACCGAGGATGAATCGAGTATTCGGGAAGGCGCACGCCGCGCTGGCCGAATGCCCGGTGAGAACCTAGATATTGTTGAATGGACCTACACCTACAAAGCGTCGATCGTCTCGGAAGCTATTGCCCACATCTGGCTCCCCCTTCGAGAGGCCGGCTCGGAAGGCTTGGAGTTACTGGCCGACTGGTTCTATGGACGACGATCCGACCCATTTCAAGTGCTCTACCGACCGATTCTCTATGAAACGCCACCCGACGGCGATGTTGAACCACCCCGCCCGGTATTTTCGGTCCACAGTTAGCGGCCTGATGTCGAAACTTACGCACGGGGGTGAAATTTCTGGTGGGCCTCCCGTTGGCGTGCCACGCTGACATGGGTATATATCTGCGTCGTGCTGATGTCCGCGTGCCCAAGAAGCTCCTGCACCGCCCGTAGATCCGCCCCGTGGTCCAGGAGATGGGTTGCGAAGCTATGCCGGAGCATATGGGGCGTGACATTGCGGGTGATGTTGGCCACCCGAACCCAATGCTTCACCGCCTTCCACACCGCGCCCCGGTTCATCCGCTTTCCCTTGGCATTGAGAAAAAGGGTGTCGTCCCGAAGCTTGCCCATATCACGTTGGGCCAGCCAGGCACGGATACTCGCTTGGGCACGGCGGCCCAGGGGCACCAGCCGCACTTTGTTTCCCTTCCCACGGACGCGCACGATACCCTCGGCCAGATTCACCTGGCTCAGGGGAAGATTAGCCAACTCCGAAATACGCAAACCACAGGAATAAAATAACTCCAGGATCGCCGTGTCCCGAACACCATGGGCTGCTTCGGACTCCTGCTGCGGTGCGGCGAGTAAACGCTCCACCTCTTCGTGACTCAAGGCATGGGGCAACAAACGAGGCAGGTGGGGCGTTTCAATACCCTCGGCGGGGTCCAGGGGGGCCAGTTGTTCTTCACGGGCGAACTGATGGAAGTTCCGTATGGCGCTCAGATGCCGGGCCAGGGATCGTGCCTGCAAGCCCGCCGCAATAAGCCCGCCCAGATGATCCAGGATATCATCCCGCGCCACATCCTCCATGCAGACCACCCCGTTTTCTTGAAGAAAAGTCAGATAACGCCGAATATCCGCGCCATAGGCGGACAGTGTCGCTTCCGAAAGCCCCGCCTCGAAAACGGCCATCTGCAAGTAGCGATCCAATGCACTGTCCAAGGTCGTCATAGTAGCTGCATGATAGCACAAGGGAGATTATTCGTAAGTATTCACGAAAATCAGTAGTCACCGCTAAAATCAAAAAACTGAGGACTCTTTTAGTCCACGAAGTGGACGACGGAACTTAGCCCAGTGTGAAGCGAGGCACGAGCGCAACGCTGGGTACCCGTAGCATAAACGGCCCAAACCCGCGTAGCGGGTGACGGAAAACGTCCCGCCATTCCGTCGACCGCTTCGCGGGCTTTTCTATCGTTCGTCCTTTATTCCCAAGGTTTCGCTCGTGCCTCGCTTCACCTTGGGCTAAGTTCCTGTGCTCCGCTGGGGCACCTTCGTGATCCCACATGCTGGCACGTGTCGAATTCACGCTCACATACGCCGGAACAGCATAGCCTTATGAATTCTCACCGGCAAAGCCGGTGGATTAATTGGGATTTATGAAGATCATGGTAATCGCTACGCGTCTCCATCTGAGCCGCTGCACAGGACCTCGCCCACCTCCGGGCGCTTGCCCAATCCGGGCCACAGCCCGGGCAGAGGCTTCTTCCGAAACGCCACCCGTATCGTGAGTGTACCCGAAGCGGTCGCCACCTTAATCAATGGTCGATTTGCCACCACCGTGCCGGGTGCCGCGTCGACAGGCGTATCATCGAAGACCACCCGGTGAACAAACACGAGGTTATTCCGCCAGCGAAAACGCACACAGGGCTGGGGAGACATGCCGCGAACCTGACGGTCGATGTGCGCTGCGGCATCCGCCCAATCAATCCACGACTCGGCCTCCGAAATCTTTTTTTCGTAGGTCGCCAACGCGGGATCCTGGGGAGTCGAGGTAGTACTGCCATCGGCAATGGAATCCACCACTAAAAGGATTTTCTTGCCCGCGAGTTCGCAGGCCTCCTTATAAAGGCCCAACATGGTCGAACGCTCATTCAGGGCCAAGGGAAACTGGGCGATGATGCCCCCCGTGTCGATGTCTTCGTCCATCCAATGAAAAGTCACGCCCGTCTCGGTGTCGCCCGCGAGAATGGCGGCGGAAAAGGGATTGGGACCCCGGTGTCGGGGCAGCAGGGACGAATGCGTATTCACAGAGCCCTTTGCAGGTATATCGAGGAGGGGCTTCTTCAGGATGATGCTGAATCCGCCGACCAGGATCAGGTCCAGATTCAGGGCCTTCAGGGGGGCCACTTCTTCCTCGGTCATCTGGTCAATGTAGTGGATGGGGATGCCGTGCTTTCGGGCTTGGCCACCCAGGCTGAAGGAACCCCGAAAATGCCGCGCCGCCAGGGGATCCAGCCAGCGCCGGTAGCCCTTCGTCTTTCGTCCATCCAGCAGCAC
>JAJRPE010000510.1 GCA_024280935.1 Candidatus Hydrogenedentota bacterium
CTTCCCCCGTTCTGCTGTTGACAGACTCGTTTTTGGAGTGCATACTTACAATGCACACTGTAAATGAAGGATTAGACATGAAAGCAACTGTTTTGGACATGAGGCGTAACCCCAGGAAGATTCTTGATGCCATAGAACGCAATGAAACCGTCATCCTTACCAGCCGGGGCAAATCCGTGGCCCGTATCGAACCCATCCGCAAAACGGAGCGCCCCAGCATAAAAGACCTGGACATCTTTGGCATGTGGGCGGACCGCGACGATATGTCCGATCCTGTTGCCTACGTGCGCACCCTTCGAAAAGGGCGTTTCGATGCTCTTTGACACCGATGTCATCATTTGGGCATTGCGTGGCAGCACCCGGGCGGCAGCGGCCATCGACCGAGCAGACAGCCTGGAACTTTCCATTGTGAGTTACATGGAACTGGTCCGGGGCGCCCGCAATAAGCGCGAATTGCATTCCACCAAGGCGGCCCTTGCCAATTTGGACTTTCAAGTACTGGCGCTGTCTGAAAATATCGGTCACCGCGCCTCAATTTACCTGGAGGAATATGCGCTGAAGTCAAACATCGGCATCCCCGACGCGTTGATTGCAGCCACGGCGGTTGAAAATGGGCAGCCTCTTTGCACGGCCAATGCCAAGGACTATCGCAGCATCACGGAACTCGAACTCAAGGTGTTCCGTCCATAGCCTTCCCGTTGCCGAATTCTTCCCTTGCGCACAGAATACCGTGGTCACAAGAATTCAGGAGAGAAATCACTCGTCCATTCTGGCGGGCTTGCTCAGAAAATGCCATACTGTGCAGATAAGAATATTCGCATGCGGAAAATGACGGCGAAACATTCCCTTTGGATGATTACAGCGGATCCGCCTAATTAGGTGGAGTCCAATAAGAGGGGCACCAGGCTATGGTAAATCAAGAACAGGGTCCTGAGAATGACTCAAGGGCAACACCGCCTACGGAGCCTCCGCGCCATTTTTTTGAGCGTTGGGAATCTTGGTTACTCGGCGGTCTGCTTCTCTTCGCCGCCCTGTGTCGGCTCTACCACATCACCAAACCGCCGATTGATTTCGCCAACTGGCGCGAGACGATAACGCTCATGCTGGCGCGGAACTTTCTCCGCGAGGGCATGAACCCATTCCATCCTTCCGTCGACTTGCGAACCACCAGCGAGGTCGCGGCGCAAGGCATTGTGGGCGGCACGGAGTTTCCCTTCGTGCCCTTTCCGACGGCGGCCCTCTATGCCCTCTTTGGTATGCACGATTGGGTGGGCCGGGTCATGCCGTTGCTCTACGCCCTGGCTGGCCTGTGCTTTTTCTACGGCTTCGTCCGCCGATGGGGCGGAAGCACCACCGCCCTGGTCAGCACCCTGCTACTCTCGGTCTCCCCCATGCACCTGTACTTTGGCCGTGTCCATATGCCGGAGTCCTTCGTATTCGCCGCCTCCTTCGCCACCCTGTACTACTACGACCGGTGGCTGGAATCGGAAAAGCGCGGCCTCTTTTGGGCAGCGGTGGTGGCAAGTGCCCTGATGCTGCTGGGGAAGCCCCAACTGGGTGTTATGGCAGTTCCCATGGCCTTGCTCACCGCCCAGCGATGGGGCTGGCGGATGTTCACGCGGCGAGAGTTCTATCTCTTCGCCCTCCTTACGGCCCTTCCTTTTCTGGCCTACTTCTGCTATTCCTATCTGTGGATTATTCCGAGGACCGGGCTTTCCTTCGCAAGCCATGAGGTCTTTCGCTTTGACCTCCTGACGACGTCCAATTTCTATCGCACCATCGCCCGCACGATCTGGCATATTGCCGTGGAGCCGACCGTATGCGTTTTGTCGGTGGTGGGCCTGGGTGTCGTGCTCTACGAGCGCTACCGAGGTTCCTTGACGCTGCGTAGCTTTCTGCCCCATGCCTGGCTGCTCGGCGCGTCGATGCTCTTGGTCATTATGCCCGGCGGAAGCTACGTGAACACCTACTACCTGATGATCCTTGCGCCGCCCGCCTGTTTGCTTGCGGGGCATCTTCTTGCCACCTGTTTCGGGCACTCCCTGCTCCGCTGGGGTGCCGCCGCAGCCCTCGCCGTGGCCACACTGCATGGCGTGCATGCGGCCTACAAGTGTTTTGAGCCGGTAAACGAAGCGGCCTACCGCTGTGGCAACTGGGTTCGGAAGAACACCGCGCCGGACGCTCTCGTGCTCACTTCCGTGGAGAATCCGGCAACCCTCTATTTCTGTGATCGGGTGGGCTGGATCTGCTGGCGTCAAAACTACGGGGAAGTGATTGTCTTTAACCAAGCCCTCGTCGAGCGCGTACACGAACTCGGCGCCGATGTGGTGGCCATCCCGGACGGGGAGCGCTTCGACAATCCGAGCGCCCCGGGACACGAACGCTATCAACCGGTGCGTGACTACCTGAATGAGAATTTTCGGGCACACCGAGAGCGTGGCTTTGTGGTATTTTTTCTCGACGACACGCCAAGGACTTGACGGTCAGCGCGGCTCACTCCATGTCGAAGCGGGCGGGGGGCACGATCTCAATGCTGCCAGCGTTAACGCGGTCGGGCGTTGACTCGGCGAAGGGCTTTATCACGATGGAATAGGAAGCCCAGCCCAACACGAGGATGGCACAAATGGCGGCCCACGTCATCGCATCACGCACCCAAAGCGGATAGGGGCCAGCCGGATCCGTCAGGGCACCTGGAGCGAGAAACTTCACCTCAGGACGTGCGGCACGGCACGCACGCACGGCATCAATAAAAGGTTCGGCGGGCAGATCGAGGACACGACAATAGGTCGTCAGAAACCCTACCGTGTAGGCTGTGGCGGGCAACTCATCCAACTCGCCCTTTTCAAGGCGCATGAGATAGTCAATCGGCACATGGGTTTCATGGTACGCATCGAGCATCGACAGGGACAACGCCTCCCGTTGCTCCTTCAATCTGTATCCTGGAAATTCAAACTGGCTCATGAGCTTTCTTCTGCTTGCACGGTATCCACCAGGATTTCCCGCGCTTTACTCCCCGTATGGGGTCCCACCATCCCCCTGCGTTCCATCATATCTATCAAGCGAGCGGCTCTAGTGTACCCTACTCGCAAACGTCTTTGCACCATCGAAATTGAGGCTTGCCCGGTTTCCATCACGACCTGCACGGCATCGTCAAACAACTCGTCCGGTTCGTCGGCGATCTCGTCGAGCTTATCCTTACTTTTCCCCCAATTCTCGATTTCATCCTTGTATTGCGGCGGCGCCTGCCGCTTGAGATGCATAATGAGCGAGTTCATCTCTTCGTCACTCACAAAGGCCCCTTGGATACGGGTGGGCTTCGACTGCCCTGCGGGCAAATAAAGCATATCACCCATACCAATAAGGCGCTCCGCGCCAATCTCATCCAAAATGCAGCGCGAATCCACCCGAGAGGAGACCTGGAAGGAAATACGGGACGGAAAGTTGGCTTTAATTACACCGGTCAGCACGTCCACCGAAGGCCGCTGCGTGGCAATAATCAGGTGAATGCCCACCGCACGGGCAAGCTGCGCCAGACGGCCAATCGAATCTTCCACCTCGGAACGAGCAAGCATCATGAGGTCGGCCAACTCATCGATCACGCACACGATATAGGGAAGTCGGCGGACGATATTAACCGAATGGCTGTCGTCCCCTTCTTCGTCGCCTTCCATCTCAATTTCGCCGTTCTCGACGCTCTGGTTGTAGACCTCAATATTGCGAACACGCAGGTCGGCGAAGAGGCGATAACGCTCCTCCATCTCATTGATGAGCCAGGTGAGGGAAACGGAAGCTTTCTTCGGGTCAATAACCACCGGCGTAATCAGGTGGGGAATGTCGTTGAAGATAGAGAGTTCCACCATCTTCGGGTCAATCAGAATGAGTTGCAACTCATCGGGCGTGTTCTGGAAAAGCAAGCTCGCAAGCAGGGCTTTCACGCACACGGTCTTGCCCGCGCCTGTGGCGCCCGCCACCAGCAAGTGGGGCATGGTGGCCAAGTCGGCAATCTTCACATCCCCTGCGATGTCCTTGCCGAGCACCAGATTGAGTTGGCCCTTGCCGCGCTTGAAGGGGCGCGACTCAAGAAGCTCCCGAATCAGCACCGGATCACGCTCCGCGTTGGGCGCTTCGATGCCGACACGGCCTTTTCCCGGTATGGGCGCTTCCACGCGAATACGGTGGGCCTTCAGGGCCAGGGCGATATCATCCGCCAGGGCTTGGAAGCGCGCCACCTTGATGCCAGGCGCTGGCTCAAGCTCGTAACGCGTAATCGTTGGACCCCGGGTTACATTCGTGACGCGGGCCTCAATGCCAAAGGTTGCCAGCGTCTCTTCCAACAACAAGCTGGTTGCGCGCAATTGTTCGGAAAGGTCAACCACAACGCGATCTTCCGTCTCATCCAGAATATCGATAGAGGGCTTTTTGTAGACCCTCGGATACTTGTAATCGTGCGGAATCTCTTCGTGTTCAACGATCTTACGCCGAGGCCGCCGGGGCTTTGGCTTGGAGGCGGGTGTCGGCGCGGCCACTTCGGGCGCAAGATCCGCCACGGAATCAGGCTCGGTCAAACAGGCATCCGACTCCGGCACACCCAGCAGATCAATATCATCTTCAAGGGCAAAAGGAGCACTATCCTCGAAGATAGACTCGGGCGCACCGTCCGTAAAAACCTCCTCCACCGAAGCTTCGGCGACCAGAGCCGCTTCCACAACATCCAGGTCAAGCGCGAAAGCAAGATCGTCTTGTTCGCTATCGTCGGCCACACTGTCATTAATGTCCGGCACGGCATCAAAGGGGAATTCTGTCTCCGTGTCATCCTCCTCCAGGGGGGCCACGGCACCGCGAATGGGAATGCGCGACAATCGCGCGGCCGGATCCTCTGCAACGGGCAGCGCCTCTTCAGGCAACTCCCCATCCACAATAGGCTCCGGGATCACAGCCTCCTCCAGGGGCAGCGCTTCCTGACGAGGCTTTCGCGGCCTTTTCTCCGTGCGCGTTGCAAGGGTGCCCCTGCGGCGCGCAGCAAGCGTGGAAACACCGTGTAGCAAGCGGGTGCCGCCATGCTGGGCAACCATGAAGAGATAAATAAAGAGGTACTCCGCCGCCAGGAGCAGCCCAACCAGCACCATGGCGCAGACAACAATATTGGCCCCCACGACACCAAAATTGTACTTCGTGAGAATGGAGACAACAAAGCCGCCGACAGCCCCGCCCGGATCGACGTTGGAACTCCCCGTGCTCATATTAAGCTGGAGGAACGCCGCAACCGCGACCAACAGAATACAGGCCCCAACCAATCGGGGGAGCAGACGGTCAACAGGACGGTGGCTGATGAGCATCAACGCCCAAACGAAGGTAAGCGAATAGGTTACGTGGCGTGCGTCACCAACGAAGAACGCAAATACCCCCGCTACGAGCGCCCCGGCGGGTCCCAGCAGGTTGGGAACCGAAAGAATCTCATCCAGGGGCCGGGTTGCCTGCTCGCGAACATCATAGCCATCGGTTACGAGCACAAGAAACAGGACCACCGTAACACAACCTACGGCAAGCCCGGCAAGCTCGGACTTCCGTTCGTTGGAAAGATTCATGGTCGAACGCACAGGTAATTCCCAAAGGCTAAAGCAAATTAACGTAAAGTCATGGTAACAGAGAACCTCGGGGGTTGCAACTAAATATTGTGGTCTAACAAAAAACAGCCACTAGATAGATACAATTCTCGACGCATGTGCCCCAATATATGGATTCATATCGCGACAGGGACCCAGCAAGACACAAATAATGCTATTAACCATAATAATGAGATTCGTCACATGTGTAGGGGGCCTATAGGACGAGCGGGGCGCAAGCTTCATGGGACCCATAAGACCCATTTGGCCCATTTTCCGGGTCGCCCCTTGGGACTCCCCGCGATGCCTAACTTGGAGCAGGACCAACAAAGCGATAGGTCCCAGACCCTAAGACACAGGCTACGCGCCCGGCTTCTACCGCCACACCGCTTATCAGGGGATTTCCCGCCAAGGGCTTGCCGTCCAGTGTGATGGCCGCAGGATCGTTCCCCGGAATCATCACGGTGGCGGTGGTATTGCCCGGAATGGTGACAAGATAGGTGGCCTTATCTGCGGCCCGGTGCCACTCGGACACAATACGACCGTAGAGCGTAACGTGGGAACCGGACACTTGGGTCAAATCGCCGACCAACGCCGGACGAATGAAGAAGTGCTTGAAGCCGGGGGAGGTCGGGTCGGGCTGAATGCCCGCCAGCCCCTGGACAAACCACATGCCCACGGAAATCAGGGTGTCGTGAATGTGGGAGTTGTCGCCATCCCACTCTTCCCAGATGGTCGTGGCATCGTTGTCCAGCATGTAGCCCCAACTCGGATAACTCCGCTTGGACGTGATCGCATAAACCAAGTCGCTGTGGTCATTGTCAGTCAGATAGCGGATCATGAAGTAGGTGCCGTGCATCCCCGTGTTGAGGTGCCCTTTCTGCTTCACGAGAATAAGATCGCGAAGCGCATCCATCACCGCCTCTTGCTTGTCCTCGGGCGTGATGCCGAAGAGCAGGGGCATGGCCAGGTAGGGCTGCTCGCCGTTGACGTAGCTCACGCCATCGTCGTTCAGAAAGCGCGCGTGCAGCCTCGTCGAAAGCGCCTTTGCCTGTTTTGTGTAATCCGCCGCATCATCCGGCTTGCCCAGCACCAACGCCGTCTGCGCGGCCAACTGAAGATTATGCACGTAATAGCAATTGTTGAAAAAGAGGGTAGAGCGGTCGTCCACACGGTCCCGGGACTGATCGCGGTTGGGTGGCACCCAATCGCCCAGGAAGGACCATTGCATCCCGGAATAGCCCACGCCGCTGTAGGGTGCGAGGATACCATCTTTCATTTTCGTTTTCAGAAAAGACAGCCAACGCTGCATGGTGGGGTAGGATTGCTCCAGGATTCGTTGATCCCCGAATTGCAGATAGACTTGCCAGGGCATGGTCACGCATATGCCGCTCCAGGCCGGGCCGCCGCCGGCAATCTGGGCGTTGGGTGCGGTGTGGGGCAAATCCCCGTCGGAAACCTGGGTGTCCCGCCAATCACGAAGCCACTTGGTGTACAGGGGCGCGGTTTGGAAATTGGTCATGCCCATTTCCATCGATGTGCCCGAGTCGCCGCCATAGCCCAGGCGCTCGCGGTGCGGGCAATCCACCACATAGCTGCCCAGGGTGAGGCAGCGATAGGTCCAGGATGCCGTGTCGTAAATATCGTTCAGCAAGTCGTTGGAGCAGCTAAACGTCGCCGCCGGGGCGTAATCGGTGGATATCCAGGAACCCGTAATGTCTTCGGGCCGGGGCGCAGCTTCCAGCCCCTTGATGTGGACCCAGCGGAAGGCGTGGTAATTAAAGCGGGACCGGAACGCCTGGGGCGTTGCGCCGCTGAACACGTACTCATCGTATTGGTTGTAGACCTGGAGAACACCGTTATCCAGAAATTTATCGCCATACTCAATCCGTACTTCTGAACCTTTGGGACCACCTTCGGGAAAGCGGTATTCAATCCAGCCGGTGAAGTTCTTGCCCATGTCCACCAGGTAGGTGCCGTCCTCCTGGCGCTTGACGGTCTTCGCGGGAATGGCACCCAAGACGCGGTTCGGCTCGGATAGTTGTGCGCTGATCTGTGGGGTGGCTGGTTCATAGGCCACGGCGTTGCCCCAGCCCCCGTCATCAAAATCGGTAGTAGCCCAATCCGCCATCTCCAAGCGACTATCGTAACGTTCTCCGCCATAGTTGCCGCTCTCCATGGGACCCAGCGGTGTTATGGGACTCTTGTGTGCTTTCCAGCTCGTATCCGTGACGACCGTAACAGGCGCGCCCGTATTCGACGTGATCTCAAATTGCGCCCGGACCACCGGGCCGTTCGTCGAAGCCCCCTTCAGCATCCGCAAGGACCAGCCCCGCCCAAGCCAGAGGGCCATTGTGTTCTCTCCCTTTTTCAGATAGCCGCTAATATCGTGGGTCAGGTATAAGCCACGCTTTCCATAATCGCTCACGGCGGGCGAAAGCACGTGGTCATCCACCTTTTTCCCATTGACGTAAAGCTCGTAGTAGCCCAAGGCGCAGACGTAGGCCGTCGCACGTTCGGGCGCGGTGTCCAGCGTGAACGATTTCCGCAACCAGGGCAGGGGACCCGCGTTGTCTTCCATCCAATCCACGCCAATCCACGCACCCGCCCAATCCGCCTCGGAGAGCAAGCCCATGGTCCATCGTGCCGTCTTGCTCCACGGTCCGGGTTTGCTGTCCCCATCCCACAGGCGCACTTTCCAATAGCAGAACTGTCGCGAAAGCAGAGGCGCTCCTGCATACACGACATGGATCGACTGGCCGCTTTCAACCTTGCCGCTGTCCCAGAGATCGCCGTCGTCCTCATTCAATTTTTTCGGAGAAGAAGCGACAAGGACCTGGTAGGCGTTCTGCTGCACCCCCCGCGAAACACTTTCTACCTTCCAAGCCAAGCGGGGCAAAACCACGTCAATCCCCAGCGGATTCTGCCGGTATTCACACCGTAAGCCCCCCGCACTCAACATGGCCGCCTCCGCCGACGAAAACATCCCCACCAAAACAAACAGCGCGAACAAGGCAGTAGCAATCCTGGAACACATAGTCTTTCCCTCCGGGTAATTTTTAGGCGAATCCGGTGCGCAAATACCGCTTGAGCACGCGCCGTCCATCATAGGCATTCACCCCGTCTTTTGTCCAATGCCGGGGAGCGCTCAGCCACTTTATTCGCCCGGCAGGCGAGACGCCTGCGCTCCCATCACACCGTCCCCGACTCCAGGCACGCCACGGCGCGATTGCCCAGTCCTTCGACGACGTGGATCAACAAGGCAAAGCGTTCGTCTTTCGTGAGGCCCTGTTTGTAGCGATAGTAAATCTGCTGCACGATCACGGCCAGCTTAAACAACGCAAAGACATAGTAGAACTGCAAATTACTGATGTCGCGACCGGTCAGCTCCGCATATAACGTCGCCACTTCGCGGCGGGACAGTACACCTGGCTCGTTGCTGAGGAAGCACTGGATGACTCCCAAATCACCGTCGTCCTTCTCAATCCAATAACCCAGCGTCGTCCCCAGATCCATCAGGGGATCGCCGATGGTACACATTTCCCAGTCGAGAACACCGATGATCTTCGTCGGGTCGTGGACATCCAGCACCACGTTGTCGAATTTGTAGTCGTTGTGAACCAGGGTTGCACCGGAGTCTTCGGGATAGTTCGCCTTGAGCCATTTCATCACCCTGTCGATCACCGCAACATCGTCGGTCTGGGATCCACCATAGCGCTTGATCCAACCCTTCACCTGACGCTCCACGTAGGAGCCTTCCCGCCGCAAGCCGCCCAGGCCCGCCGCTTCGTAATCGAGTCCATGGAGCGCGGCCAGATTCTTCACGAAGGCCTCGCAACAACCCCGGACCGTTCCCGCGCTCGCGTCGAAACCTTCGGGCTTTACCCCGCGCAGAATGGCGCCGCGAATACGCTCCATAACATAGAACTTCGCCCCCATCACCTCCATGTCCTCACACAGGGCCAGGGGCTTGGGCGCAGCGGGATAAATCGGGTGCAGCGCGGACAACACCTTGTGTTCGCGCCCCATATCGTGGGCCGATTTCACCTTGCTGCCAAAGGGAGGACGACGCAAGACCAGCTCGCGCCCGCCCACCGTCAGCAGGTAGGTTAGGTTGGAGAATCCACTGGGAAATTGAGCAACCTCAAGCGGCCCATCCAGTCCGGGGATAGCGCCTTTCAGGTATGTTTCCAGGCGTGCGAGGTCGGGCAATTCGCCTTCACGCACGGCCTTGGGGCTGTCGATTTTTACGTCCATGGTAGCTCTTACCCTTGCTCGCAGTCAGCAACCACCTGCAGAGCAGGTGGCTTGGGGATGGCCCCTAAAAGGGGCCGATTCGTCAAACTCAGGCACGAAGCCAAAACAGTTAGTCCCGAAGGGACGACATATCGTAGCCCAGCGGTGAAGCGAGGTACGAGCGGAACCCTGGGTAGACCGGCCCACAAAGGGCTGAACCCCGAAGGGGTGGCATAGAAAAACCAAGTACATTCCCAACGCCTCTATGCCACCCCTTCGGGGTTAAACATTTTTTACGTTCAGTTATCCCAGGGTTCGCTTCGCTCACGCCTGGGCTACGATATGTCGTCCCTACGGGACTAAACTAACATGACGTACAGCGCACCGTCTATGAATGCCAACAACTAACGCGGGAACGGCAGGGCCTGATGAATTCTCACCGGCAGAGCCGGTGGTTTAACTTATGAATTAATCACTGAACCCAAAAGGCTCCCCTCCTCGGAGGGGCTGGGGGTGGGTTACGTCTCCTCAGGGACTGACGCGCCCATCGAACCACGATCCTTGTGAACAACACTATAGCCAACAGCGCCGATTTGTTTCAGGGATGTCACCGTTAACGGGTGTGGATGTCCCGTTGTCGAACACGTGAGACCGATGTTTTTTTCGCAAACGACGGGACATCCACGGTCATCACCGCCATCATAGTAACAGCAGGTTACGCATGGCGAATACACGATGTCTGCACCGTCCCATCACTTACCGGGCCGTGTCAGTCCCTGAGTTTCTTTCATCCCAATTTCCTACCCTTGATCCCGGGCCATTTCCGCCCGAAACAATTCGAGAATCCGCTTTCCGGCAGACATCTTATGCACTTCATCAGGGCCATCGTAAATACGGCTTGCACGTTCGTTACGCCAGAAGGTGGCCAGGGGCGTATGCTCGGTTATGCCGCGACCACCATGCAACTGAATCGCCCGGTCAAGGACCTTCATCATGACGTTGGGCACAAAGAACTTGATGAGCGAAATCTCGACCCGCGCTTCTTTCGCGCCCAGGCGGTCGATGGTATCCGCCGCCTGAAGCACCATGAGGCGTGCTGCGTTAATTTCCGCACGACATTCGGATATCCAGGTTTGCACGACCTGTTGAGTCGCCAGTGCGCGATCCGGGGCCACTTCCCGCGTCAAAGCCTGCTCGCACATCAGCTCGAAGGCACGCTCGCTGATGCCCACCCAGCGCATGCAATGATGGATGCGGCCCGGTCCCAGCCGTTCCTGGGCGATCAGAAAACCCGCGCCTTCTGCACCCAGCAGATTGGACTGCGGAACCCGCACGTTCTCATAACGCACCTCCGCGTGGCTGTCCCAACCTTCGCCCCGGTGGCCCATGCAGGAGATATTCTCCACCAAAGTAAAACCCGGTGTATCAATGGGCACGATAATCTGACTGGCCCGCCCATGTTTTGGCGCATCGGGGTTGGTCACCGCCATGACAATGGCGAATTCCGCGCCATCGTAGGAGGAGGTAAACCATTTGTGGCCGTTGATCACATAATCATCTCCATCCTTCACCGCCGTGGTCCCCATCCAGGTGGGATTGGAGCCGGGATAGTCCACTTCCGTCATGGAGAAGCAACTACGGGTTTTGCCCGCGAGGAGAGGCTTTAGGAAGCGTTCCTGCTGCTCCGGGGTGCCATACTTGATGAGGATTTCCATGTTCCCCGCATCGGGCGCCTGGCAATTGAAACAGTAGACCCCCGTGTAGGTCTTGGCAAGTTCGGCCTGAACCAAGCCATGCTCCAGCACGCTCAGGCCCATGCCGCCATGCTCTTTTTCTATCTGGGGCAACGCCAGGCCCATGGCCCGTACCTTGGCCCGCTTCTCCTCCAAAATCGGCAACACGGAACTGAAGCCTTCATTGAGAACTTGGGGTTCGAGGGGATACAGCTCTTCACGGACGAAGGTACGCACCTTCGTCAATATTTTTTCCATTTTCGGGGAGACGGCAAAATCCATCGGAGAACTCCTATTGAAACGGGGATAAATTAGAAACTCAGGTGTGCTACAGGGTACACATTTCCCCCGAAGAATCCAAGAACAGCACGACTGAGCACGGTGGCTTAAAGCTATCCGGTGGCCCGCGAAATGGACCCAAGGAAACCGTTAAGCACAATCAAAGTTGCTAAGCGTTCACAAACCGCTGGGGGTGCCACGGGTAGGCCCGGCAGGGTTTACCCGTGCGGAATCTCGCCTCTGAGTCTGGATACTCTCCCACACCTGTAGGGACTACACGGGTAAGCCCTGAGAGGCCTACCCGTGGCACCCGTAGTACGCTATGAACGGTTAGCTTTTCTTCGTGGCAAAATATGCCTTTTTCTCAGAAATCCACCCCACCGCCCTGGGCAAGAATGAGGCCCGTTTCCTCCAAGGCCGCAAGCAAATCCGGTCGTTTTTCCGCAAGCACCTTCAGCCGCCGCCGTTTGTGCGACTTTACGATGGCGACATCACGCGCAATTTGCGCCAGCCGACCCGTCCTGGGATTCTCCGATTCGGCCAATTCTTGCAGGCGCTTCATGTTGCGGTCCGATATATTCGACTGCTTCAAGTACCCGAATATTTCGTCTTGCTGCTCAATGGCCTCCCGTTCCGCCTTGGGCCGCTGTTGGCATTTCTTGCAAACATGATTTCGGTGGCCCTTGCCGGAAAACTTTTCATTCGGTCGGCTTCGACCACAGATTCTACAGTAGTGTCCCATGGAATTCTCAGTTTCGCAAACGTTCACAAGATATCAGAAAGTTGGGCATCCCTGCCCGACACAAAGAACCCGTCGCGCCAGCCGACACGCTTATGTCCAACGAAGCAAACGTGGCCTTGGTTGGCATCACGCTGCTTTTGTTGCGGACTGGAAAGTCCACACGCCTACCCGTCGCAAACACGTACTCGGTCTCCAACTTGTTGGCGCACCCAAAGCGATAGCGGACTGCCTATCGTCGGCTGTTCAGCTTCATCAAGAGCCGCAGAATCTCGATATAGAGCCAGACCAGGGTCACCACCAAGCCAAAAGCCCCATACCATTCCATGTATTTGGGCGCGCCGGATTCCGCACCGTTTTCGATGAAATCAAAGTCCAGCACCAGATTCAGCGACGCGATAACGACCACAAATAAGCTGAATCCAATGCCCATTATCCCGCCTTCATGGATAAATGGGACATTTACCCCAAAAAATCCCATGACGATGGATACCATGTAGATCATGAAGATTCCGCCCGTCGCGGCGGCAACGCCCAGCTTGAAGTTCTCCGTCGCCTTGATGAGTCCAAGGCGATACACAAACAGCAATGTGAGAAGGATGCCGAAGGTCAGGCACACGGCCTGCAAAACGATGGGCGAGGACTCCCCCGTTTGCTTCGTCACCTGATCCTGAGCAAAGGCGGAAAAACCGCCCAGAAATAATCCTTCCAGCAATGCGTATATGGGTGCCGTGTACATGGCACCCTTGGGATTGAATGAGGTAACCACGGCCATGATCAAGCCCCCAATAAGCCCCCCGATCATCCAAATCATCACTGTTTCCGACCCGGCCATATATTTCTGCCAGGTAAAGGCGGCCCCGGCAATAATCAGCATCAAAAGGATACCGGTCTTGTTGACCGTGCCTTCCAAGGTCATGCTCTTGCCGCTGTATTCGGCGCTCATTGCGCGCCCAAAAGTCTTATCGTTCAACGCTGGATTGGCGGTACGCATGGATCATGCTCCCTTCGAAAATTGCCACTGTTTCAATCGCCTGTATTGCCACAACAGGGTATCCCGGCAGGGCACGACAAGTCCAGTTTTTGGGACGTACCGCCGCAAAAAGCCCGTGCGAAATACGCGAACGTTCAGGGGCCGCTACGGGTGCCACGGGAAGGCCCTCTTTTGTGATAGGCTACACCCGGTTTCGACTGACGGAAAGCACACGGTACCCCATCATGGAGCGCAATCTCAGACTCTATCCGGCCTACGCCACGGCCTTTGCGGCTCACTTTTGGCTCCCCGTGTTTTTTCTGTATTTCCAATCGCACCTGACTGTTGCCCAGGTGTTGCGCCTGGAAGCCCTCTACTATTTCGCCGTTGTACTGACGGAGGTGCCTTCGGGTTACTTTTCCGATGTCATTGGCCGCCGCATCACACTGATACTTGCCGCAGCGAGTGTTTGCGTCGCCCACGGCCTCTTCTTCTTTGGCAGTAGCTTCTCGCACTTCGCAGCGGGACAAATTTTCCTCGCCATCGGCATGGCCTTCAATTCGGGCACCAACACGGCCCTCCACTACGACACCCTGGCCCGCCTCGACCGCACGAAGGAGTATGATCAGCGGGAAGCTCGGGTGGCACGCCTCGCCTTTTTGGGCAGTGGCGTTGCGGCCCTCTTGGGCGGCGTTGTCGCGACCTTTGGCCTGCGCAACGCCTACGCCCTGTCCTTTGCGGGCGGACTCGCGGCCCTCGCACTGGCTACCGCCATGAAAGAACCCAATCGCCACACCGATGGCCAACGACTCTCCGTATTCGCCTTTCGCCTCGAAATCGGCCAAGCCCTCCGCGAGTTGCGCCAGCCCGCTCTGCGCTGGCTCTCGGCCTACGTCGTCATCATGATCGTGCTCAACCATCTCCCCTACATATTCTACCAGCCCTATCTCGACCAACTGCTCCAAGGCCCGACGATTGTCGATGGAGCTACCCCCTTGAGTTCTGGAATCGTCACCTTCATTACCATGATCGTCGCCGCGTACATCGCGGGCCGCAGCATCTGGCTCCGAGATCGCCTGGGGTTGGTCCCCACCCTGCTTTTAGGAACGGCCCTCCAAACCCTCATCATCGCGGCCATGGCCCTCATCATACATCCCCTCATCGTATTTCTGATTCTCCTGCGCAGTTGCCCCCGGGCCATCATGACGGCTCCGCGCAACGCCGCCATCAACCCCCTGATTCAAGAAGAGCATCGCGCAACCTATCTCTCGCTGGAAAGCCTGGTCGGTCGTCTCGCTTTTTCCGCCGTCCTGTGGGGCTTGGCGACACTGGGTGGCCCCGACAGCGATCTACGCGCCATTCTGCTGACCGCGACCGCCATTGCAGTCGTCGGCTTGATCGGGCTGCTCATTTCAGCAAGGGCGTTCAAGAAACAGTAATCGTTCACGTAGCGCTACGGGTGCCACGGACAAGGGGCGATAGCCCTTGCCCGTGAGGGGGGGGCTTACGGGTACGAGATCTTCCTCTGCACACCCCGCACCCACAAGCTTCACCGGGAACCGGCTGCGCGTGTAGGTGGCACCCTTGGCGAGTGTCCGTAGCCCGGAGATAAACCCCAACTTCAAGAATAACCGCTGTAGCCTCGGCAGAAGCTACAGCGGCACATTGTCCGTCAAGCTAAGATTCTATCCACGCACAGTGCGGCGATGACCCGCGAAAAGCAGCAGCAACACGACCGCTACCACCAACAAATCGCCCAGCAAACCCATGCCGCCCGGTGATGTCGGCGCGCAGGTCATGCCGGGTTCCTTATCACCTTCGCCTTCGCCTTCGCCCTCACCTTCCCCGCCAACCTGTACACCCATGGGAACGACGATGCTTTTTATCTCGCCCGCGCCCACGCTCACATCCACCGTCACATCGACATATCCATTGTTTACGCAAATGGCATCATAGGCACCTGGCAGCACTGCGGGAAAGGCGTATACCCCCGCCTCGTTCTCGGTCATCGGTGCAAAGCCGCTACCCTGCAGCGTAACGCTGGCGGCCGTCAAACGCTTCTGGTCGCCATCATCAAAGAGCGTGCAAAAGAGACTCGATGCCAATATCGCGTTGCCCACCGCCAACTTGGGCAGGAAATCACTTGGTCCGGTGATTAGGGCATCTACCTCACTGTCATCGGCAGTCCCCCAGTCGTTGTTTTCCATGCGAAGCACATCGTCGCTTTCGTTGACTACCGCGATAGGCGTAGCGATGGGATTCGCACCAACGGGATTCGCGCCTACCCCGCCAAAGGTGAAGGTATTGAAACCACTCGTCGCATCGGTCTCGGCGCTCAATCCATTTTCCGAATCAAGGGTGGCTGTACTGCGCACATAGATACCGGCCTCCGCTGGGTCGATGAAAACCGTCTTGCGAATCGTTGGAACACCACCGGTAATATCCACGCCAATGCCCATATCCACAAAGTCACAATCATCCACAAGGCCCGTAGCGGCTGCTGAACCCTGCGCCAGGATTCCCGTTACGCCACGGTCAGCCTCCACCCCGAAGAAGCGCACCCGGCTGACCCGCATACCGCTGCTGCCCATATTCAGGAGCGTCCCGGTGTTTGCCGTGGTGACAATGTCCACGTCTTCCAGGGTCGCATTGTCCGCACCCATGACGGTACCTTCAATGATAGCGGGCAGCGCCGTGCCTTTGGCGGCACCCAGCGCGGGACCACTGACTGTTACATCCGCCACCAACGTCAGGTTTTCCGCGTAACTCCCCGGCGCCAAAACGATCTGTGGCACCTCGTCCCCGGTGAATTCAGCCGCCAAAGCCAGCGCAAAGCCAATCGTCCGCAGCGGGCTGTCCAAGGCGCCGTGGGTGCTTACGTCCACGCCGTTCACCCCATCCACATAGAGCACCGGGTTGCCCGGATCATTCGCGTCCGTCGGGTCGGTGTTGGCCAGAAACTCTTCCAGATTACTCAGGCCGTCGCCATTAAGATCATCCAAGCTGTCCAACGCGCCCGCCACCGACAAGGGATTCAGTCCAAACATAACCTCAAAGCCATCCGGCATGCCATCGTCATCGCTGTCCGTGTCATTCGGGTCGGTGCCCGCACCCATCTCTTCGCAGTCCGACAGACCGTCCCCATCCGTATCGGTCACCAGATCGGTACACGCCTCCCCGGTCGGAACAGACACGGGTTCACTCAATGCAGAGGTGTTGCTCGTGAGTGGATCCCCCTGCAATACCGTAAAATTCTGGAACAATGACAGATCGATACCAAACAAACTGAAACTCCAGTTTCCAGCGCCGTCCACCGTGGTGGACCCAAGCACGAATTGGGCCTCGTCGGCATTATCCCCGTGAATAAGGACCTCCGCATCAGGAAGGGCCGTACCCACCATCGCCAAGGTATCTACACTCGTAACAACGGGAGGAACGATTCCGCCGTTCGCGCCATTCAACAGGCTAATCGCGCTTCCCCCATTCTCATAGATGGAATTCCCGAAGAGTATATTCGCGTTGGTAACTGCCCCGTCGATCTGAATCCCATCGCCCACATTACCCGCGAATACGTTCAATTGAAACAGCCCCTCCATGGGATCGGCCACCTTTGATGTGAACGTTACAAATGGAGCGCTCTTGCCGATTTCCCCATTAGGAGGCATGAAATCCTGGAAATTCACGAATCCAATGAGGGACTGGGTGGTGCCATCCGACAGACGGATTCCGTGGGGATTGTTTCCCACCGTTGGATCGCCATTCACATTGATCCCCACGCCGCACCCGAAGACTAAGGTGCCAACTGCTCCACCACTAATTGAAAGGCCACCATCGCCTGTCCCATCTCCGTTGCCCGAAATGAGCAGCCCGGTGCCATCCGGCTCGAATCCGAAAAGTTGGGTTTCTATGGCTCCGCCCGTAATCTCAACGCCATTGATGGTGTTGGGGACAGCGGTCATACCCGATGCATCCAAGCCAATATAGTTTTCCTGAATAGCGTTTGAATTCGTAAAAAGGCCATCCACAATGACACCCACGGTATTTCCCGAAATAATATTGCGCAGATCACCAATCGCACCGCCAATCGTGTTAAAGGCAGCACCCCCATCGACTTTGATGCCCGCAACGCCGTTCCCTGCCGCAACAACACCATCCAAGCCGATAGTACACGCAAATACCTCGCAAGCGGCTGCGGACGAGCCGGACAAAAGCACACCCGCACCCGGAAAATTCACGATTTGAAATCCCTCGATCATGATATTGCTGGTATTAATGGTAAGACCGCTCTCCCCATTGGTGAGATTGCTTCCGTCGAGCGTAACGCCTCCGTTGCCGCGAACAAACAGATTGTTGGCTGTTTCGGGAATGGCCGGCAAGGCGCTGTCCAGAAGAATCGTCCCCGTCACCATCACGTCTATTTTCACATTGGCGGAGAATTGGACGGCCAACAACGCCTCGCGCAGGGAGATTTTTCCATCCGTTCCGGGGTCTGTCATGAGGGTTGCCGGGCTGGTGGTATCAGGCGCATCGCTGATGTCGCTGGTCGTATCCACGACGATGTCAATCACGCCGATCTCATCCAATGCCGTCTCAAGCAGCTCGAAAAAGGTCAGCAATCCGTCTGCGTCCAAATCCGCGAGATTAAAAGAGGCCTCATCCCGCCCGGTAGCCGTCATGTATTCCGTCAGGTTCAGGCGCTCGTCCCTGTCGATATCGAATTCAAGAAATAAGCTGGAGAGTTGCTCTGGATCGCCGGTGTAGGCTATGGGGAGCAACATGCCTGCGCTGAAAGCCGACGTATTCAGCGCCGCATCGGTTACGGTGGCCGTAAGCGTCTGAACTACCGTCGAGCCGGGGGATAACGTGCTGGTGAACAAGCCTTCCGCATCCGCGACCACGCTGTCCAGGAAAAACTGGCCTTCATCGTCGTCTCCGACGAATAACTCCACGGTGCCATTGGGCACCGTCTGGCCTGTTATGGGCGAACCCACCACAGCAGGATCCAGGGTGGGTGGAAAAATACCACCCTGTGCGCCTGCCTCCAGGCGAATCCCCGCCCCGCCATTATCGAAGATAGAATTGCGCTGAATTGTGTTGGAACTGGTTTGAAAGCCCAGATCGATGCCTTCGCCGCCGTTGTGGAGAATCCGGTTTGCCGCTCCAGGAAATGTACCGCCAATTACGTTGGCTGAGGAGTCAAGGACCAGGGAGATACCATCGCCACCATTGGGGACATCGGTAAAGAGATCCGATGCGATGCCAATATAATTTCCTTGCAGGATATTACTCGAAGAACCGAAAAGCTCTATGCCCTGGTTCACATTGCCCCCGATTATGTTCCGCCCGAAAAATGAGCTCGATCCAATTTGGTTACTGTTCGCGCCATTCCGGCCATCAATAGAAATGCCCTTGTCCTGATTGGGAACGGGCGTTCTGCCGTCCGCACCCAGACCAATAATGTTGCCCAATATTATATTTCCCGGAGCATTGCCCAGGATTTCTATCCCGGAACGCCCGTTTCCTGAGATCAGGTTGCCGCCATCGATGGTTGAATTGCCAATGATGGTGCTGGTCGCACCATCGATCACAATACCCCCGGAGAGATTCGGAAGCGCAGACATGCCCGTCGCATCTGTCCCAATATAGTTGCCCATAATAAAATTCTCGTTCGCCCCGCCGCCAATAAAGATACCCACGCCCGCATTCCCCGAGATGATATTTCGCAGTTCAACCCCCTGGCCGCCAATGATGTTAAAGGAGGCACCGCCATCAATGATGACACCGCCCTGATTGATCGATTCCAAGGGTTCCAAGGGACCCAGCGTACAGCCCTCCACGCGGTTGTTCAGCGCATTAAGGCCAGTGATCTGGATGGCGGTTCCGAAACCCCGGATCGTCGCGCCCGATATGACATTACCCGCCCTTAGAATTCGAAATCCGATCAAGGAGGAATCCCCGGATCCGTTGAGCAGGATGAGATTGCCCGCCCCTTGAATAGTCAGAAGTCCTCCTGTCGAATCGTCGATGTCTGGCAGGGCGGACTGCACAACATACTCCCCGGCTGTCGCGAAGGTTATAATCTCATCGCCAATCGTCGTGTTGGCCGCCGTGATGGCTTCCCGCAGTGAAATGCTGCCATCAAGGCCCGGATTGGCCGTCAAGGTTGTCAGCGAACTGGTGTCGCCATCCAAGACATCGGCCAGCGTCGTCACTTGGACCTCAAGCGCAACAGCGGGTGCCAGACAGAACACGGCACACCCAAACACAGCAACAACAAAACTATGAACATTTCGTAATTCTCTCATTCCTCGACCACCTCTGGCGCCACTGCACGTGACGCGGTTTTTTCCTGCCCAAACGGGGATGTCCGTCTGCCAAAGAGCGTGCGAAAACGCCGCTGATCAACCGACTCTTTCCTATTATACAAGACAATGCCCAAATGTGCCTTACTTGCTTTGGGATTTGATCGAAATTACGTTGCCAATTTCAATGGGAGCATTCCCAATTCGTCCACCTGCTCTCGAAGCGATAGTGTCTCGGACACGCTGCCCCGAAGGGGCTCAATAGGTTAGCCCAGGGCATCGCCCTGGGTTGTTGAAATGACAAAATGAAACGCCCTGAAAGGGCACAACAGGAATGGGAGAGCGTGCTA
>JAJRPE010000511.1 GCA_024280935.1 Candidatus Hydrogenedentota bacterium
CACTGATCACCAACACGGTACCCAGCCCAGTGGTCGATGCCGGGGCGCGAGTCCGTCCCTCAGGGACGTACCACCGCACGGGCGCGGCACGGTGGGGGAGTGCGCCCCGTGGCCCGTGTCGAAACCCAGGAGCAGCACGGCCCGCCATAACGCGGGGGCATGTCCCGGTGGGTCTGGGTAGACGCTGTCGGTCAAAAAAACGCCCTCTTCCCAAAGTCCGCCGGGACAGGCACGCGCCTCAACGGCCCCCTCTTTGCCCACGGCACACTGATCACCAACACGGTACCCAGCCCAGTGGTCGATGCCGGGGCGCGAGTCCGTCCCTCAGGGACGTACCACCGCACGGGCGCGGCACGGTGGGGGAGTGCGCCCCGTGGCCCCTGCCGAAACCCCGGAGCAGCACGGCCCGCCACAACGCGGGGGCATGTCCCGGTGGGTCTGGGTAGGCGCTGTCGACCAAAAAACGACCCCTTCCCAAAGCCCACCGAGAAAGGTCGCAGACGCGCCGTAGGAGGGCACGCGCCTCAACGGTCCCCTCCCTGCCCATAACACACCGCTCGCCAATACGGCATCCGGCCCAATGGCCGATGCCGGAGCGCAAGACCGTCCCTGAGGTAGTCTTGTTGCCCCATGCTCACCATAGACAATTCATGGGGCATATAGGCCCCATGCGACCTATACGTCCCATAAAAATAACAGCGGCACCTATTTAACAGCTCGATAAACAAGTAAGTCTGCTCCACTTCTCATTGGCAATGACAGGCCGTAGGTGAGCTGGGTGACGGACGTGGTTTGTGCGGGCATTCATGAATTTTATATGTCGCCATAATTCTTGATGTATAGAGAAATCTGTCTACACAAGAGAGATTTTACTTGCAGTATGGACTTTGTTGTGATATTATATACATAAGTGGTAAGTAAGCGCCTTGGAGGTTTAGAGCAATTGAACATTCGGACTGAAATTGAAAAACTGAGAGCTAGCCTAATGGAGGAGATACAAGATGCTGTTACTTCGGGTGATGCTAGGTCGATCATCGCAAAATCAAGGTTGCTTGAGGCATGCGACAGCTTGGCAAAAAAGTGCAGTAGCTTGGAGGCTGAGGTGTCGGAGCTGAAAAAGGCGCAGATCTTCTACCAAGCGGATGAGACGGCACCTGAAAGTTTAGAACCCCAATCGTCCGTCCTATTTCAGACCCGATCAGAGCCAGTGATTCGTGATAGCTCGCGGAAGGAATCACTCGAAAAGGCTCGTGTACAACGGTCGATATTGGTCGAGGAACTAAGGAAAAGTTGTGGAATCCAGCTTCGAAGCATCAGCAAGACAGTTTACGCCACTGAAAACGGAAAAACCGTGGGAATGGCTTTCGCCACAGAGAGACAGCCCAACAAGTGGTTCTTGGGCCTCCCACACGCCGATTATTCTTGCATCGTTCTTATTTGTGAGCCAAACGTCGGTGCTGCGAAGCGCTTTATTTTTCCAAAATCATTTTGTCAAGAGCATATTCCCCGCCTAAGCAAATCAAAAGATGACAATCAGCTAAAGTTCAATGTTTACCATAAAAATGGCCAATTTGGGTTCATAATCCCCAGGAGCGATCCAGTGAACATAAACGAATTTTTGGAGCGTTTCGACGCATTTCAGGAATAATGTGAAACCCCAGCGCAGGAGCACAAGCCAGTGAAGATATCAGAGCACGCCCAAAGACGATGTCAGATGCGAGGCATACCGCAAGAATGTCTAGATATAGTATTGCGTCACGGGACATCAGTATCACTCCCCGGTGGGGCCACGGCTTATCACCTATCTGAAAAAGGAATACGGGCAGCAACGACGGATTGCCACCACCTAATCAAGGCTATAGAGCGCGCAAGGCACACGACTGTAGTCCTAAGCGACGATGACAACATCTGCATCACCGCGTATAAGAACCCAAAGCCAATCAAGCGATTGTCGGGAAAATAAGTCATGGCGTATTACGGATACAACCGACACCAACTGAGCCACCGGGATCGCGTCTCGCTCAGATATGGCGGGCTTGACGAGGATATCCGTAGAATCTTCTTTCAGCTTTCGGCGGATGACCGGAGAAGCCTCTTTTGTCAATACGAAAACGAATTTGGTCGCTCAAAGCGGCAATATGCGGAGCGGACCTACAAGAAATGGCGGAACGGTGAGGTAAGAATGTCCGGGGGCGTGAGCGAGCGGCTGCTCGATTTTCTGCCCCCCTTGCTCCCGGCCAAGACGAAATACGACCTCATCGAAACGTTGTGGACTCGTTTACAGAACCGAGAGACGATCACGATACGGGTGCGACCAGACACGGGCTATCAGAAAGCTCTGGATCTCGTTGCGGCCACGGTACAGGAGAAGCTCAAGACTACCATTCCCGACGCAGTGCGCTCCCGGCTCAGTTGGTTGAGCGGTAATGATGCGTATGCCGCCGAGCAACTCATCAAGATGGTTCTGGTGAACCGAGGTGATATCATGCAGCGAGAGGCCGCGATACAAATTCGTGATCTCTTTAACAGATTTGAACGTGACAACGATCTCGGTATTTCCGGCTCGAAGCAGATTGTTATCGGCGGTACGACAATTGTCATAACGATGCGCCCAACCCCCTTCTACAGGAGAATGTTTGCTATGGAAAAGAACAACAGTAACCCCCAAAGCCGAGCGCTCGTCACACATAAGTCCACATCGGTGCCTGCCATTCAGAACCCGAACAATCTATTGGAGGAGTCAATAAAACACCTCTCCCCCGAGCAACAATCGGACCTGATGGATAGAGCGGCGAACGAAGCGCTCCGACTACAGGTAAAAGAAGCGGAGAGTCGTATCGACATCAGTATTTCGCAGGCGAAAATGGATCAGGCCACCGACACAGCGCGTGACCTTAACAAAGACCCCATGTGTAGGTATCGGATAGAAACCGAGCACGAGGGCACACGCCTCGCGGTGCAGCAGGGGTGTTTGGCACAAGTGTTACTCTTGATAGTTTCGCCGCTTAGCCTCATGGCTTTGGGACTGTGGCTCTAAATGGGCCGATACCGACAGTTCTCAGAACCTAACGGAGAATTCCTATGAACGGGAATCTTAGTGCGAACGAAGACCACAGGAAAGGCGAGGGACGGAGCGCTTACCACTTGGCTGTTTCCTCAACCTGCATGGCGCTTCGATATACATTGGAGGTGATCTGCCTGAGTTGGTTCGAGGGCTACGCTCGTATTGAAGCACAGAAAGAGGTCGCCAAGCGGCATAGCATTGCTAAAGAGACAGTCATGGATGCATTTAGCAAGCGCCACGGCGGCGTTCCCCAAAAAGAGTTTGACCGACTCCTTGTTACGTCTGATCTTGCCGGATTGAAAAAAGCACTTCTCCACCGCTTTAAAGATGACCCTCAATGCAATAACACGATTAGAGGTTTCATATGTGAACTTAGAAGATTTGATTGCTCCTCTACCCAGATCGGCTCAATATTGCGCCAATTTGAAAACCTGGATCTGGAGACGCAGAAGGAGTTCCTAAAAAATTGAAGGGCGATAATGACGAACTTAGAGTTGGAGGGATTTCGAAATTCGTCCGATTGTGATGTAGACAACGAGGAATTAGGAGAACTGTCATGACCGATTTGGAACTCACCGCCGCGCTCGCTACTGCCTTTAACCAGTATGACGCAAGCTCGCTTGACGCTATAATCCATGACACGTTTCGATTTGAGAGTCAGATGAGCTTCAATGTATTCGACTCGAAGGAAAGCTATATCGAGTTTTGCGCAAAGGCTTTTGCGGCGATGAAAAGTGCTGGTGTCGAAGTCAGCGCGGAACTTGTCTATACCAGCGAGCAGCCTTGGGGCGGAGAAAGCGGTGGAGACAAGCGTAGCAACATCAAGTTGATGTACGTTACAGGCGGTCAACCCTGTATCTACGTAAGCATTCGTTTAACCCACACGGGCATCAGAGGCTAGCCTTGTGCTTGAAGGGTTTGTCGGAAGTGTTTGTGTAGGGGGTAGAGGTATATGTTTTTGACGGGTGCGGCGTTCTGGTGCTGGCGGTCG
>JAJRPE010000512.1 GCA_024280935.1 Candidatus Hydrogenedentota bacterium
CGGGATCATCCAACAAGGTCTGGGCTGCTGTGGTGATACGTTCGTAGTCCGTGCCCACCAACTGGGCGGTGCCCGCTACGATGGCCTCAGGACGTTCCGTCACATCACGCAACACCAGCACCGGCTTGCCCAGCGAAGGAGCCTCTTCCTGTATCCCCCCCGAATCCGTCAAAATAAGGGTGGCCCGTTTCATGAGGTGGACGAAGGGGAGGTAGTCCAGCGGCGCGATAAGATGGACCCGATCCTGATCGGCCAGCAGCGCCTTTACGCATTGCTGTACGTTGGGATTCGGGTGGACAGGATAAACCACCTCCACATCGGGATTGGAGCGTGCCAGGGCGGCAATGGCCCTACAGATGGATTCAAAGGGCGCACCAAAACTTTCACGCCTGTGCGCCGTTACCAGGATCAGCCGCCGTTCCTTGCCCAACGCTTCCAGCGCCGGATCACTGAAGCTATGGGGCCGCGCCGCCACGTCCAGCAGGGCATCGATCACCGTGTTTCCCGTTACCACAATGTGCTCCGGTGCAATATGCTCCTGTAAGAGGTTTTTCCGGGCGGCTTCCGTAGACGCATAGTGGTAGGTACAGAGGTCATCCCCAAGACGACGGTTCATCTCCTCGGGAAAAGGCCGGGTACGGTCGTAGGTGCGCAACCCCGCTTCCACGTGCCCCACGGGGATTTGCCGATAAAAAGACGCCAACGCCACCGCGAACGAAGTCGTGGTATCGCCATGGACCAGGACCACATCGGGCTGAGAGCGCTTGAGCACGTCTTCCATGCCCAAGAGGACCCGGCTCGTCACCTGATAAATGCTTTGATCCGGGGCCATGATGTCGAGATCATAGTCAACTGGAATCTTGAAGAGAGCAATCACGGGATCCAGGAGGTCACGGTGCTGGGCCGTCAGGCAGACCTCGACGGAAAAGCGGGCGGGCTGTCTGTGGAGCGCAGCGATCACCGGGGCCATCTTGATAGCCTCCGGGCGCGTTCCCACCACGACTAGGATTTTCATAGGTGCTCCCGAAAATTTGGTAACCACCGGCAGAGCCGGGGGTATGAGGAAGGCCCCTAAAAGGGGCCGACATCATCAGTAAAAGCACAAGGAGGAGTTCTCTTTTAATCCACGAAGTGGATGACGGAACTTAGCCCAGTGTGTAGCGAGGTACGAGCGTAACGCTGGGTACCTGTAGTATACACGCCCCAAACCCGCGTAGCGGGTGACGGAACACGCGAACAAAACTTCCGTCGACCGCTTCGCGGGCTTGTTCATCATGCGGGCTTTATTCCCAGGGTTCCGCTCGTACCTCGCTTTACCCTGGGCTAAGTTCCTGTGCCCCGCTGGGGCACCTTCGTAATCCCACGCATTGATGTATACCGGAAACATGCTGATATACGCTGGAACGGCAGAGCCGGTGGATTAGCCAGGATTTATTCAGTAGGCGCAGTTTCTGTGGCTGCGGGTTCGGCGGGAGCCACCTCCTTCGGAATTTCGGCGACGGGGGCTTCCTCCTCGGCGACACTATCAGCAAAGGGGTCCGCATCATCAGGGTCGTTGGCAGGCGCTGTTTCTGTTGTTCCGGGTTCCGTCGGGAGCACCTCTTTCGGCATCTCATCTGCGGGAGTCCCCTCCTCAGCAACACTGTCGGCGAAGGGATCCGCGTCATCGGACTCGGCGGTGGACACGGCTTCTGTGGCTTCGGGTTGGGCGGGAGCCACCTCCTGCTGCATTTCAGCGACAGGGGCTTCCACATCCGCAATACTATCGGCGAAAGGATCCACGTCATCGGATTCGTCGGCGGACACGGCTTCTGTGGCTGCGGGTTCGGCGGGAACCACCTCCTGCGGCATTTCATCCGCAGGGGTTTCTTCGTCGGCAACACTGTCAGCAAAAGGATCCACATCATCTGAATTCTCTGTAGGCGCTGTTTCTGTTGCTACGGGATCGACCGGAGTCACCTCCTGGGGCATTTCATCCGCTGGAGCCTTCTCGTCAGCAACACTGTCGGCGAAGGGATCCGCGTCATCGGACTCATCGGAAACACTGTCGGCAAAGGGATCGTCATCGGCGACACTGTCGGCAAAGGGATCATTCGTGGGAAGCATTTCTGTTGCCGGAGTTTCTGTGGGTTCCACTTCTTGCAGCACCTCGGGTAGCGCTGCTGTTTGGGCCTTCGGCTGCGCGACTTCAAGGGCTATCGCCAATACGTAGTCTTTGAGGGCAAGAATATGCTGGTGCTCATCGCCATCGAGAATGTCATCAGGCCCGGCATCGTCGAAGTATTCGGGGTCGAAGTAGGTGGGCATCTTGGTGCCCGGTTCAAGTACCTGGGGATCATAGAGCCATTGCTGCAACCATGCGGGCTTGAGGCGGCGTGCGCTCAAGGCAAAATCCGGAGCCCACCGATCAGCCTCGCCTGTGGGGAAGATATCCCCCTGAATATGGCAATTTGCGCAGTCAAAGTAGTCTTTAGAAAAGAGCGTCTTTCCCGCGGCAAAGAGTGGGCTTTCAAGATCGGGTGGCGGCGCGGCAACGAAGGGGAAGGGTTCCCCTTCGAGTGCGCTGAAATACTGGACCAGGCTGTTGCGTTGTGCGTCCGTGAACGTGTACGTCGGCATACGCACACTGATCCAGGGGCGGATGACCTCGGGTGCGCGAAGGAAATCGAAGAGCCAGGCGCTTTGCACTTTCTTGCCTTCGCCCCGTAACTGCGGTGGACCAAAGATGGGTGTCATGGCGACGGCTTCGTCGTCGGAATAGCCCTTGGTATCCTGCAACCATTGGGTTAGCGTTGGGAAAACATTGCCGCCTTCTCCTTCGATGACATGGCACCCCGTGCAGTTGTGCTCGCGCACGAGGCGTCTTCCGGCTTCGATGGCCCCCTGGTCCTGGTCCAGCGGACGGTCCAGCTTGAGGCCCTCCGGCATTTTCCGAAAGCCCAGGAGGGCTGTCATCATGGCCTCGCGTTCTTCGCCGCTGAAGCCAAACTGGGGCATACGCAATCGGTCAATGGGGGCCTTGGTGAGACCCTGATCGAAGATGCGCGGGGATTCCAGCTTCTTGGCCAGCCACGTGGACCGACGGTGGGCCGAGACATCCACTTTGCCAAAATCAAATTCGTGCAACGACTTACCGCCAAAACCGCTTAGCTCCGGCCCGATAAGGGCGGCGTTTTCCGTGCCTGGAATTTCGTGGCAGCCGGTGCATCCGTAGTGGGCAACAAGACGCTCACCGAGTTCATAGCGCAACACTTCGGGTTCGAGGGCCGCCAGCGCGGCATCCAACGCATCGGCAGATTCTCGGCGAGCACGGTGTTCGCGCAGGATGCTCTTGGCCAATGCATCGTCAAACGTAACGGGCGCTGCGGGCCGCGTGTTCGCCCCAGGTAACATAGCCGTCCCGGCTGTGGCTGTGGATTGCACGTCTCCCGTTACGCCCAGGAGGTAGGCCGTCAGATCCACCGCTTCGTCGTCACTGAGACGGAGGTTGGGCATGGCGGTATTCGGATTATATCGGGAGGGATCTTTCAGCCAGTGGAAGAGCCAGTCCCGATCCGTCTTTTCGACGAGTCCCGTAAGGTGGGGACCATGCATCCGTCCCAGAGAGTCTTGTGTACGAATGGCCGGAGCGTCTTCCTCCGGTGCCAGGTGGCACGCCGCGCAGCCAAGGGACTGGAAAAACCGTTTCCCACGGGCGGAATCACCGCCTTCCGGTGCGGGCGTCAAATCGAAGTCCTCACTGGCCCCAAAGAGAAAGTCGGTCATGACCTTCGTTTCCACGGCAATCCGCTCGTTCGACAGGCCAGTCACCCCCTCGGTCTGGGAAAACACGTGGGGCATCCAGGTATCGGGTCGTTTCGCGGGTGGGTTGCTTATCCAAGCCTGAACCCAATCCGGTGTTGTTTTCGATGCGAGGTGCCGCAACGAAGGCCCTCGTTTCGGACGATTCCCCAAGCGGTCTATGGCGTGGCAGCTATAGCACCCGGCTTGCTCGATGAGCGCAAGGCCCCAGTTTAGTTTATCCGCCCCAGGCACCCGGCTCTCCTCACGGTGGCAGGTTAGACAGCTTGCCTCCAGGTAGGGCGTTTCGAGCATGGGTTCTTCCCAGTGGTGGTCTTCTTTCCACCCAAGAGTCGCGATCCATTCCTCTTCCTGCTCAGGAGTTGCCGGGGTGTGCGTGGTAGAGTTGAACTCCGTCCCCCGTCCCCGCCCCTGATGGCAGGTCGTGCAGCCAAAGCTTTCCTTGGGATGGGGAGACGCACCGGCCACAAAAAGCTCCAGACGCGGGTGGGTCGTCAAGGGTTCTTCTTCGTCCGCAAAATCGGCGCTGCCCATGCCCAGATGGCAGGTCGTGCAACGGTCAACCCGGGGCACCTGCAGAAAGTGGAGATCTTCGGTGCTGTCGTGGACGACGATTTGCTCCACCCGATACGTCGGCGCAGACAAATCGAGAATGGGCAGGTCGCGAAAGAGGCCGATGAACCGGTTCCCCGCGCCCATATGCTCTGGGGCGATCTTGGCCAGCTTTCGTTCCAGCAGCATCGCTTCCTGTTGCAGGTCTTCGAGCGACCGAGGATATTCTCCTTCATCGTCTGTCGGGCCGGTCTCAGCCGTAGCATCGGCAAAGGGATCGGTATCCGCTTCGCTGGAGCCCGCCTCCGCGAAGGGGTCATCGTTCGATGCGACGGTTTCCGCGCTATTGGTTGGCGCGGCTTGCTCTTCGATGGCTGCGTGCAATTGGGCGAGGCGGTTCTCGGTGAGGGCGATATCGCGATCACGAAAATCGCGCTGGTACACCTTCCAAGGCCGATAGTGGTCGTGGTAAATCAACGCCAGCGTCCCAAGTAGCAGGAGTACACTGCTCACCGCAAACCAGCGGTGAAGACTTGGCATGGCGTAGTAACGTTGTTCGTTGTCTCGTTCAGGCTTCATGGATGTCTCTAATTTCATCGTGGATCCGACCGCGCCACCGCCGCCCGGCAAGCAACGTGGTCTTCGCACACGATCCAACGCCCCGAAGGGGCATAAGAGGTTAGCCCAGGGCAACGCCCTGGGTCAGAATTAGAAATAATTAACAGCCCTGAAAGGGCGACACAGTGGGTTATGTACTTCTATTGCGCCCTTTCAGGGCTTTGGTCTTCTGGTTTCTTTTTCCCAGGGCGTTGCCCTGGGCTAACCTGTTGAGGCCTTTCAGGCCGAAAACGGCATCACAAACTCACAATTTATTGTCGATAATAGGTGCAAAAGCGCCTAAAACGGCACAATCGCATTATTCCTCACACGCAGGTCATGTCGGCGCTACGTCCGCGCACGAACCCGTCAGGACTCGTTGATACTCGCCTTTTGGGGATCGTGCGGCACGACTGATATTCGTAACCGTCCTTTTAAGCCCCAAATGGCCTGTAAACGCGTACCTTTCTTCTTCGTGTCCTTCGTGTCTTCGTGGTAAAAAATATTTTCGGTTACGGCCCCTGCCCCGGCCACCCTATATGTTGAAGGAAAATTCCGGTATAGCAAGGATATACTTCAAGGTGAAGAGCCAACGCAGATACATTTTTATGGGCAAGGCAAACATAATGAGGGTCAGCATGATGAAAACGCTGTAGCGCATGGCACCCAGGTCCAGCAGCAGTTTATTGAGCCATGTTCGGGCGAGTAGGAGGGGCAATCCCAGGAAGTAGGCTCCAAGAAGGAGTATGCCGCAAAATTCGCGCAGAATAATGCTCTTGGGCAATTCCATGCCCAGCCCGATCACATAGATATACTCCGAAAGATTCACATTGTTCAGCGCCAGGGTTTTGTTGACATCCCAGTATTCAAAGGGGCCGAAGAAATTCCAGTTGGGACCGCGCAGGAAGGTGCCCACGCCAATGAGGAGGATCCAGATAACGAGCCAGCAAAAGAGAAACAGGGATATGGCCATTTTCCGCTCGCGGAAGCTGTAGTAGCCCTGGCCCTTCGGGTTGTTGTCAATATAGGGGATCGCCATGAGGGCCAACACGATGACTGCGGGCAATACGACACCCGCGATCCATGGGTCGAAGTAGACGAGCATCTCCTGGAGGGCCAGAAAATACCAGGGGGCTTTGGCGGGGTTGGGTGACGTGGTCGGGTTGGCGGGGCCTTCCAGGGGCGCATCAATGGCCAGGGACCACACCACCAGGAAAACCGTCATGAGGACCAGCGCAATAAGCTCGATATAGACCAAATCGGGCCATACGAGAACCTTGTCTTCGGGGTCGTGGTACTCGTTGGGCTTCTTGCCATCGAGTATTCGGCGATCATTTTCCACAGCCTGCTTCATGGCAAGCCAGAGGAAGAAGGGCACGAGGTATATCAACCCCACGATAGGCGCGTTATCCGGCTTCATCACCACGGCGCGGAAGTTGGGATCGCTTATGCCGAACAGGAGGAACAGCGTGGTCAGCACGCCGCCGATTATCACGCCGCGCCTGGTCCAGATTGCTTCCAGGCCCAGGCGCTGGTTCCAGCGGAGGCATCGCTCGTTGATGGGAAAGAGGATGAAGAATCCGGCCAGTATCAACGTTAAGAGCACGGGCGGATTGGCCAGGAAGTTTACACCCGATTTAACTACATCCAACATGTCTTATTCGGTGGTGTCCGTCGCAGGCTAGAGCGGGCCGGAAATCCCCCCGTCCTTTCGTACGCGCCAGAAGTGAATCATCATGCCAATGACCATGATGAAGGGAACTGCAACACAATGAAGTACATAGAAGCGCAACAACGCCGCGTCGCCCACAAAGCGCCCCCCGAGCAACGCGAAACGCGCATCGGCGCCCGAGTGAACAAGATTCACGTCACCAATGCTGAGGAGGGCCGTGCCGGGGCCTTCGACCCCGACAAGCGGTGTGGCCGCGCCCATATTGGTCCCCACAGTGACCGCCCACATGGCCAACTGATCCCAGGGAAGCAGGTAGCCGGTAAAACTCATGAACATGGTGAGAACGAGCAACACGACACCCACGACCCAGTTGAATTCGCGGGGCTTCTTGTAGGAACCGGTCATGAACACGCGAAACATGTGAAGCCACACGGCAATCACCATGGCATGGCCGCCCCAGCGATGGAGTTCGCGCATGATGCCCAAGGGCGTCTGTTCGCGCAAGTCGATGATATCGCCGTAGGCATATTCGATGGTCGGCCGGTAGTAGAACATGAGGAGTATGCCCGTGACGATGAGCGTGAGAAAAAGGAAGAAGGAGAGGCCGCCCATGCACCAGGTGTAGGTCAGCTTCGCCGCATGCTTGGGTATGCCCACGGGGTGAAGGTGGAGAAACACGTTGGTGAGAATGGCGAGCATACGCTCACGCCGATTCTTGGGTATGCCCATCCGAAAGATGGAGGTATAGACCTGGCTTTCACGAAGTTTCGTTAGCCACGTCGCATCTTTCTTGCTCATTGATTGCACTCCATACTACACCTCGACAAAGGAGGCTGGATCGGCCCACTGGCCCTTCTCGTGAAGAAAGCGCGTGCTTTTGTCCACGATGAGATGGCCTGTGGGGGAAAGCTCTATATGGCATCGTTCCAGAGGGCGCGGCGCGGGACCCTCAAAATTAATGCCGCTGACATGAAATCCGCTGCCATGGCAGGGACACTTGAACTTACGGTCATTTTCCTGCCAGTTGGGTGTGCAGCCCAAATGCGTGCAGTAGGCGACGAGGGCATAGAACTGGGCGCCCTCGCGCACTATCCAAATACCGTGTTTCTTTTTCCAACGCAGGGAGACCTGCCCATCGACATACTCGTCGGGGGCACCGGCGTTAAAGGTCTGGGGCGGCTCAAAGAGCACGTTGGGAAAAGCAAAACGCAGCACACCGGCCGACATGGCGGCCACGGCACCGGCAAAGGCGCACCAGCCAACGGCAATAGCCGACAGAAAATGACGACGGCCCTTTTCATTGGTGGGCGCGTTGGATTTTGTTTTATCGGGTTGTTCAGGCACCTTGGTGGACATGGCTTTCGTCCTCTACGGTTTCTTCACGTGGGTTACTCAGAACATCAGACGCGGTACGGCGCACTTCCATGTTCTCGTCACTGGTCGCCACCTTGTTAATGGCGGCATCCAGGGCAGGTTGGTGGAGCATGGCAGCGGCCTGTACCGCCACTTGAAGTATGCGATTCGTCTCATTGGGGTCAACCGCATCGAAGCTGGACAAATAACTTCGATCCATCAGTTGCAGCAGGGTTTGCCGACCGGAATCATCGCCCAGTTTTGCCAAGGCAATTGCCGCATCCCAACGCACGTTCGGCTCGGTGTCGTCGAGGGCCGCATTCAACGCTGATCTGCTGGCAGGGTCGCCAATGGTGCCCAATGCGATGACACTTTCCAGCCGCACGGCGGGACTGGCATCACCGACTTTTTCGATAATGGCCTCGGCGGCCTGGACGTAGCCCAAGCGCCCAAGCGCACGAATGATAAAAGGAATATTCTCAGACGAATCGCTTTCCAGCGCGGCCAAAAGGGGAGCAACAAAGGCTTCGCTGCCCGTACAGCCCATGGCCAGCGCCAAATACTGGCGAACCGCGCCTTCCGTCTCCGGGTCCGTGTTTTCAAAGGCGTCGTTGAGCGCCGCCGTTATTTCGGGTGTTGTCGGAACGGCATTCGGCCCGTCGAGCATGGTCACAAGGTGGTAGGCTGCTTGCCAACGCTTGTTGCTGTAGCCATGGCGCACGTCATCCAGCAGCGACAGGGTATCGGGCTCGTCCGTGGTCAATAGGAAGACACCGGTGAAGAGAGCCACGCCGCCAATGGCGATGACCAACGGAACAACGAAAAACGAAAATACCATGACGCGCCACATACCGGGCATCTTTGATGTTTCGTCGGTAGCCGAAGAATGCTCGGATTGCACCTCGCCCTTACTGGCTTCCATTATTTTTTCCTTGCGTTGCGCGTCGAATGATATTAGGATATAATTGTCTATTATCGGGGGCCTGAGATCAAATTTTTTTGACTCCATTCATGTTGGATACGCCATGTTGCCCCAAAAAAACAAGACCAATAGAGAATGTCATGGCTAAAAAATTCGACCACTACAAGAAGGTTGGCCGCGTCGTAGACAAACTCGCGGCGAAGAAAAAGCGGCCAAAATTCATGGCGGTGATCGATGAGGACAACTGCACCGGATGCCAGGTCTGCGTGCCCTTTTGTCCCACCGACTGTATCCGGCCCGTGCCCCAGGCAAAGTACGGATTACCCATTCCCCCGGTGCAGGTGATTTACGATCATTGCATGGGGTGTATGGCCTGTCAAAAGGCGTGTGCGGATCTCGCGTGGGATGCGATCCGAAAATTTCCCCTGGCGGAGTTTGAGACTCGCTTTGGCATTGAGATTAACGACAAGCCCACGGATCCTGTCCCAGCGTTGGCGGCAGGGATTTAAGACTTCTTCGCCCGCGCTTTGCGCTTGAATAGTTTCTGACGAGCCACCACAGTATCTTTGATTTCCTGTAAGGTGCAGTTGCGCAGTTGATGCAACATGCGTTCCTTCGCTTCAACCCAGATATGATGCAACGGACAGGGCTTCTCCCCGCCACAGCCCGGCAAGCCCATAATGCACTGGCCGAAAGTATCTTCGCCGTCAAC
>JAJRPE010000513.1 GCA_024280935.1 Candidatus Hydrogenedentota bacterium
AGGAAGGCATACCTGAAAATATTGGGGGCGGCGGGATTGACAATCGCTTCCGCCAGGGCGTTGCCCTGCTCGTCGACACGAATATAGCCAAACACGTCTTTCAAGAGCTTCGGAAAGGCATTGGCGTAGCCGATAAAGGAGCCGAAGGTCATTACGTAAAGATAGGTCATGACCCAGTTGTGCTTATTGCTGAAGATGGAAAACTGACCAACAAGATTCTCTTTCGTTTCCTTGGGCGTCAGGAAGCGCATGAAGGTCAACGTGCAGACCACCGCTATGACCAGGATAACGAAAATCTTAATGAGTACAGGAAACCCGCCCCAGGGCATGATCAGCAACGCAATGGCAATGGCGGCACCGGCAAAGCCGAGGAGTTGAAGCCACAGGAATTTTCCGATGGCCGCGGGTGTCGAGCCACATTTGTGCTGCGGCAGGTTGTTCATGAACAACCAGGCAAGAATACAGAAGAAGGCAAGAATCGGAACCCAGATGAGCCCCGCATTGTGGATCCAGACTTGGTTTCCCTTCAACGCGTGGGACTCGCCGCCAAAAATTCCGATGGTGATGATGTAGGGCACCAGGCACTGCATTACCGCCACGCCAAGGTTCCCCAGCCCCGCGTTAAGCCCGAGAGACAGGCCCTGCATACGCTTGGGAAAGAAGAAGCTGATGTTTGACATGGAGGAAGCGAAAGCACCGCCGCCCATGCCCGACAGCGCGGCCAGGATGATGTACGTGGAGAAGGACGTGTCGGGATTCCTCAAGGCAAGGCCCGTACCGAGCGCGGGAAGAATCAGCAGCAGGGTGGTCATGCCCTTTACATTGCGTCCACCGCAAATGGCGATCATGAAGGAGTTTGGAATGCGCAACGTGGCACCAGCAAGGCCGGCAACGGCGGGCAGTGTATACAGGAGCGCCTTGTAGGAAGCCCCCGTCAGCGGCTGGCCGTCAGGCCCGAGAAAGGCGAAGAGCGAGGCATCCCCGTCGTGCAAGCCCTGCATCAAACCGATAATAACGCCCCAATAGATCCAGACCGAGAAGGCCAGGAGCAGGTTTGGTATCGATATCCAGAGATTTCGGTTCGCTACGCTTTTTCCCGTGCTTTCCCAAAAACTCTCGTCTTCCGGTTCCCACTTCGCTAATTTAGCCACGACTTTATGACCTTCCTTCTTTCAGAGTTTAATTCGTTCAACGCTTTTTCCCGCGCTCAAGACCAATCGTCATCCCCGAGAGCTGCGGACGGGCGGCAAGCGCACTTGCCGTGAATTCGGCGGCCTATGCGCCAGGCTCCTCCTCAATCAAATGGCCTTCCTCATCCTCGGCCATATGGTCCATATCAAATTCGTCCGCGAAGGAACCCTTGGGTTCGGTCATGAAAAGCAGACAGCATAGAAAGCTGATTCCTGCGCCGGCCGACAAAATTAGAAAGAATGTCTTGGCATCAACCATGGAATAAATCACGAGGTAGCAAACCGCGCCGACATTGCCATACGCACCAGCCATGCCCGCAATCTGTCCCGTCATCCGTCTCTTAATAAAGGGAATCACGGCAAAAGTGGCACCTTCTGCGCCCTGCACAAACATCGAGCATGCAATGGTAAGCACGACCGCAATCCAGATGGGCCAGGAAGCGTTGATATAGGCCATCCCGAGGAAACCAAGTGCAATGCCGACCATATAGATCAGCATGACGAGCTTTCGGCTGCCCAGCATATCCGACACCAGCCCACCAAGGGGCCGGGCGAAAAGATTGACGAAGGCGAAGGAGGCCGCGACCATCCCGGCCGCCGTCGGGCTGATGCTGAACACGCCCTCGAAAAAGGCCGGAAGCATGGAAACAACGGCCAACTCCGCGCCAAAATTGGCGAAGTACGTCGTGTTGAGAACCGCCACATTGGCGAATGAGTACTTCTCTTCCTCGGGCACGCCCGCACGGAGAAGCGGCACGTTGACTTGCAGGGTTTTCACGACGTGCGCCACATAGACAGCGCCCAATACGCCCCACGTCAGATAAAGAATGGTGGGAGAAAGGAAGGCAACATCGCTGCCCCCGAGTTTAATGGTACTCAAACGCCAAGCCAGAAGGGCCAAGGCACCCATCAAGGGAGCGGACCAAACGATAAACTGGAACAGATCAAACCAAGAACTCACCTCCATGGGCTGCACTTTTTTCGCGCCGTGGAACTTCGCGCCGTCGGGCATGTCCTTGACCAGACGCATATACATGACCCCGTAAACGAGAGAGACGAGGCCGTTGAGGAGGAGGGCATAGCGCCACCCGTCTTCATACGCACCGAAGACGCTCAACGCGATCCACGGCAGCGTCATGGCCGCCCACGCGGAACCGAAGTTGCCCCAGCCCGCGTAGAAGCCCTCGGCGCGGCCAATCATCTTGGGCGGAAACCAATCGGAAACCATGCGAATACCGACGACAAACCCGGCACCAATCACGCTGAGAACCAAGCGCGAAATAAGGAGCTGGATAAACGTATTACCCAAAGCAAAGGCGAACACAGGAACGGACATGGTAATCATCAGCCAACCAAAGACCCGGCGCGGACCGTAACGGTCAATGAGAATACCGACGATGATACGCCCGGGGATAGTCAGAGCGACGTTACAAATCCCCAAGACCTTAATGTGCTCCTTCGTGAGCCAATCCAAGTGACGTAACATGGTAGTTGCTAACGGCGCCATGTTGAACCACAGGTAAAACGTGATAAAAAATGCAATCCAAGTAAAGTGGAGAACGCGAATGCGTTCCTGGTCGAAGTCAATAAGTTCTGGTTTCTTCATGTCAACTACCTTCTCGCTGAATTTTCAGGCTCAGAGCCCCCCTTAAACCTGGGAGGATTGCCTCTGCTCTTAAGCGTTGTCGCCGCGATACCACCGAACGACCTGTGTCTTGCGCCACAAATAGGGATTCGGAATCACAAGTACGTGTACAAGTCTCGTGAAGGGAAAGAGTCCGACAACGAGAAACGCATTGATGATATGGAGCTTTACCATGAGCGGCATGCTCGTAACATAGGAAATATCGGGACTCATGGTGAAGAGCGAGCGGAGGTAAGGCGTAAGTGAAGCGGCAAACCACGACGAACCCCAGGGATGGGCCACCGCAATCCAAACGCCCAACGCCACCTGCACAATCAGCATGACGACAAGCACGGTATCAATGGGACTCGTCACGACCCGCAACTTGGAATTCGACGCACGGCGTGCCACCATGGCAAAGAGTCCGATCAGTGTCAGAATACCGCAGGCGAGGGCAGACACTTCAAGAACCGCAACCCGCAGCGGGTGGCTGTTCCACAGCAGAATCGTCCGGGGCGTGAGGAAAGCCGCAAGGTGCCCCAAGGTGATCACGAGGATACCATAGTGAAAGGGCACCAAGGCCCAGAAGTGCTTCTTGTTTTCCAGAAATTGCGATGACAAGCTGGAGAAGGTAAAGGTCTCCGAGCGGTAGCGCTGTATGCTCACCAACAGCAGCGTGCCTACCGCCACATAGGGAAGCACCGCAAACAGTAGATAGTCCAGATAGTTACCCATTGCTTGTCTCCTTGCAGGCGCATCCGTAGGCCACGGGCGCATCGGCTTCTGAATCTTCCTCATCCACTACCCCATAACGAAGTTCGAGGAGTGTAACCAGGCCCTTGATGAGTGGGTGGTAGGAATTGTCTTTTGGCAAACCCGCCAGGGTCTTCTTTACGGCGGGGATAACACAAGCGAGGGCAAACTCTTCCGCCGCCGCCTCTTCCATGCGGCCCAGCACGGGCAACACGTGGGTAAGATGATCCGGCAGTTCCGTCGATTCGGGGACATCGAATTTCCGCATCTCCTCGCGCATCCGAACCATGTAGAGTCCGCGATTGTAATCTTCGCCGAAAAGCTGCCAACCCGTGTCCATGCTGCAAACCGGATTCATGTCGAAGGTGCGAATGTATTGCTCTTCCAACTCGAAGAGGGTCTTATTGGTCATCCGTTCAACAAAAGAGTCGACGCACAACCTGACCTCCTCGCCTTCAGCGCCCGCAAGTTCCTGGCAACGCTGCAAGCGCTCCAGGTAACCCGCTTCCGGGTATTTCACCGCAGTCGCAAATTCGTCATATATCGTTGTACAGGCGTTCATTACATGCCCCTCTTGGGACCCGTAAGAAATCCAAAACCGGTGCTCTGCTTGTGTTCCAGCGGATCCTTGAGCGCTTCGACGGCCTCTTCACGGTGGGCCGGGGGAATCACAAATCGGTCTTCAAAGGTACACAGGGAGGTCAGTTCGTAAATCTCCTGGGCTTCCTCTATCGTGCAATTCGCTTCTTTCAGCATACGTTCCGCAAGCTCCATCGAAACGTCGCCCACCGTGACCGCCCGACGGTACCAGCGAACAGCCTTCTGTTTCCGCAACGCATACGAGACCTTGCCTTCCTGGCCACCGCCAAAAAGGTTGGCCAAAAACTTCATCGGAATACGGGAGCTGCTGATGTCGTGGAAGAGATCCTCGGTTATGCTGTCCAGCCCGCCCGCCTTCTGCTCGGCGATAACCGGTGACATAGGCGGCACGTAAAACAGATTTGGAAGGGTCCGGTACTCGATGTGGGGCGGCAACGCAATCTTCCATTCCTTGATAAACTTATAGGAAGGCGAATTCTGCGCCGACTTGATGGTTGATTCCGCGATCCCGTTTTTCCGCGCTTCTTCGATAACATGAGGATCGCTGGGATCGAGAATCAGGGAGCGCTGTCCTTCGATAAGCTCTTCCTGCGGAAGATTGCTCACCTCTTCGATGCGGTCCGCGTCATAGAGAATCACGCCCAGATAACGAATACGTCCCACACAGGAATGGAAACAGGCGGGCGCCTGGCCGGTTTCGACGCGGGGAAAGCAAAGAATGCACTTCTCCGACTTACCGGTGAACCAGTTGTAGTAAACCTTCTTGTAAGGACAGGCAGCGACGCAAGAGCGCCAGGCGCGGCAGCGCTTCTGGTCTACCAGCACCACACCGTCTTCACCGCGCTTGTACAGCGCGCCCGACGGACATGAGGCCACACAGGCGGGGTTCATGCAGTGGTTGCAAATCCTTGGGAAGTAGAAGAACACCAACTGCTCTATGGCAAAAAGCTGCTGACGCTGCTCTTCGGACAGGCCTTCCAGATTCGGGTCATTTTTGGCATAGATGGACGAGCCGCCCAGATCGTCGTCCCAGTTGGGACCCGACTCAACATCAATATAGTCGCCGGTGATCATGGAAATGGGCCTGGCCGTCGGCTGGTCTGGACCCTCGGGCGCGTTAAAGAGGTTCTGGTAGTCGTAGGTCCACGGCTCATAATAATCGTCCATGCTGGGCATGTTCGGATTATGAAAGATGTTCGGAATGATCCGAGCCTTACCCGTCGACTTCAGGCGGATGGTGCCATTGTGCTTTTCCCAGCCACCCTTGTATTTCTCCTGATCTTCCCACTTGGACGGGAAGCCCGTTCCGGGCTTGGTTTCCACATTGTTCCACCACATATAGTCCGTACCCTTGCGGTCCGTCCAGATATTCTTGCAGGCAATGCTGCACGTGTGGCACCCGATACACTTATCGAGGTGGAAAATCATAGAGAGTTGTGAACGTACATTCATTAGTCTCGATCCTTCTCTTTACCAGATGAGTTCAGGCAGCTTGCGTACCAGAATGTGGGTGTCGCGGTTGCAACCAATCGGACCCCAGTAGTTGAAGTGGTAGGTGAACTGTCCGTAACCACCAGCCATGAAATTGGGTTTGAGACGTGTGCGCGTCAGGCTGTTATGCCCGCCCGCACGACGGTTCTTGCGCAACGGCGACTTCGGCACCGAATAGGTGCGCTCGGGCGAGTGATACTGAATGCAGACGCCTGGGGGTATGCGCGCACTGACTGCCGCACGGGTCACGACGACACCGTTGTCGTTGTAAATCTCGACCCAGTCGTTGTCGTTCACGTCGATGTCCGCGGCGTCCTTGTCATTCATCCAAAGCGGCTCGACACCGCGGGACAGGGTCGTCATCCGCTGGTTATCGCCGTAGGTCGAGTGAATGTGCCACTTGCCGTGAGGCGTGAGGTAGTTGAGCGTTTTCGCCGGCCCAGCATCTTCACTAAACTGCATGTCGGAGTACTGCGTCGGAAGCGGCTTGGGCTTGTAGGTCGGCAGATGCTCGCCAAACTGCAAGTACATCGGGTGGTCCAGGTAGAAGTGTTGACGACCTGTCAGCGTCCGCCAAGGCACCAACGCTTCAATATTGTAGGTGAACGCCGAGTAAGGACGGCCATCGTCGATCAGCGCCGACCACATCGGGGTGTTGATAAAACGCTGCGGGCGCGTCTGCAAGGTCTTGTAGTCGCAGCGCACCGACCGTGACTTCTCGGACAGGTGCGTCAGCGGAAGGCCGACCTTCTCCTCCATGTTCTTATAGGAGCGGTGGGCCAATTCGCCGTTCGTAACCGACGCAAACTTCAGGACGATGTTGCATACGTCCTCATCTTCTTCCAGCGAGATGTACTTGTTCCCATCCCACTCCTGCGTGGGCAATGTTTTCAAGCCTTCATCATAGAGGTCGTCGACGGCGTAGCCCGTGCCGTGGGCGTTCAGACCGGTCTTCTTGACGTTCGGCCCCCACGAAATGTACTGCTTGTAGAGGTTTTTGTAGTCGCGCTCAACCACCGTAAACCCAGGCATTGTCTTGCCGGGTATGGCTTCGCACTCGCCCGCCCGCCAATCTTGAAGGGAGGGCTGGGCGATCTCGGCAATCGAATCGTGCGCAAGCGCGGTAGCCACCACATCCTTGACCGGTTCGGGGAAATGGGTTTCCGAAAGCTCAGAGAACTTCTTGGCAATCTCCTTGAAGATCTGCCAGTCGCTCTTGGATTCCCAGCAGGGCGGAACCGCCTCCGACAGCGGGTGTATGAAGCTGTGCATGTCGGTTGAGTTAAGGTCCGCCTTCTCATACCAAGTCGCTGCGGGCAGCACGATGTCCGAATACAAGGCCGACGTGTCCATGCGGAAGTTCAGGTCAACAACAAGGTCCATCTTGCCTTGGGGCGCGTTCTTGTGCCACTCGATCTCTTTTACACTGTCCTCCGCCAAATCCTGGGCAACCTCGTTGCTGTGCGTTCCCAGATAGTGCTTGAGAAAAAACTCATGGCCCTTGGAACTGGCCATGAGCGCGTTACCGCGCCAGATATACCATATGCGGGGCCAATTTTCTTCCGCATCAGGATCGTCCACGGAGAACTGAAGCTCGCCCGTTTTTAGCTGATTAACAATGCCCTTAACCACATCTTCATTGTTTGCGGCACCATTCGTTTCTAATTCGTCGACCAAATCAATTGGGTTCTTGTTGAATTGGGGATAGAAGGGAAGCCAGCCGTTGCGAACCGCGCGACTCTGAATATCCATGGTGTGCCCCTGCGCAAGGGTCCCCTCGGGCTGATGGCGCGGCACGGTGTGATAATCGGTAAAACTCTTCTCGTAGCGCCACTGATCGGTGTGAACGTAGTGCCAACTGGGCGCATTCTGCAAACGGGAAGGACCGTACCAGTCCTTGCCCATAGCAACGTTGCCCCAGGATTCGCCCGGTGCGAGCTTTTCCTGGCCCACATAGTGGGCGAGGCCGCCACCGTTTACGCCGACGCAACCGCACATCATCAGGGCGTTAATGCCTGCCCGATACATAAGGTTGCCGTGATACCAGTGGTTGATACCGGCACCAATGATAATGGTGCATTTACCCTTGGTCAGCTCGGCGGTCATCCCCCACTCCCTGGCGAAACGAATAACCATATCGCGGCTCATGCCAGTGTATTTTTCCGACCAGGCCGGGGTATAGGGCGTATCGTCATCGTAGCTTTCGGGGTAGTCCCCTTCAAGGCCACGGGGCACTGCGTATTGGGCCATCAACAGGTCGAAGCCCGTCACCACAAGTACGGTCTCGCCGCTGGCAGTCGTGAGCTTCTTGACCGGAACGCCGCGGGTCACCTCGGTGCCCTGACCGAAGTCATCCAGCTGGACCAGCACATTCTCATCACAATCATCAATGATCGTAAGGGCGGGCGCTATCTTGGTATCATCAAGGCCATCTTTGAGGGTCAGGTTCCACTGCCCCTTTTTGCCCCAACGGAACCCGCTGGAACCCATCGGCATTTTCGGCTTCTTTTCTTCCTCGTCCCACATGAGGAACTTCCACTCGCCGTTCTCCACCTCCGTGTAGGGATCGAGACGGTTGGCGCGAAGCATCTGACCGGGCCGATAGCCACCACCCTCGATCTCGTTCAACTCGATGAGGTGCGTTACGTCGGTGTATTGCTTCATATAATCTTGGAAATAGGGCGTCTGCTTGTCGTGATGGAATTCTTTGAGCAGCACATGGTTAACCGCCATCCACCAAGCACCATCCTGGCCCGCGTTCAGCGAGACCCACTCATCGGCATACTTGGCAACCTGGTTGAAGTCGGGGGCAAACACCCACATCTTCGTTCCGTTGTGCCGCGCTTCCGCCGCAAAGTGACAGTCCGGCGTACGGGTCATGTTCAGGTTTGACCCCATCACCGCGAGCATCTTGGCGTTGTACCAGTCCGCCGATTCTTGTACATCGGTCTGCTCACCCCACGTTTCCGGGGAAGCCGTCGGCAAATCGCAGTACCAGTCGTAGAAGGAAAGGGAGACGCCGCCCATCAACTGCAACATGCGCGATCCAGAGGCGTAACTAATCATGGACATGGCAGGAATGGGAGAAAATCCGGCGATACGGTCAGGACCATGCTTTTTAATGGTCGCAATATTGGCCGCAGCCATGATCTCAAGCACCGTGTCCCAGTTGGTCCGGCGAAATCCGCCTTTGCCACGCGCAGTCTGCCAGCGCTTGCGGGAGGTGGGGTTCTCGACCATGGACTGCCAAGCCGCTACCGGATCCTCAGATTCCGCACGGGCCTTGTTCCAGAGATCAAGCAGGGCACCGCGAATATAGGGGTACTTCACGCGAAGCGGGCTGTACAGGTACCAGGAATAGGAGATACCGCGCTGACAGCCACGGGGTTCATAGGGAGGGATGCCATCCTCAAGCAGCGGGTAGTCAAGCTGCTGCATTTCCCACGTGACGATGCCGTCTTTGACATATATGGCCCAGCTGCAACCGCCGGTGCAGTTCACACCGTGGGTACTGCGGACAACCTTATCGTGCTGCCAGCGATTACGGTAGAACTCTTCCCAACCCCGCAGTTTGGGATCGCATTCATCCTTAATCCAACTTATGGCATTTTTTAGTTTCATTGTGATGGCCTCACAGTTTTTCACTGTCTACGAGGGGCCGTCGAACCGCGACGAAACGCCCATTCCAAATTACATCAAACAATACGAGGGCAAGCGCCGCACCGACGATGCCGAAAAGCGCGAAGGTAAGCTGGGCCGAAGCCTGGCCCACCTCGCCGTGTTGCGCACTGTTCTCAAAATAGGCGACGAGTGAGTAAATCTCGTCTTTCTCCAACGAAGCGTTCTTGAAGATAGACTGCATCGTGGGTGTGGCGGGCGACATAAGCCACGTGCTCAGGACAGTACGCCCCTGCAAACGCTCATAGACTTTGGTCAGATCCGCCTTTACGGGGTCAAGGCGACCGCCGCCCAGCACACCAACGCCAGGCGCGTTGTGGCAGGAAAAACAGGCAGGACCGCCATTTTTCAGGGACTGTCGGCCCGTAAAAATAGCCAATCCCGTATCAATATCCTTCTGGGTGAACGGTTCGTTGGAGATCTGAATCCCCTTGAACTGGGATTCCTCCAGGGCGGACTCAGCCTCTATTAAATCGAGCAGGAAACCCGCTTGCTCGGCGTCAATACCGGCAATCGTCGGCATAACCACGCCACGTGCCTCATCCAACAATTGCAAGGCGTAGGCATCGCCGGAGTCAACCTTGGCTTTCGGGTTAACAATGAATGACGTTAGCCACTCGCGATCTTTTCGCTCCGTCACACCCTTCAAATCAGGCCCGGTGAGCTTACCGCCACCAATGGTGTGGCAACTCATGCAGTTCTGTTTGAAATAGGCGGCGGTCTCCTGGGCCTGAACCGAGGCGCACGCTAATAGCACCCCCAGAACCAAGGTCAATCTGCTCAACCTCAATGACATCCGTTTCGCTCCTTGACTGTCCATCGCACCATATCCTCTCGACGAGATACCGTCCACTTACCGTGCGTAAGCCTTCCATATTACCGTTTATTTCACACAAGCCCTATCAGGACTTCTTCTTGCACTTCTCTGACTTCTTCTTTGCAATTTGCTTTATTGTTGTGGTCTCTAAAAAATTTATGTACGCCGTCCGCACCTTGCGGTATCGCGTGTGAGCGCTACACGCAACATCTTCCGTACAGTACCCTTCACCAAGCAAACATCTCGGCTCGGTCTGCCCCCCCTCGAACAGAGCCACCACATCGACAATGTGAATGTCGGCTGCGGTTCGGTGGAGCTTGTAGCCACCATGCACCCCCCGGACAGCTTCAACAAGTCCCGCCTCCCGCAACGTCCGCAAGATCTTCGACAAGTACGATGCCGGGATCTCACAACTCGCAGCCAATTCCTGGCCGCCAACCATTTGCCCTCCCGGAAGCTGCGCCAGTCCTACGACCGCACGCAGCGCGTATTCTGAAGTTGCACTAAGCATTGTGGACCCCTTCATCCATTAATTGATAAAATACCCTATTCTGGACCTGCATGTCAACTACTTTCTTGTGTTTTTTTTCATGGGCCGTACACCTCGGCTATTCGGACCTGAATCCCCCGAAAACACGGCCTCTTGGCAAACAAAGAACCGGCAGTCGCTCCCCATCCCAGAGTCGGATCCGGCAGGACCGAAGGGCCGGGTTCATACCTGGGGCAACGCCCCAGGTTGCTGGATGCAGCCATTCCACAGGGCTGAAAGCCCGTTTCATACCAATCAAGAGACGCATTTCCCGCTGGATTATGGGCCGGGCCTTCAGCCCTGAATTCTGTCTGATTTGAGACCTGGGGCGTTGCCCCAGGCTGATATAGAACGCACCTTCGGCGCTCAACGACGAGGAAAAAACACAGTCAAAGC
>JAJRPE010000514.1 GCA_024280935.1 Candidatus Hydrogenedentota bacterium
CGCTACGGCAACTTGCACAGGGATGATCTGATCCGGGGACTCACGCCACCCGATCCGCCGCCGTGCCAGAGCGACCTATTCGACACCTGACCACTGGTAGTCAATTCCGAATTTGCCCCATGGGGCGATGATGGATTCTACGTATTCAGCGACTGAGGCTGAAACACGGCCCTGCCAGTGACTATTGATTCAGCAAAAAAACACCCCCGGATGACTCAATCGTCATCCGGGGGCGATGTTATCCTGCAAATCTTAGATTGCCGTGGATTAGCTGCGGCGTTTGCTGCGTGCCACGAGTCCAACCAGACCAAGGCCCAGCAGTGTCATCGTCGCAGGCTCTGGAACAGGCGGATTGGTCGGATTGCCCGAAAAGGTGCCCGCTTCGATAAAGACCGCCGAATCAAAGACAGAATCGCCCACATCAGCAATGGCTATCGTCATGGTGTGAATACCCGAACCCAGTCCCGTTGCCATGGCGGTGAATACGTCGGTAAATCCATCGTATTCGAGGTCAAAGGGGCTGCCGGCAGCAAAATCATTATCGTTATAGAATCCGGGATTGCTGCTGAGGTTCACCGTATCAACCGACACAGGATCCGAGGTTCCGGGAATCAGCGCAATGTTCACGCCGTCCACGAAAAAGCCAAACACATCGTTGAAGCCTTGTAACACAAACTCATTGTATTCTTCCGAAGCGAATACAAAATTAAAAAAGAGATCACCGGTGTCCGAGAAAAAGTCAAATTCCAGCACCGTGGCATCCTCGGTTGGCGTAGCAATCAAACCGTCCAACAGGGCGTTTCCCGCTCCACCATTCTCCGTGGTCGTCTCTTCCAAGAGATTCGGACCCTCCGCATCGGTGGCCGTTCCCGTAGTGAGGATAATACCCTCGTCAATGCCAATACCACTGCTCAAACCACCGGTGAAGGATCCTGAAGCGGTATCCACTCCCGTATAGGCGACGGAACCGCCGACAATGGTAACCCCGGATCCCAACAGCGTGCCTGCCAAATCCGTACCTGTGCCATCCGAGGGCGACACTGTCAAGGCACCGGCAGCACTGGCAAACCCAACAACCAAGCCGCCTACCAATATTTTCGTTACATTCCTCATCCGCTTCTTCCTCCTTATTTTGCCAAAGCTATCCAAAGCGATGGCATCACCCATTTCGATAGAGCGCCAGAACATCTGCCGCCCCGATAACATGATAACGGCATAACTAAAGCACGATTCATGCCAATCGCCACGAAAAGATTACCAACACTCTCGAACAGAGGAGAAAGACTATGTATTTATTGAATTCGCATCGAATTCACGATCTGGAATCATGCAATCTATCCAAATCTGACTACAATAGATTCAATATTGGTATAGAGGCTTTTTTTGAACAATATACTCCCCCTCAAAAAAACGAGCATAATTTGTCACACTTGACCAATTATTTGCTATACAGCTATCGTCGCGGCGTGCATGAAGGTGACAATCATACCCTATCAACATGTCGTCTGCCGCACACGCACGGGTCGAGGCTAAGGCACCCAAAGCGATCGCGCACAACCAGAACTATATATCCCTGCTTGGCCCTGACCCCGCTTAACTTCTTATTTTTGGGTTCAGGCACTAAATGCCGCTACCGCCAATGTGGATGCCGCATTCTTTTTTGTCGCCATCCAGGGCGTTGAACCAGCGCCAACGGCCCGCCCGCTTGTCTTCCTGGGGCAAGGTCGGTGTGGAACAAATCACACAGCCGATGCTGGTAAACCCCTTTTCGTAGAGGGCATTTTTCGGCACGTCGTTTTCCGCCACGTAGGCATCAATACGCGCCTGATCCCAATCCACCAAGGGTGCGATTTTCAAAATCAAGCGGTCACCTTGCTCCACGTACTGCACTTTGGGCGTATCCACCCGAAAGCTGGAATGGTCGCGGCGCAAGCCAGTAAACCATACATCCACCGATTCGAGAGCCCGCTGGTTGGGTTCGGTCTTGCGAATGGTGCAGCAATACTCCTGCTTGGCCTTGCTGTCAAAAAAGAGGTACTCGCCGTGCTGGGCCACCATCTTCTTCAGGCGTGCCGGCGCGGGCGTGAAACGCTCGATGGCCCCGTATCGCGCTTCCATGGCATCCATATGGGCATAGGTCTCCGCATGAAGCCGCAACGTATCCACCGTCAACACCCGCATGCCCGGCGCCACCTTGGACATCATATCGATCATCACGCAGCCCGTATCCTGAAAACTGGTCACAATGGCTGCGCGATCACCGTGGGCCTCCAGCGCCCAGGCAAAAAGAGCATCGGCATCCATGGCATTCAAACGTTCCAATAGGGTCTCTTGTGCTTCTGCTACGACCATGTTAAGGTCTCCATATTATTGAACCGCTAAGGGTGCCACCCTCACGCGGAGGAGCGAAGCGGGGGAGCTTGCGGGTGCAAACCATAAAAATGGACTCAATCCCAAAAAGGAGATTGCATAAGTTGTCGGAACGAATTTCCAAGTAGGCGATAGCGCAGAGAGTTACTGCGAACCCGCACCCGCAAACTTAGCCGGGAACCGGCTGCGTGTGAGGGTGGCACCCTTAACGCTTCCTCCGCTGGCAACGAGCACACGAACGTATACCCATGGTCGCGTACAGATCGCCGCTATAAATGAAATATTCTCAAGCTCATACTATTCTGTTGGCAGCGAACTCCAGCCACCTATTCCGTTTCCAGCATTTCGCGCAGGGCTTCCACGCCCACTTTCTTCGACCAATCGCCGAAATGCTCGCCTTCGGTACGCTTTTCTTTCCACAACGTCAACAATGCGGCTAAGGTTGGCACCACATCGGCTTCTTTCACCACGGGTAACAACAGTTCGTTCATCCGCGTGCCGTTATAGTCGCCGCCCGTATGAATGACGTAGCGGCCCGGCCCCTTGCCAATCAGGCC
>JAJRPE010000515.1 GCA_024280935.1 Candidatus Hydrogenedentota bacterium
CTTTAAGCAGCCCGCCCAGCCAATGCTCCACAAAGCGACCACGGCAAAACTGGTAGCCACTCTCGACCATGACAACGGCTGGCACCGGGAAACCGCCGCCCGCCTGATTTATGAGCAGCAAAACAAGGGTGCCATACCGGCGCTGCGGACCCTCGTTAAAAAGGGTCATCGTCCCGAAGGCCGCATTCGTGCGCTCTATGCCCTCGATGGTCTTGGCGCGCTAAAGGCTTCCGACGTGATGCCCGCGTTGAAGGATGATTCCCCAAAGGTCCGTGAACATGCGATTCGTCTCTCCGAAGCCTTCCTGGCGAAGGACGAGGCGCTGTTGGATGCCGTACTCGCGTTGCAGTCCGATAAAACGCCCCAGGTGCAGTATCAACTGGCCTTCAGCCTTGGTGCGGCGACAGGTGCAAAACGTAATGCTGCGCTGGCCCAACTCCTGGTGAAGCACTTGGACGACCCATGGATTCAGCTGGCGGCCAAGAGTTCGCTTTACGTCGGCGCAGATGATGTCCTTCAACAAGTATTGGCCGATGCCGGGTTCCGCAGTAGCGACAACGCTGCCGGTTTGGTCCAGGAGTTGTCCAAGTTTGCCGGCACCTCGGGCACCAAAGAATCGCTGTCTGCTGCGGTCGCCAAACTTGACAGCCTCACGGGAGCCGATGCCAAACTTGCTCAGGCCGCCGTCCGGGGTCTTATTCAGGGAATGCAGCTTGGCGGACAGGGAAGTCTTGCGCCGGAAGTGCTGGCCCAGAGCGCGTTGGCACGGGATCTCTTGAGCACGATGCTTGCCGACGCCCGAAAAACCTCTCAGAATAGCGATGCAAAGGCCCCACAGCGTATCGCAGCCATCAAGAATCTCTCCTTCGCCCCGGCAGAAGAATCTCTGCCCCTCCTCGCTTCCATAGTTGCCAGTCAAACGTCGAGCGATGTCCAGATTGCCGCCATCAAGACCATGGGTGCCTACACGGATGATGCCGGTCCTGCCGCGTTGTTCGAACACTTCACAACCTTCAGCCCCACCGTGCGTGCCCAGGCCGTGGAAACTCTCTTCTCACGAAAAGCCTGGACAAAGCTCACCCTGGCCGCCATCGAATCCGAACAGTTCTCGGCCAAAGCCCTGGACTCCAATCGCATTCACTTCCTGCTGAATCATCCCGATGGCGCGATCAAGGCGAAAGCGGTTAAACTGCTTGGCACTCACACACCGACCTCCCGTGATGCCGTGGTGGAGAAATACCGTCCCGCACTCACGATGGAAGGAAACGTGGACAAGGGCCGTGCTCTTTTCACCGAGCAATGCAGCAAGTGTCACCAACTTGAAGGCAAGGGCTTCGCTGTGGGACCCGACCTCGCGGCCATCGGCAACCGCGGTGTGGAAGCGATCCTGCTGAACATTCTTGACCCCAACCGCGAGATCAACCCCGCCTACGTGAACTACGTCGTGGAGACGGTGGACTGGGAAACCTTTAGCGGTATCATTGCTGCCGAGACGGCCACCAGCGTTACCCTGAAGCGGGCCAGCGGCGAGGCCGACATAATCCTTCGGGTGAATATTGAGTCTACAGAGAGCGCCGAACTCTCCCTTATGCCTGAAGGCCTGGAAGAGTCGGTTAGCCTGGAGGGCATGGCTGATTTGATTGCCTACCTGATGTCCCTGGTTTCGTAAGGATCGAGATGCATGGGAGGGTGGGCTTACTCACCCTCCTGGCTTTGATTGACCAAGTAAAACAGAACGAAAAGTGCGCGAACGTGGCTTAGGTAAATTCGTAACCGTTCACAGTCCACTATGGGTGCCACGGGTAGGCCTCTCAGGGCTTACCCGTGTCGTTCCGCAAGTGAGGAGACTATATCAAGATTAAGAGATAGCTGTTCTGCACGGGTAAACCCTACCGGGCCTGCCCGTGGCACCCGTCAGTGGAATTTGTTCCGTCACGTGGCTCCGTTTAGAAAACAGAATTCTCAACAATGCTTCGTATATTCTTCACTTCTTCTTCGTGTTCTTCGCGCCTTCGTGGTAAATAAAGTTCTGGTTGCGGTCAATGGCTGCCCTAAGCTCTTCGTGGTGGAACTCTTTTCGTCTATTTCCAACAAACCTGAAGGAAACGACCATGGCTATCAACAATTATGATGTAATCACCCGCCGCACCTTCCATCAGCGTGCGCTGGGTGCCGGGGCGGCGCTGCTTGGCGCGTCGACGCTGGCCCGAAAGGCCGCCGCAACACCCTTTCCCAAAGGCAAGTACTTCGACTTTCACACCCACATCACCCAAGCGTGGAGCTTCAAGGAAAAACTTTACACCACAGAGCTTCTGAAGTGGATGGACACCATGGGTATCGCGCAAGCGGTCGTGCTTCCACTCATAAGCCCTGAATCCTGGGACCACCCCATCACGACGGATTTTGTTCTCCGGGAAACCATGGCGTATCGGGACCGACTTATTCCCTTTTGCTCTATTGATCCACGCACGATCAATCTCAGCAGCCCACGCAAACGCGAAATGCTGCAAAAGTACAAAGACGCGGGCTGCAAGGGATTGGGGGAACACAAGGTCGGCATCCCCATCGACGATCCACGCAACCTTGATATGTTTCACGCCTGCGCCGAGGTGGGCCTCCCCATCTTGTTTCACCTGGACAACTCCCGAAACACCGACAAGCCCGGTTTGCCTGGCCTGGAAAAGGTCTTGAAGGAGGTGCCCGATGGCATCTTTATCGGCCACGCCCAGGGTTGGTGGGCCTCCATCAGCGGCGGTCTGGAACAGGCAGACCTCCAGAAGTACCCTGAAGGGAAGGTCCAACCCGACGGAGCCATAGGCCGTCTCTTCGACACCTACCCCAACATCTATGGCGATGTATCGGCGGGCAGTGGTGCCAACGCTTTCAGTCGTGACCCGGAACATGGCCGCGAGTTCTGCCTTAAATATGCTGATCGCCTCCTTTTCGGCACCGATTATCTCGCGCCCGCCCAAGAGGTTCCTCAATTCGCACTGTATGACTCCTTCAATCTACCTGAAGAAGTACAGGCAAAAATCTTCCGCGACAATGCTCGGAAGTTGTTGGGGTTGACGGCGTAGCGCCCAGAGTCTATCCAGGTACAAGGGACCAAAGGGACGGAAGAGACCAGAGGGACAACAGAAAATCGGGCTTGACTACCCGCTGCCGCAGTCAAGTCCGCTTCGCCCTTGAAGCACACGGCTACGCTGCCTATAATCGCTTTTCTACGCTGTCATTCCCCGCCGACCCATTGAGACAACCATGAAACAAGACAAGGGAACTATCGAGACCGACGTGACGCCCCAACGGCGTGCCACGTTGCTCTACGAGCGCTTGGTGTCGGTGATGGATGAGATTGCTCCCCTTCGCAAAACCCTACTGACCGTTGCCTCGGGGCATGGCGACAAAAATGTTGATTCGCGCATGTTGGGCGAGGCGTTGGACGGGTTGGAAGCCGCCGTGGCACGATTGGAAGGGGAAGCACAACAAGTGGGGGCGCAGGGCGATGCCTTCCGTGCCGTCTTTGCCGGAAATGATGTCGGCAATGCGCAGGAAATTTCCGATGCGCCGCCCGGTTCCCCCCACGACCTGGAGGAACTCATCGTTGCCCAGCGGCAGGCGCTCGCGGCCCTGAAGCAGCAGGTTAGCGATACGGAGGCCTCCCTGCTTAAACCTGTAGTTCAAGAGGCGGAGCCCCAAGGCAGTTGCGGTGCTGTGGAGATCCAGGATGTAAGCGAGTTCTTGCAGGGTTCTCCGATTGCTTCGATTCCCGTCAACGCATCGTATTATCAACGAATTCTGGAAGCTGCCCAATCACCCGAAGGCCA
>JAJRPE010000516.1 GCA_024280935.1 Candidatus Hydrogenedentota bacterium
AAAAAGAGAAGGTTTATGCGAGTCCCAGGAGAAATTCCTGTAACAGTCAGTATTTCAGTTGGTTACGGATATTGACATGAGTGCGAATACTGTAAGCAAGTTTTTGGGTTGTGGGCGAAGCTCACCTTAGTACTAACGTTCGCATATGTAGAAAGTCCACGTCTGTAATTTGCGTGAAAGGCATCCACGTTTTCGCGTCAAACACCTTTATCGAAAAGCCTTTGGAATTTGCCGCCAGCCCTTTTTGCCTACAGTTGAGTAGCCAAAAATCGGTGTCTATGCTAAACACCTGAGTCCGCTCTGTGTCTTCGCTAAACCAGAGTGAAACCCTTTTAAGCTCAAGTTGGGGCTGATATCCTTGTCTGTCCGCTTCAGCAAGCGCATCTATTCGATCTTGGCGTGCGCCATAGCGTTTGCGAGCACTGTATGCTTTATTCTCGCTGCTAATAAAGTCGCGCTCTTGTCGTTGGATTCCCTTCTCCGTCGCTTCGAGTTTGTCAAGCCCCTCCTCAGCATCGTCAATAAACTCCTCCTCCTCCGCTGCTGCTTTTTTCTCCCTGGAATATGTGGACTCAATACGTACTCTACGGAGGGAATCGATTATGGCAGATTCCAGCCTTCTATCTTCCGCATCGCGAACAGCGCTATTATATTTGTCGAGCGTGCCACTAAGGTCTTCTATGTCCTCGCTTTTTTCTTCATTCCATGCGCCTAATCGCGCGGATATCTTACTCCTGTCTTGATGCCTAAACTCAACGTAATCACCGTAAGATGCGTTCAGTTCCGTCTGTAGAAACTCCCGCTCTTCGCGCGATAGTTCTTTCCAGTGCTTTAGTTGGGTTTCAAACAGCAGCAAAGCTCGCAATTCTTTCGTTTTCTGACGTTTTTCCACATTTACGGTAGTGGTAGTTTTTTTGCCTTGTCGGGGCGTGTTTCTTCCGTTTTTTCTTTGTGCTCCTGGTACGTCTTCCAGAGGGCATCCCTTTTCTCAACGTCGCTATCAATCGACAGATCGGAAATGCCTTTACGTATGCGATTTATCTTTTCCACTCGGCCCTCTGTTGGGAAATGGACGTAGTAGTGCCTGGCGCTTTTCTTGATATAGACGTTCTTGTGGAGCACCCCATTGATTCTGATCGAGTCAGCATGGCCGAGGCCAGCTATGAGCAGCGATATAGACACGAGGCATATGGTAACTTTCATTTTTCGTCCTTCTCCCACGATTGTGGCCCCGGCAAACTCCCCCGGTGCCCTCAAATATCTTACACCCCGAAGGCACCTAGCATCTACGAGATGGATCTATCTTGGCCTATCTACGTGCCTATGTCAAATGGAAGTGTCCGCTCGCCAAGAGGAGACCGAGCCATGTTGAAGAAGAAGGCCGTCACAAAGCCCGCCACAAAGGCCAAGGCGAAGCCCGCACGGGGGGCGTTGCCCTGGGCTATCCTGTTGGGGCCTTTCAGGCCAAACAACAATACGCCTCAAGCGTTAAGACCTTGAGCGCAATGGGCTGGCATCCAAACCGGATGTACGCTTAACCCGGATGACTCTAAATTTGCATAGTTGTTATAACCAATATTGATCGTCTACCATGGGGCCGTTATGTGTCATCGTCCACGTTGAGAGCATCCCAACCCATGAATAGAGGCCAGTCTACCATGTCCAAGCGCAAAGGGTCTGAGCATTCCCGAATCCCCAATGTATCCCGCAGGAGCTTTCTTGCCGCCTCCATGGCGGGGAGCGCGGGTATGGTGAGCCAACCATTCCTTTCGGCGGCGCAAGAGGCCACCGGCAACGTCCAACCCGTGGATATTGGCTCCCGCCGCGAGTTATTTGTGGATCGCGTGCTCATCGAGTCCCTGTCCAGTGGGGCGCAGCAACGGTTGCACCATCCCGTCCCGCGCGAGGTTGCGTTGGAGCATGATGCGTCCTGGGAGGGCACAGGGTGTGGATACCACAATGTCTTCCAGGATGGCGACCTCTACCGCATGTATTACAACGGGCGGCATCTGGAGGTATTGGAAGGCGGGAAGCTCAGCGTTGGCCGCCATCCCTACTACCTGTGTTACGCGGAAAGTGACGATGGCATCCATTGGCGGAAGCCCAATCTGGGCTTGGTCGAGCATGAGGGTTCGACGGAGAACAACATTGTCATGAAAGTCGGCTTGGTAGGCGGCGTAAATGCGGACGCGAGCCATGTGGCTGTTTTCAAAGATGAAAATCCCGCCGCGCCCGACGACGCGCGTTACAAGGCCATCATTCGTTCGCCCAAGCCACTGGGCTTGTGGCCTTTCAAGTCGCCCGATGGACTGCACTGGACGCCCATGAGTGACACCCCCATGTTGCAGGGCGTGGGGGCCTTTGATTCGCAAAACCTGGCCTTCTGGGATCCCACGATTGGCAAGTACCGCGCCTATTGGCGCATCTTTACGGAGGGCGTGACGACGACGGATACATGGACGCCGGGTGGGGTGCGCGCTATCCGCACGGCGACTTCCGACGACATGATCCATTGGGGGACCCACACCGACCTGACCTATGAAGATTCGGCGAGCGAAGAACTCTATACGAATCAGATTAAGCACTACGACCGGGCACCCCATATGTTGCTGGGCTTTCCCGCGCGGTATATCGAGCGCGGCTGGTCGAAATCCATGCGCGACCTGCCCAACCTGCCCGGCAGGGAGATGCGGGCTTCTTCCTCGGAACGCTATGGCACGGCCCTGAGTGAAGGACTCCTCATGAGCAGCCGTGATGGCCAGCATTTTAACCGCTGGAACGAGGCGTTCATGCGTCCCGGCCCCGAACGCCCCGACGCGTGGCACTACGGCCAGCAGTTCATCGCCTGGCACGTCGTCGAAACCCCGTCGGCCTTGGCGGGTGCCCCCAATGAGCTTTCGCTCTACGCGGCGGAGGGCTTCTGGCACGGCGCGGGCAGCACGCTGCGCCGCTACACCCTGCGGCTCGATGGTTTTGTTTCCGTGAATGCCCCCATGAGCGGCGGCGAACTCGTGACCAAGCCCGTCATTTTTAGCGGTGCCTCGCTCCACCTGAATTTTTCGAGTTCGGCGGTGGGCGGACTGCGGGTCGAACTTGAGACACCTGATGGCGCGGCCATTGACGGCTACACCCTGGAGGACTGCGATGAAGTGTTTGGGGATTCCGTTGATCGTCAGGTAACGTGGAAGGGTGCCGCCGATGTCAGCGCCCTCGCGGGCAAGCCGCTTCGGATTCGTGTGACCATGAAGGATGTGGATTTGTATTCGTATTGGTTTGAGAAATAGCGGGGACGGCCATCCGTTCCCTCCCCCAGGGCTTTGACGCGCCGTGGCGGATATATGGAGTGACGAAGAATGCCGACAGGTGTTCACAGACAGCTTCGGGTGCCACGGACAAGGAGCGACAGCGCCTTGCCCGTGAAGGGGACCGCGCCGAACAATGAGTTTCTCTTTGTTTCCATGGTCCAGCACGGGCAAGTCCCACGGGGCTTGTCCGTGGCACCCAGAGTCTTCTTATGAATGCCACAATGTGACTCAAGAACAGATCGCGGTGAACGCTTCCGAAGACTGGGCGAACTCGATACCCACCGCGACCACCTTTACGGGAATGACGGTAGGAGATGTTTTCGCTTATGAAGCACCATGTGACGATTCTTGTAGGATTGGCCTTCATTTCGCTATTGGGTTATTCCGAACCTGCGCAAATCCTCGACGACACCCTCCACCACCTGCGCCAAGGGGAACCCCGCGAGTGGAGCGAGTTTCCCGAGATGCCGGAATCGGAATCGCTGACCGTGAACTTCGCGGCGGAGGTCGGCGTTGCTCCGTGGGTGATTCAACTCCGCCAGCAGGATGTGAAAGGGTCGTGGGCTGTTTATCTGAACGAGGTAAAGCTTGGCCGCTTGTTGAGTGATGAAAACGATATGGCTCGTTATTTTGAGGTACCCGCAAAGGCCCGCCGTAGTGGGCAGAATGAACTGAAGATCGAGCAGACGATCTCGAAGCGCTCCAAGCCGGATGATATTCGTGTCGGGGAGATTGTGCTGCGTCGACAATCGCTTGCGAGTCTGCTTTCTGAAGGTACGGTCGAATTTGATGTGGTGGATGGCGCAACGAATCGCCGAACACCCAGCCGCGTGACTATTGTTCGCGCCGATGGTGCGCTGCCCACACTGGGCACCAAATCCAACGCCCAGCTTGCGGTGCGCCCTGGAACGGTATACACCGCAACGGGCCATGCGGAGATTGCTCTGCCTGTCGGGGAGTATGTGGTCTACGCCGGGCGGGGCTTTGAGTATTCGGTGGCCCACGCCAACCTGACGGTGAAAGCGGGGGAGCCTTCTTCCATCACCTTTACGATTTTCCGTGAGGTGCCCACCGAGGGCTACGTCGCGTGCGACACCCACATCCATACCTTCACCCATTCCCGCCATGGCGATTGCAGTATGGAAGAGCGCATGGTAACTTTGGCCGGGGAGGGCATCGAGCTGCCCATCGCGACGGACCACAACCTGCATATCGACTACGAAGAACCGGCCCGTGTCGCGAAGGTCCGGCAGTATTTCACGCCCGTCATCGGCAACGAAGTGACCACGAAGCTCGGCCACTTCAATGTTTTTCCCATCGAAAAGGGTGCCGTCCTGCCCGATCCAAGTGGGAGCTGGGACGATATTTTCGCGGCGATCAAGAAGACCCCGAAAGTCCGCGCTATTATCCTGAATCACGCCCGTGATATTCACGGGGTGACCCGTCCCTTTGGCCCCAAGCTGCACAACGAGGCGGTGGGGGAGAACGTCGAAGGCTGGAAACTCCAGGCCAATGCGATGGAGGTGATCAACTCCGGGGCTACCCAGACCGACCCGCTCGAATTGTTGCACGACTGGATGACCCAGCTCAATCACGGCAATTTCATGACGCCTGTCGGGAGCAGCGATTCCCACACGGTGAACCGCTACATTGTGGGGCAGGGCCGCACCTACATCCGCGTTGACGATAGCGACCCTGGCAACATCGATGTGGATACCGCCGCCCAGGCTTTTGTCGACGGGCGCGTGCTGGTCAGCTACGGTTTGCTCACCGAAATGACCGTGGACGACAATTACCGCTCGGGAGACTTGGTGGCGGTCGCAGCAGGCGATACCTCGGTGAAGGTCGGCATTCGCGTGTTGGGGCCTCACTGGGTGGACGCCACGCGGGTGCAACTCTACGCAAACGGCGAACTCGTTCGCGAGGAAGCGATTGGGCGGGGCGCGTCCAGCACGCCCGGCATCATTTGGACGGGCCAGTGGTCCTACGACCTTCCCCCGCACGACGTACACCTCGTCGCCATAGCGACGGGACCCGGCATCGATGATGCCTATTGGAAAATGGCCAAGCCCTACCAACCGACCACCCCGGAGTTTCGCTCCCAGGCCATAGGATGCAGCGGCGCGATCTGGATTGATGGTGATGCCGATGGGCAGCGTTCGAGTGCGCGGGATTATGCCCGTCGTATCATCGAGCAGAGCAACAGGGACCTAACGGGTTTATTCTCTCGCTTGGAGAGCTACGATGTCGCCGTCGCGACGCAAGCGGCCCATTTGTATAAGGCCTCCGGGAAATCGATTGAATCCGAGGAGTTTCAGGTGGCCTTGAAGAAGGCATCGGCTGCGACACAAGAGGGCTTTCGCCGATATCTCGACGCATGGCGTAAGACAGCGAATGCGCGAAAAGCGGGGTAGGGGCAGACCTGGTGATTGAAGCAATCTTTCCTGCCCGAAGAGCCATTGGGCGCGTCAGTCCCGGGGACTGACGCGGACCAAGCCCCTCCGGTATGCGGAAAAAGCTTGGTGCCAACGCCGACACTCGTGAAAACAAGGGCCGCTTTAAGGTCCGTGGCTGTCCCGCTGTTGGCGAAGTGAGCGGCGGTTTTTCCGCCAACGACAGGACAGCCACGCCCGTTCAAAGTGCCTACCGCTGAGCCAAGAGAACTCGCAAGATTCCGAGAAAATGAAAATACACCGCGCTTTTCGGGGCGCGTCAGTCCCGGGGACTGACGCGGACCAAGCCCCTCCGGTATGCGGAAAAAGATTGGTGCCACACGCCGACACTCGTGAAAACGAGGGCCACTTCAAGGTTCGTGGCTGTCCCGCCGTTGGCGAAGTGAGCGGCGGTTTTTCCGCCAACGACGGACAGCCACGCCCGTTCAAAGTGCCTGTCGTTGAGCCAAGAGAACTCGCAAGATTCCGAGAAAATTAAAATACACCGCGCTTTTCGAGGCGCGTCAGTCCCTACGTCATTCCCACGCACGTGGGAATCCAGAATGGGGCCGGGCTCAGACTTCCTGTTCCCGGCGGAATTCGATTTGGCACTTATTGCCCATTCCAACGTGATTTTGCCATCACACCTTCCGGTGTGAAAAAACAGCCGAGACGGCTGTTCCACCCTATCCCTTGTTGAGTGAGGCATGATTCGCAGAAGCGAGGGTGGCACGGGCGTCTCGCCTGTGATGGTCACGTAGTGACCAGAAAACCTGTTTTACATCAATAAATGTGCCAAACCAAATTCCGATAAATCACCCCA
>JAJRPE010000517.1 GCA_024280935.1 Candidatus Hydrogenedentota bacterium
AAGCACACCCTGAAAGTTGTCGTGGCCGACGCCGAGGGCAATGAGACCGTCTATGAACACGAAGGTACGGCACCGGACAGCAAGGGCCATTGGAGCGATGCGTGGCCCTACGTTATCAGTCTGGTCGTTCACGAGACAGCAGGGATTCGCAGGGATGGCGAGCCGGTCCACGCCACCATCGGACCCTATGCGGACGAATTTGGCCCGGAGAACAGCCAAATTCGCGTAGTGACTTATGATCCGACCCACCCGAAAGCGGGCGACGATGGCTATGTGGTCGCGCCCCACCAGATTATCGACGTGACGGAATGGCGCGACGAGGCCATGCTTAATTCCGGCGAGAAGGACACGGAAACGGGGGAGTTGGTTCACCGCTACGACCCCACGACGACGGTGGAGTTCGTCTTCCTCGCCGATGTACAGCAGTATGAGAAGAAAGTTTACCAAGTGCTCTACGGCAACCCAGCTGCGCCCGCCAATGTGGTCGAATCCGACTTGGGCGTGACGCAACACGATGCACTGGCCCAGACCATCAAGAACGGTCAGTATGCCATCGAAACCTCCGGCAACAGCGGCGCAATAGAAATCATTAACATCCTTGGCAACGGCGATCCCGTACTGCTGGAGCACAAGCTGGAAACCAACGGCGCGGTCCATTGGAATCCCGGGGTCTATTCGCCGCCGACCCCCTGGGTCCACGTGAGCGACTGGGAAGGCCCGGACTTCGCACAAATCACCGGTCCCCTCATGCACCGTACACGCCGCCACGCCATGCTGCCTTTCATGGACAAGGCCAGCGCCCACATCTCCTACACCTTTTATGCTGGCCAGCCCTACATCCTCCAGTCCTCGCTGTTGGAAGTTCATGAGGATATGTTTGTCTCCGCCCTGCGCAACGGAGAGATCGTGTTCAACCACGCTGTGCTCGACGAGTTCGTGTGGCTCGATGAAATGGGCGTCGTGCAACACATGGAAATCGAGGGCAGCAAAGAGCACCCGACCCATGCGATGGACTTCCCGGCGGACACGCCCTGGATGGCCTTCATCAATCGCGAGAAAAAAGTGGGTTTTGCCAACATTGCCCTCGCCTATGAAAACACGAACCGCTTTGGCGACCCGGCCAGCGTGTCTCAGCCCTACTTCTATATTCAGAACGGCCCGTGGATCTATTGGGCCCGCCCCCTGGTCTATCCCTTCGCCGGGAAGAACATGACCCGCTTGATGAAGGTGCGCAAAGGCAGCATGTACTACGAGACCAACGCCTGGGTGCCCTTCCGCTTCGCCGAGGGCGACAACCCCTACGCAGACATCGAAAAACTCAACAAGCAACTGCGCTCGCCCCTCAAAATCATGGAGTGGATGCCCACCAACAAACGGGCACCGGAAGGCTGGATCATGCCCATCCTTACCATGCCTTTTGACGAAGGCGTCGCGGGACAAGTAGGCAGCCAGAAAAAAGGAAACGAGTAATGACCCGAAAAACGAATTACCCGATCCGGAACCTTGTAAGTGCGCTGGCTGTTCTCCTTGCCCTCACCGTCACTTCCGCCGCTTGGACCCAATCGGCAGTTTCTGTTGAAAAAGGCCACAACGTGGGCGATGGACAGGTCCGCTATGACGCGCCCTACGACCCGAAAGACGTATCGGGAATCACCTTCGTCGCACCCACGACAAGCCACCCCTTCTACGAGATCGTCATCCCCATGGGGGATTGGAGCGAGGGCAAGGCAGCCAACTTCAAAAAGGTTGTGGTGAATGACGTGGATTGCGAATCTTACTACGTGTTCGTGGATGGCTTCGCCCACGTGCAGAGCGCTTGGCTTACGAAGGAAAGCGCCAATGCCCCGAATGTGGTCCTCGTCGTGCGCAAGCTCTGGCACAACGACGAAACGGTACGTATTGATGTCACACTCTCCGCAACAGACGCTGAAGGCACGGGTGTCACGGTGGACAAAAGCTACACCGCCAAGGCTCCGAAACAAGGCGGTGGTCCCGAGGGCTGGCAGCGCTATCAAAGCGTCGTGCTGGAAGAAAAGGCGGGCCTGGCTCGGGAGAAGGAGCCGGTGGAATTCTCCATCACTGCGCGTGCTGAGCATTGCGGCGATCTCGCCCAGGAACTCCGGGTCTTTGTCGTGGATCCCATCGATCAGGCATTGGCACCCTTGCCCTTTCAGACCTTCAACCAGGGCACCTTCGGCGGCACGCCCCCCGGCACGGACAACGACAACTATCTCCAGCACCCGAGCCAGTTTATCGAGGTCGTCACCTTTGCCCACGTGCCCGCCAACCAGAAGCAACTGCTGTTGATCTGCTACGACAACCTCGAGGCCAAAGCCCTGCCCGCGCCGCGCACCGATCTGAAGGTCACGGGCGAGTCCCTCAAGGCGCTGGTAGAAAATGACTACTTCGCCGCCAAGCTGGATGACAAGTCCGGCCAGATTGCCTCCTTCACCCTCAAGGGCCGTGAAAGCGATCCCGTGCCCCTCCTGACCAACAGCCAGAGCGGCGCGCTGCATTGGAATCCCGATTCCTTTGGCGACAACGGAAAATGGGGCCACACCTTCTCCTGGGATCCGCCGGAGAAGACCGTGGTCACTACCCGTGGTCCCCTCATGTTCCGCATTACCAACAGCGGGCGCATGCCGGGAAGCACACCGCAGATCTGGGCCTCCGTCACGTACTCCTTTTATGCCTTCACGCCCTACGTCAAGGTCAGCACCATTATGGAAGTGCGCGATGTCTTCAACGCCAGCGCCATACGCAACGGCGAGGTCGTCCTCGACACCCACTTGGTCGATCACTTCGTCTGGCAGGAAAAGAGTGGCGACATAAAGACGATTCGTACCATGCACGGTCCCAATTGGCAGGACGAGTGGGCCACCCGGGTCGACGCCGACATCCCCTGGCTCGCCCTCACCAATGAGGCGGCGAACTACGGCATCGGTGCGGTGAACATTAACGCCACGACCTTTAACCCCAAGTCTGGCGGGGCCACGCTGCACCGGCCCGCCTACTACCTCTACTACCACCATTTCTGGGGAACGCCCCTCACCTATTTCACACGGGGCTGGGTCTATCCCTTCAGCGACTACCAGCGCGGCCCCATTATCACCGTCAAGCCGGGTTCCACCTACCTGGAAAAAATGGCGCTGACCCCCTTCTTCCTGAAAAAAGGCAAGAAGCGCTACCAGGCCATCGCCAACGTAAGCACGGCCCTGACCCAACCCCTCGCACAACGCTGGGGTCGATAAGGGGACTGCTTCCGATTGCGGGGTGCGGCATGCGGATTGGGATTGTGGCGTTAAGCAATCGGTAGCTGCACCTGTGATGACGATGTGCTGGGCTTGTCTGCGCCACAAAAAACGGCTATGGGTGCCACCCTTACACGGAGGGGCAAGGCGGAGGAGTTTAAGGGTGCAAGTCATCTGAACAAACACCCCATGTACACATAAATCTCCGTCGCCCAAAAAGACCTGCGGGTGCCACGGGTAGGCCCGGTAGGGTTTACCCGTGCAGATGCGTTGTCTCTGAATTTGGACCATCTCCCTTACCGATAGGAACGACACGGGTAAGCCCTGAGAGGCCTACCCGTGGCACCCGTCGACTGTTTTTTAAGGGTCCGCTTACCGATATACGAGGCTTCGTGCGTAGGAAGTCTCGTCGGCGCATCCCGCCTACGCTTCCCCAAAATGCTGCGCAAAGGCGCGCTTCACCTGTGCCCCACCCCGTGCCTCCACGGCGGCAGCGATGCGTTTCACCTTGGAAGCATCACCGCTGTAAATCGCCAACGCCTCTACCGCCGCCGCCGCATAGGGAGTCGGCTTTTCCTCGACCACCGCAATCAGAAAGTCCACGGCCTCGTCGTCGCGGGTCAGGGCCATGGGCAACATCAACGCAAACTCATCGGGACCACCCCGGCCCTCCCAAGCCCGGCGGAGGGTGGCAAAGGATTCCGGCAGCCGGGCCTCCCCAATGGCCAACGCCGCCCCTTCCGCAATGGCCTCATCCTGCGAATACAGGTATCCGGCAACAAAATCCAGGGAAGCCTCCGGCGCGATGGCCATGAGTCCCTGTAGTCCCAACGACATAATATCCGCCTCGGGATCCCCCGCAAGCAGGGCCATATGAATCAGCAACGCGGACTTATCGGAAGCCGTCCCCCCAAGACTCTCCATGGCAACACGACGGGTCCGGGCATCCGAATCCATCAGGAGCGAGGCCATCACCAGATAGGCATCACCATAGCGGCAACCCAGCAGCGCGTCCCCCGAAATACCCCGGAGCAACGCCGCTGTGTCATTCCCACCCCTGCGCGGAAAATCCTCCCAGACCCTTCGCTTCGGTGGCGACTCCCATCGTCGTGCATCCTTCCCTTCAGACATCCCCTCCACCTGCACGTGGCGAGCGCCCTGAAGATAAACCTCGGGATCGTTGTGCCCCAGCGCCGCCAGGGCCTCAATGATGGGTTTCTTCGCCGCACAGATGGGATCGGTCGTTACCGGGTTCACCATGAAGCGCGGAAAAGCCTCCAGCAAGGCCGGGATAAGCTCTTCCGCCTCCCAGCGTTGAGCCAGGGCCGCAGCACGCCCCACCACATGATTGCTCCGATGGGCCAGCAGCTTGCGAAGAGATACCACGCCTTCTTCGGTGCGCTCCCCCGCCTCCATCGCCCGCAACGCGTTGAGGGCACGTTGTGTGGGGTCGTTTTTTGCCATAGCGTTGCCCTTTCATTCGTCCGCCCCTGCGACGGGGACTGCCTCGCCCAAGCCCGACCGAAAAAACACGATTCGCTCGGTGTCTAAATCAAATGACCTCTCCAACGAAGGGCACGTTGACAGGCGGGGCTGTCCCCAAAAAGTTCAGCACGCAATTGTAATTTTCTGGGGACAGCCCCGCCTGTTATCTGCCGCATACATACCTTGGCAAGTGGGCTTGCCACAAAGCTCTCTTTCCTACGCAACGCGGACCTGGGCGAGGCAGTCCCCGGACCGCTCAATCCTTCTTCAAATGCTCGCTGAACCAGTCACACATCACCGCCACCTCCTCGTAAATCGTGGGCCAGGGATGGGCACCGCCCGCCTTTACGATGAGGGTGGCCTCGTGTCCGGCATCTTTCAGGGCCTGCACCATGACCTCCGACTGCTCCAAATCCACCAGCGGATCCGCATCGCCGTGAATAAACAGGAAGGGCGGGGTGTCGGCCCCTATCTGGTAGCGGGGCGAAAGATCACGGGTCCGCGTGGCAATCTGTTCCGAGCTTCGCCCATCAAAGCCGTTACGGAAGAAAAAGGGGCCAAAACGCTTCAACGGACCTTGCGTCCAATCGGCCAGCGTGAAATCCGTCGGCGGAAAGAACACCGCCGCCGCCGCGACTTTGGTGTCATACGCGCCATTGTCGCCCTTCCCCGGAGCCGCCCCACCCGTCACCGCCGCGTAGGTCGCCAGATAGCCCCCCGCCGAAGCCCCGGTGATGCCCAGCCGATCCGGGTCAATACCATACTCCTTCGCGTGGGCCTTCACCCAGCGGATGCCCTGCTTCACATGCCGGTTCATCTCGCGGCCCGTGTATTTTGTGATGGAACCGGGCCGCACCGCGAAGACCGTATACCCGCTGCCGCAGTAAATGTCATACATGCGGGCTTCCTTATGGTCCTCCAGCTTTCCCCGGTCGGAAAAGAAAGAGCCGCTTACCACATCAATGATGGCGAGACCGTGGCCGGGCAACGCGGCATCGGTCGACTTGGGCGTGAAAACATCCATGATCAGGCCCGTGCCATGGACTTCGCCATACACAATGTTCATGTGCTGCGTATAGGGTTCTTCAGCGACTGCGAACAGGGACAGAAGCAGCCCAAGAATCAACACGCTTGTATTCAAAAGACGTTTCATAACAGTTCCTTGCAGAGTAGTGGGGACGCATGACAAAAAATAAATCTTACCCCGATTTGACCCGATCTGTCCAACTTGCGTTTCAGGGGAGTTCAGGGACGGACCCGCACCACAGTAACCTCGTTCCGACGCAAGGCGCTGACTGTCTCACCGCGCATCGTTTCAACAACGGGCATCCCAAACGTTCCTGATATAAGGACCAAACAACGTAGGATAGCCGTCTCGGCTGTCACGACCGACGCTACGTCGGTCCAAACAATGTAGGATAGCCGTCCCGGCTGTCACGACCGACGCTACGTCGGTCCAAACAATGTAGGATAGCCGTCTCGGCTGTCACGACCGACGGTACGTCGGTCACGATTCCAAGTGCATGCAACTTTCCGTAGAGGCCGTAAACGGCCTGTGACAACCGGGACGGATGTCCTACATTCACACCCTCCGCGCTGTTAACTGTCAACCATCAACTGTCAACTATCAACCGCCCACTGTGCTACCATCTTCGCTGGCCCCACCCAACAGGAACGATTCATGGAAAAATGGCAAGAAAACCAAATTGTCTACGACGGCACCGTCTTCCGCATCCGCACCGGCGATGTCACCCTCGAAGACGGTACCTGTGCCCAACGCGAGGTCGTGGAGCACTCGGGCGGCGTGGGTGTTATCCCTTTTGACGGGAACTCGGTGATCCTCGTGCGCCAATACCGCATCGCCATCGGACAGGACATCCTCGAAATTCCAGCGGGCAAACGCGAAGGCGACGAAGACCCCGCCGAATGTGGCATGCGCGAACTCATCGAAGAAACCGGCTACCGGGCGAAGCAGCTCATCCCTGCCGGTTCCTATTACGCGACCGTGGGCTATTCCTCGGAGAAATTCTACCTCTACCTCGCCTTCGACCTCCAACACGTGGGCCAGGATCTCGATGAAGAAGAGCGCATCGAGCTGGTAGAGCTTTCGCTTGACGAAGTGCGCCAGGGCTTGAAGGCGCACCGCTTTGAGGACGGCAAAACCGTGGTGGGACTGCACGCGTTGTTGCAGTATTTGGATGGCTAAGATAACCGCGAACGTCCAGGGACTGACGCACCCATAGGTACCGGGAGGTAGTGTGGGGACGCTGCAATAACCAAGCACCCACACATAAGTGAAACACGATACAAGGGGTGTGGCTGTCCCGTCGTTGACACGGTTGGCGGCGGTCTCTCCTGCAAACAACGGGACAGCGACACCCGGCAAACGTGCCCCCCGCGTGCCGGACAGCATTCCCACAACCCACACACCCTCCCCTTTCACCACAACCCTCGTTCCCACGCTCCGCGTAGGGGCGTTTGGGTAGCGCCCCCCCTACGGCTGATGCGAAGCCTCACGAACAACGCTCCCTGTTTCCACGGTGGTGATAGACTTGGTGGTCAAAAATCAAATATGATGCCTCCGACAAAAGGCAGTCGGTGTGCTGAATGTGGCGTGCCGACTTTTGTCTGGGGTGTCAACCAGGACACGATGGGAATGAGGATGAATGTTCGAACAGACGTTTAAGAATATTGATGATGTGCTTTGGAAGGAGGCGGGGTGTTCTTCGGAGTTGGATTATACGGAGCAGTCGTCGTGGATGCTGTTTCTGAAGTATCTGGATGATCTGGAGCGGGAACGGGCGATGGAGGCGGCGTTGCGGGGGAAGTCCTATGCGTTCTTGCTGGAGGAGCGGTTCCAGTGGTCGCGCTGGGCGGCACCGAAGAATGGGGCGGGGGACTTTGACCATGATAACGCGCTGACGGGGGATGATCTCATCGGGTTTGTGGATGGGGAGCTTTTTCCCTATCTCCGTGGGTTCAAGCAACGCGCCAGCGGGTCGGACACTATCGAGTATAAGATCGGGGAGATATTCGGGGAGATCAAGAGCAAGTTCCAGAGCGGCTACAGTCTGCGGGATGCGTTGGAACTGATGGACACGCTGCGCTTCCGGTCGCAGAAGGAAAAGCACGAGCTGTCCCACCTCTATGAAGCCAAGATCCAGAACATGGGCAACGCGGGGCGCAACGGCGGCGAGTATTACACGCCCCGCCCGCTGATTCGCGCCATGGTCCAGGTGATCAAGCCGAAGATCGGCGAGCGGATCTATGACGGCGCGTGCGGGTCGGCGGGCTTCCTGTGCGAATCCCACGACTACCTGCGCACGGGCACGCTGACGACCAGCCAACTCAAGAAACTCCAGTCCAAGACCTTCTACGGCAAAGAGAAGAAGAGCCTGGCCTACGTCATCGCCATCATGAACATGATCCTCCACGGCATCGACACGCCCAACATCGTGCATACCAACACGCTGTCCGAGAACATCATGGACATCCAGGAGAAGGGCCGCTTCGACATCATCCTCGCCAATCCCCCCTTCGGCGGGAAAGAACGCAAAGAGGTCCAGCAGAATTTCCCCATCAAGACCAGCGAGACCGCCTTCCTCTTCCTCCAGCACTTTATCAAGTCCCTCAAGGCCGGGGGCCGCGCGGCGGTGGTCATCAAGAACACCTTCCTCTCCAACTCCGACAACGCCGCCAAGGCCCTGCGCCAGGAACTGCTCGAAAGCTGCAAGCTCCACACCATTCTCGACTGTCCCGGCGGCACCTTCCTCGGCGCGGGCGTGAAGACGGTCGTGCTCTTCTTCGAGAAAGGCGTGCCCACGCGGAAGATCTGGTACTACCAACTCGACCCCGGACGCAGCCTCGGCAAGACCAACCCCCTCAATGACGACGATTTGAAAGAATTCGTCACGCTACAGACCAAGGCCAAGGAAAGCGAGCAGTCCTGGACCATCAAGATCGCCGACGTGGACAAGACGACCTTCGACCTCTCCGCCAAGAACCCCAACGCCCCGGAAGAAGACCCGCTCCGCGAGCCGGAGGAAATCATCAAGGAAATGGCAGCGCTGGATGTGGAGAGCGCGAAAATCCTCGATGGGATTCGGGGGATGCTATGAAGGAAGGGTGGCGAACGTACCGACTGGATGACCTCACAACGAAGATTGGGAGCGGAGCTACGCCCAAAGGGGGGAAGAAGGCGTACAAACCTGACGGCATATCACTCTTTCGAAGTCTTAACGTTCATGATGGCGAATTTAGAGAAAAGAACTTGGCTTTCATTGATGACGATCAGGCCGCGAAGCTATCAAATGTCGTGGTGCAAGAGGGTGATGTCCTACTTAACATCACCGGAGCGTCGATTGCGAGGTGCTGTGTTGCACCGCCACACTATCTGCCAGCCAGAGTAAACCCCAACGTTGCATAAATTTGGTACCGAAACGCGGGACTGAATTCTAAGCGGCGTCCATTATTCGTTCAAGAAGGTGGCACAGGTCGGTGTGAACTGCGTGGTTGGCACTCATGCTGAGTGTAAGGGTACCTTGCGGCTGCAGTATGCGTCCCGCCCGCTGTACGAGGCGGTGACGCAAGGTGTTGAGCGGCT
>JAJRPE010000518.1 GCA_024280935.1 Candidatus Hydrogenedentota bacterium
CCCCTGCAAATACATCAAGGAACTCGACAATTTGGAGCGCGGGCGGCTCGCCTGCATTGCGCCCAACGGGCGCATGGATTAAGCCAACAGCCCTGCGAAAATATCTTAGCCCTCGTAAATATGGGAGCCTCCTACACGGAGCGTAGGGACATGCATTCCCAAGCGGAGCGTGGGAACGAGGGGACTTTTCAGAATCGATAATTAATTTCTGAAGAAAACACTACGGGTGCCACCTACACAAACGCGAGGTAGGAGCGGCTTTGTGGGTGCGAGTATCCCGGATAACCTTGCAGCAACCGTAAGCATTCACGACCTGTGGCATCTTGCTCCTTAAAAAAGAAACCTGCGGGTGCTTGGAGCAAGAACATAGTAGAGACCTCAGAAAAACCGTAACCGTTCACGACACGGACACCTTATAGTCAACAAAAAGACCGGCGGGTGCCACGGGTAGGCCCGAAGGGTTTACCCGTGTAAGAACACAGGTCTTCCAAAACTGGATGCTCCCCTCTTTGTTGGCAGGTTACTGCACGGGTAAAGCCCTGAGAGGCCTACCCGTGGCACCCATCGGTGATCTTGACGAGGCCAAGGCCAACTTCGATATCGTTGGAGCGTGAAATGCTTACCAGCAACCAAAAACACAGGCGAGACACCCATGCCACCTTGAAAAAATATCCAAACGTGAACTCCCACCACGCCACACGTCATAATCAGCACGACCCATCTGCGAAAGGTAAACCTATGCGATTCTTCTGTCCACGCAACATGCTGGTACTCGCGCTGCTTACCCTGTGCGCACTCCCTGTAACCCATCCCACCGCCGCACCAATCCAGCCCAACATCCTCATCCTTTTCGCCGACGACATGGGCTACCAGGACGCGGGCTGTTTCGGTGGCCCCATCAAGACACCCCACATCGACCAGCTCGCCCGCGAAGGCATGCGCTTCACCGATTTCTACGCAGGGGCACCCAATTGCTCGCCCTCCCGCGCAGCACTCATGACCGGGCGTATCGCCGCCCGCACCGGTATTTTCAACTACATTCCTCCGGCCCACGGGATGCACCTGCCCGCCGACGAAATCACCATCGCACAACTCTTGAAAAACGCGGGTTACGCCACGGGACTCTTCGGCAAATGGCACCTCAGCCACACCCGGCCCGAAAGCACGCAGCCAAAACCGGCGGACTACGGATTCGACTACACCTTCTGCACCCGCAACAATGCCGAACCCTCCCACAAGAATCCCGACAACTTCTACCGCAACGGCAAGGCGCTGGGTGAAGTCGAAGGGTATTCCTGCCAGATCGTCGCTGATGAAGCCATTGGTTGGCTCAAGAAACGCGAAAATAACGCCCCACCTTTCTTCGCCTACGTGGCCTTCCATGAACCCCATAAGAAGCTGGCCTCACCGCCCGATCTCGTGGAAGAATACAAGAGCGCGGGCAAAGAAGATGCCCTCTACTTCGCCAATATAGCCAACCTCGACCGCGCCATTGGACGTATCCTGCATTCTCTGGATACCCTGGGTCTCTCCAAAGATACCTTCGTCCTTTTCGCCTCCGACAACGGACCCTGGCGCGAAGGTTCCCAAGGGCCCCTGCGCGGCAAGAAGTCCGACCTCTGGGACGGTGGTATCCGGGTGCCCGGCATCATGCGCTGGCCCGGCAACATCCCTGCCGGAACAAGCACTGGCGAACCCGCTGGTGTCGTCGATATGCTGCCCACCCTCTGCACCATCGCAGGCATTCAGCCGCCCCGTGATCGGGCCATCGACGGCACGGACCTGACACCCCTCTTCAATGCCAAGCCCCTCGTGCGCGACACGCCCCTCTTATGGTACTTCTACCGTGTGGATCCCCAACTCGCTATGCGTGACGGCGACTGGACGCTCATTGGACACATCAACGACCCGGTGAAAAAACGGAGCCACTGGCTCTCGGCGGAAGACATGCCCTTCATCAAAACCACCACACCCACCCGCTTCGAACTTTACAATGTGCGGGAGGATATGGGACAGAAAAACAACCTGGCTGAACGCGAAACAGAACGCCTCGAATCCATGAAATCGGCCATGCTGAAACTGCACAAGGATGTCGTAACCGAAGGCGATGACTGGAGCGAGGCCATCGCGGGATATGTGCGGCCAAAGTAAGGAGGTTGGGCATCCTGCCCGACATAAGGCCCGCGTCGGACATGATCTCCGTGATCGGCACGTGTGCCAACTGGAGAGCAAAACGGCAGAACACAGTAGCCGGTATTGGACAATCAACGTACCCCACAAACACAATGTGCATTTTCGACACCCAACATGCACTTTGTGTCGGGCAGAATGCCCAACCTCCTACTTGTCCTCCAATACAATCTTCACCTGTTTTCGGAACGAAGGCCCCGCAATATTCCTGGGAGCATAGGGCATGTCACCAGGTCGTATTTTTAAGCTGTATTCCACATCCGGGTTGTACTGTATCTCCTGGATTTCTATAATCCCGTCGACATCTGTGACCCCGTTTTGACTGCCCATAAACTCATCCGAAACCCTATAATTCAACTGATAGGGGATCCCTTCAAGCGGTGTCCCCTCGCTATCGACGACCAACCCATATAATGTTTGCCCTTCCCCCATTTGCAAGACAACCTCGGCAATAGGATTGGCCTCTCTCAATCGGACAACCGGGCTAATCAAATACGATTTTCCAACCCGCGCACTAAACACAAACACACCGCCCAGCGGAAGGGGATGAAACACCACCGTTCCCAGATCAGTATTGGACCCCTGCACGTCAAAATGGCTCGGCCACCCATCATCATTCTCCACCGACAAGGTGTGTGATTCCAAGGTCACACGATCCGTGTATGGGTGCGCGGAAAGGTCCAACAACCGTAGGGTAACCGCACCCGCCGGGCGGCACGCTACCGAGATTTCCGCAGGGTATTCTCCCGATGGCAAGCGCTTGATATTGGTAAAGGGCAAACAATAACCCGGCACTCCCTTTGGGCGCTCCCGGATGCCATCGATCATGGATGTGTTCGTCCTCGTCGTTATGTTGAAGTTGACGCTGTCTATCGGTATCTCAATTTTCGCGATGCCCTCCACGACCGGAAAGCGAATACCACCACGGACCGTCAGAGACTGTTCCCCCATCTGGGTATAGGCGGGCACTATAATAATCTCACCATCAGGCACTGGGTACCCCTCGGGAGCCGTCAGTGTCAGCGTACAGGCCCATGCTGTGCCGGTGACAGGATCAGGTCGTCCCGCGATCCAGTGACTTGAATACGGGTTGCAGGAAGGTACTTTGTCCTCTTAATCTCCCAAGTACCTTCAAAAAGATCAACAACGTGAAATTGGCCGTTCACGACATCCGCCCCCACCCCATGGTAGGCATCGTGATCCTCTGATAGATGCAAACGGGTTTCAAAAACAAGTTTCTGGGGCATGTGCTCCAGCGGCAGATCAATAACCCCGGACACCGCTATTCCCTTTTTTAGCACGACGTCAATCACGGGTGAATGATCTGTAATTCCTCTGATCAGCGCCATCGCATACCCCTCGGCATCTACTCGGATTACATTCCCCGTATAAACTTCCAGCGTGTCGATTTCAAATTCACCGAATTCGTTGGTGGTTGCAAGCAGCGGCGGATTATCAAAACCAAGATCATGTTGGTGGTGAGTCTTTGGGGTAGACCGTAGAACATGTCCGATACGGGCACCCGCTATTGCTTCGCCTGTAGCCTCGGAACGTACCACCCCCTTAACCGCCCGGCCCGCTTTCAGGATCCATGTGTGAACAGCGCCCCCCGAAAGTGTAATGGTCTTTTCCGCAGTCTGGTAACCCGGCGTGGACACATTCATCCGCACGGGGATTTTCGTTCCCCCAACAACCTCGAAAGCACCATTATCATCGGTGGTCCAACTGAAAATAGAACTCATAGAGTTTGGTGCCATTTTGTAGCCGCCCGTCACCGAAGCACCCGTGATGGCTTCCCCCTGCTCATTACGCAGCAATACCGAGTTTGTCACCCCCCGTGGCAAGGTAAACACCAACCCCTCCACCACACCATCCGAACCCGCTGTAAAAGGCCCTTGATAATCAGGCCCATAGCCGGGGAAACTAACCCCTACATGGACAACATTTCCCTTAAAAACCTTCACTGAAAATCTACCTGCGTCGCTTTCAGCCCCGGTTGACAGGGTATTTCGATGGCCCACAACAAGAATACTTAACCAACCTGTGATGGCAGCCCCGGACTCATCAATCACCTGTCCGTTGATCGTAATAGCGCTTTCGGATTTTTCACGGGCCTCGTTTTCTATCATTCTAATATGCGCTACCCGCTCTGCTGGACTCAGCAGCTGCGCCGTATAGACAACGGTGCGGTCCGTCAACAGGCCCAGGGCCACAACCGTGAACAAGGCCACACCGCCAACTGCCAGAAGTCCCAGCAGGGAAACACGAAGCCCCGTTCCAGCTCTCGGCTGAAGCAGACGCCGCACGCGCGTTACTATCCCGGACCGTTCCGCCCCGAAGGCGTTCATCACCGGGGAAGAAAAAGCGCTAAACTGCGTTGATGCCGCTACCAGCGCTCGTGCGTAATCGCCCGTGTTTTCCAAGGCTTCCGCCGCCAATCGATCACAACAGGCCTCCCGTTCCAAACGGATAGTACGCCCCAGGAGCCAGACGAAGGGATTGAAAAACAGGACTGATTCCACAAACAACTGCGCCAGGTTAAACAAGTAATCATGCCGACGAAGGTGGGCCAATTCATGGGCGAGGATAGCCCGCAAGTGCTCCTCATTCAACCCGGTGACCACACTAACCGGCAGTATGATCGCGGGACGCAGGAAGCCCAGCGATGCGGGTTGAGGCAGGGTCTTGTGGAATAAGAGGGGAACCGCTTTGACCATGCCCAGACGTGCCTCCAGTGTACGTAGCACGGCCATCACGCTGGAATCCATAGATGCCACACACTCACCCCGAAAGCGTGCAGTGGCCCAAAGGTTGCTTCCCAGGCGACTCAACATAA
>JAJRPE010000519.1 GCA_024280935.1 Candidatus Hydrogenedentota bacterium
GCCACGTTGCGCTCCACCCCATTTAATTCACGGCGTATGGCCTGGATTTCTTCGGAAAGTTTCATGGGTCGCTCTCTCCCTGGTTGCCCTTGAGTATACTGCATCCGAACTTAGTATACCATAAATCAGTTAGAAGTCAAACGATAAAATATACTCTTTCACTATAGAGCGTGCGGAACTCGGTGGGCGAAGTGAAAAAATCATCTTGTCCACCAAGTCTACAGCGTCCACGATGTCCACAAAAACAGAAAACCCCGGCGCACCGCAGTGGCTCGTCGGGGTTGATGCTCGTTTTTTCCCTATTGGCGTTCCTACATCCGCTCGGGGGCCTCTATGCCCAGGATTCCCAAGGCGTTCTTCAAGGTCTGCAAGGTAGCCTTACAGATCTGGAGGCGGGCCGTCTTGAGTTCCTCGGTCTCGGCCTTCAATACGGGGCAGTCGTTGTAGAAGCTGGAAAAGAGACGAGACAGCTCCAGGGTGTAGACCGCGATGGAAGCGCAGCTTCGTTGTTTCAGGCCACCCGCGATGATGTTGGGGAAGTCCGCGAGTTTGGTGAGGAGTGCCCATTCCGCGTCGGCGGTGGTGGGGAATTGCTCGGCGAGGTCGTTGGATATCTCCGCGCCGTGTTTCCGCATCATGGAGTTAATCCGTGCGCAGGAATACTGGATGTAGGGCCCCGTGTCGCCCACGAACTTCATATTCTCTTCCATGTCGAAGATCACGTTTTTGTTGGGCGTGACCCGCAGGATGCTGAAACGTATCGCAGCCACGGCGACCTGCTCGGCGATAACCTTTTGCTCTTCTGGGGAGAGATCGGTGCATTGTTCGGCCACCCGTGTGTTGGCCAGGGTGGACGCTTCATCCAGAAAATCGGAAAGCAGCACGACCTTGCCCTGCCGCGTGGACATCTTGCCGTCCTTCAGCAAAATGTACGAGTAGTAGACCGGCTCTGGCACGGGATGTCCGGCAGCGGCCAGAATCAGTCCAAGCTGCTGGGCGTAGAGCTTGTGGTCTTCGCCCAGGACCATCATGTTGAGGTCCGCGCCGAGCGCGTTTTTGTCCAGCGAGTAGGCCAAGTCGCGGAAGCCATACATGGAGCTTCCATTGCCCCGAAGCAGCACAAAGTAGCGGCCCTCTTCCAGTTCATGGCCGATCTTGGAGAGATCCACCACGAGGCGCTTGTCGTCATCGATGAAGACGGCATCTTTCTCTTTCAGGGCGGTGACCAACTCGTCGAGGCGGGGATCCTGGACGTACTTGGACTCTTGGTCAAAAACATCATAGGTCGCGCCCAGGCGCCCGAGCACTTCAAGCTGCCCCTTGAGGCACAAATCCGTTACGTCGGAAAAACGCTTCTGCGTCTCCGGGTCGCCCTGCTCCATTTTAGAAAGTAACTCATAGCCCGCCGTTGCAAAGGCCTCGTCAGTCTTGGCCCGCTCGTTGGCTTCCACGTAGGCATCCAAGACTTGATCGAAGGTGAGGTTCTCCAACTCGTCGGCAATGAGCACCAGCAGCCCAATCTGGCGCCCCATGTCGTTGACGTAGTAATGAACCTCTACCTCGTGTTCCTCAAAACGGAGGAGCCGGGTGAGGCTGTCGCCGATCATGGCGTTCCGCGCACGGCCCACGTGGGGGCTGGCGTTGGGGTTAATACTCGTGTGTTCGAGGACCACCTTCACGCCCTTGCCCACGCCATTGGAGCCGAATTTATCGCCCGCATCGAGAACGCTGGCAATGATCTTTCGGCCAATGGTTCCCCGATCAAGTCGAAGGTTAAGATAGGGACCCATGGGTTTGGCTTCGAGGACTTCTGGCCCGAAGGCGATTTTTTCGGCGGCCTCGGCGGCAATTTTCGGGGGGGCCGCCTTGAGTTTCCTTGCCGCAAGAAACATGGGGATGGCCACATCGCCCATGTCCAGCTTTGGCGGCGTTCCGAAGGAGAGATCCTCGGCGCTCAACTCGGGGAAGGCGGCCAGAATAGGTGCGACAAGACTTTCGAAGGGATTCACGGGATCTACTCCTCAGGGGCTAAGATAATTATCGCCCTCAGGGCGCAGACATGGCCGGACTACAAGCGGGATATGTGGTCCGAACGAAGGTGTATCATAGCAGTTTGACGGAAACGCACGCCACGTTATCCCGCGCCGGAAGACTCGCCGACAGGATTCATGGTATGCTGGAAACCCATTGATAGGGTACCGCCCGCTACAAGAAGGAAGTGCATCCATGTTTCATATTCGCACATTAAGCCGTTCCCCCCAGCTTGCCCAAGAAGGTGTCACCACCCCATTGGAAACCGCCATTATATTTTTTCTATCTATATTTTTTGGCGATTGGATCAACGCCCCCACTGTAATCCAAAGCCTGACCAGTTTCTATGCCAAAACACCGGAGTAAACCTGATGGGCTGGGGCACAACCAAGGCGTATGCCCCTGTCATTCGTTGCCTGAAAATCGCTTTGGTTTTGCTGCGGTTTTTCCAAATTGAGGCACTAAACAAAAAAACGGGATGCCCTGGCTCAGAGCATCCCGAAAAAATCAATTTCTATACCTACTTATCGGTATCTTCTTCGGAATCTGACCCCCTATTGCCAGAGCGCTCTTCCGAAACACGCCTGTCCAGCTCCTGTTCATATTCATCGGCCGGCGAAATATAGCGTTTCGTTACGACGACCAAATGAAATCCATGGCTGGTCTGGATAATTTCGCCCAGGGTGTCGAGATCGGCAGACCAGGCATAGGCGTCGTAGTTTTCTTCAAAGGTGCCCCGGGGCTGCGGCGGGATGAATCCGCCCCGAGCCGCGCTTCCCGGATCGTCCGAATATTGCCGGGCCAGGCTCTCAAAGCTCTCGCCACTCAGAATGCGCTGTCGGATCTCCTGTATCCGCTTCAACGCGCGCGCCCGATCCGCAGGGTCGGCCTTGCTGAATTGGATCAGGATATGCTTTGTCGTTACCTCGGAGTTAGACGGTATCTGATCCCCCTGCATCGCGATCACGGCGATCATCGCTACGACGACGACAAGGATGCCTATCCAGATATGCCTGGTGTAGTCCTTCGGGTCTTCCAATGCATTGTTATTTTCCAGGGACATGGTGTTACTACCTCCTCGTGACGGGGTCGTGGGCGACCCGTTTTTCAGTATGTACTTACTATGAATCCAGTTATTCGTGGCATCGTGCCAGTGGCACGATGCCCGCCAATGCGACGTTGCACAAAGGTCATGTCCTGATCAGCCCTGCCCAGTAGCCTCTTATTTTATAGCAGTTTTCTGGATTAAAACGCTAACGTGACAGGGCCACAACCAAGATCTATGGCCCTTGGCGCTCGCCGCCTGACAAATTTTTTGTTTTTTATAGCGGTTCTCCCAGACTGAGGCGCTAAATGCTGTCAAGCATGCTGAAATAATTTGAGTAAAACTTTATGATGATGTAGCCAATCAAGCCACCGATGGCCAACGTGATCGCCACGCCCGAAATCTTTGTCGCCACGCCCATCACATGGCGGCCCTCTTCTAAGTGATAGTCGGCAACCTTTTGAAGGGAAACTTCCAGGTTGCCAGACTGCTCCCCCACTTCCAGCATTTCGCGGGCTACGGGTGTCAGGCTGCGACAAGGGGCAAAGGCTTCCACCAGGGTAGCCCCATTGGCTATCCGGGGAATCGCGGTCAGGAGATCCTTCTCCATGCGGGGATTGCCTGAGATGGCGGCGGCGTTGCCAATACAGGACTTCAGGTTCATGCCGCTGCCGAGGAGCAGTGAAAAGCTGCGGAAAAACCGGGCCAGGCTGAATTTTCGGTTTACGATGTTAATCGGCCAGATATAACTCAGGACGAGTCCGAAGCTGAACTTGAGCACACCCAGGCGTGAGAGCACCACGATGACAATCACGACGACAGCCACCACAGCCATCGCGATGCCTTGAAAACGGAAGTATTCCGTGAAGTAGCGGCCAATATCGAATGCCTGGCCTGAATCCAAGTTGATCTTGCCCAGTAGCCCAAGGGAAAAGGTGCCCAGAAACCAAGCGGCGGACAACTGGATGATCGGATAAACCATGGCACCCACGATCTTTCGCTGCATGGAGAGGCGATCTTCATAGTAGTCCGCCATGTCCCGAAGCATGACATCAAGGCGCCCGCCCATTTCGCCCGAATGGAGCAACTCGATGAAGAATTTGGGTAGATATTTCTTGTGTTTGCGGGCTGCCTCACCCAGGGTCATGCCGTTGCGGGTGTCCTCCGCCATGGCGCGAAACACCTGTTTTGCCCGGCTTTCCCGGGCGTTGTCGGACATAAGCTCCAGCGTGCGCACAATGGGCAGCCCGGCATCGTAACTGGTGGCCATCTGGCGGCACAGTGGCACCAGGGTCTTTGATGATATTTCGGATGTCATTAAGCCCATGGTTGATCCATGTCCTTCGCTGCCTGGCAGGAAACCAGCGCACGTTGCGCCCAAGGATTCCTGTCTGTAGAATTCGCATTGTACCAAACTCACGGATATTGTCAAAACTCCAAGCCACGTGGGCCGGAGGGCTTCCCGAAATACAACCAGAAAACTGAGTCCGCCCACGAATAACAACGACTTAGAGAGCGCCCGCCATGCTGTACACCGTCAAGCTCACCGTCCTCGCTATCCTGGTCGGCTGCACAATACCCGTCGCCCAAGCCGATACCCGGCCCAATATTCTCTTCATTTATACCGACGACCAGGCCGCGTGGGCTATGGGCAATGCGGGCAACCCCGATTGCGATACGCCCGGTATGGACCGATTGGTTCGGGAAGGCGCGAAGTTCACCAACTTCTTCGTGACCACCCCCGTCTGCTCCCCGTCGCGGGTGGGGCTCCTCGCGAGCCGCTACGGTTCGGAAGTGGGCATCACGGATTGGATTGCGCCCCGTGCCGACAAGTACCAGCGTCGTGAAGCCGATCTGGGCCTGGATCCCACCATCGACACGTGGGTCCGGGATTTGCGCGACGCAGGGTACAACACCGGCCTGGTGGGCAAGTGGCATCTGGGCACGCAGGACCGCTTCCTCCCGAAACACTTCGGTTATGACTATTTCTACGGGTTTCGGGAAGGCGGGGCGAAGGTGATTGACCCCGAACTGGAACATGACGGGGAAAAAGCGGTGGAAAAGGGTCTCATGGCCGACCTGCTCACGGACAAGGCCCTGGATTTCCTGCAAGACGCGGGCAAACAGGACAAGCCCTTCATGCTTTCCCTTCACTACCGGTCCCCCCACGCGCCCTGGAAACCCGTGGCCGAATCGGACGAAGCCCATGTGAAGGATCGGGAACTGACCTTGCCTGCGCCGGATGTCCCCAATCTCGATCACAAGCGCATGGAGCGTTTGATGCGGGAATACCTGGCGAGTGTAGCGGGTGTGGACCGCAACGTGCGCCGCCTGTTGAAGCTGCTGGACGAGACCGGCTGGGCGAAAAACACCATCGTCGTTTTCACCAGCGACCATGGCTACAACGTGGGGCACCATGGCATTATCCACAAGGGCAACGGTTCCTGGCTGACTATCGAGGGCACCACACCGAGCGGGCGGCGGGCGAACATGTTCGACACCTCCATGCGCGTGCCCGCCATCGTCCGCTGGCCCGGTGTCGTCGAAGCGGGCAGTATCGTGGACGAATGCATCACCAACCTCGATTGGTTTCCCACACTCCTGGCCATGGCGGGCCTGAAAACCAAGGACAACACGCTCATTCACGGGCGGAATTTCCTGCCGTTGCTTCGGGGTGAATCCATCCCGTGGGAAAACAATTTCTACGGAGAATACGGCATGCATCACGGCGAGACGACCGACATGCGCGTGTATCGCACACCCGAATGGAAGCTCATGCGCGACTTTCTACGCCTCGGCAAGGATGAACTCTACCACCTGGCGGAAGACCCTGGCGAAACCCGGAATCTCATCGGTGACCCCGCCCACGCCGCCATTCAGGCCGAACTCAGCCAGCAGATCAATGTACAGCACGCGAAACTAAGGCCCCTCCCGTGATTGGAACTCGTTATCGCGGATGAGGCTTTACCCTGGAAAACGACGAGGGTGCCACCTGAACCGACACGAGGCACCAGTGCCTTTGTGGATGCAAATTTCGGAAATCAACCAACGTGAATTTCGCCCATATCGGAAGTTGAGTAATTTTTTGCCTCCCCCAACCCTGAGAGCCTTTGTTTTTGGGTGTTTTGTGACCTAATCGTCCGTATTTGTCGCTAGTAAATAATCTATCTATATTTGACAAAAACAGGCACCTATTCTATAATAGCGCAATGAAGCTACGTGTCGCTTATGCAAAGAGTCGCTACAAAGACAAGACCTACATAACCCCACTGGTCGTAACCTCCTACCGGGATGAGAAGGGGGTTGCCCGCAAC
>JAJRPE010000520.1 GCA_024280935.1 Candidatus Hydrogenedentota bacterium
AGGCTCCCTGACCTGCCAACCAGTGCTCGACGTAAAGGTCTTTGCCACCCCGCCGATTACATATTCGAGCAGGAAAGCGAAACCGGCTTTCCCTTGGGCGGTGGCGGTAATTATGTTCTTGCCGGGTATAAGGATATCGCTGATATCCGCAGAAATGCCGCAGTCCAACGCAAGAGCCCTTCCAAGGGGCGCGCCATTGACACGTACCTCGGCCGATGACATGCCGACAAAGCGGACAAAGGCCTTGTCCGGCGAATTTTCCAGCGCCAACGTGGTCCTGAATTCCACTTTCTCCGATTTTAGTCCGGGGTCATTCCATATCCAGGGAACGGGCACCTTCTCAAGGGTTGCAGGCCAGGCCGCAGACGCTTTCTGCTTCCCCGTGATTGCTGAGCGTATGCTGTTCATGAGCGCCTCATCGGCATCGAATTCCGCGAGCTCCTTGTCCTGCTCTGGATTCGTGAGATGGATGAATGGCGGCTGCAAGCCCCGTTCCGGCAGTCTGACCGTCTCGGGCTTGCCGCTGAAGTTATTGAAGAAGGCGTAAAATTGATAAAATTCTTTTTGGCTAAGCGGGTCGGACTTGTGGTCGTGGCATTGCGCGCAGTGAACGGTGAGTCCGAGGAAGGTCGTGCCGGAGGCTGCCACGCGATCAAGTACGTTCTTATGGAGGCTTTCCTCCGGCAACGCGGTACCTTGGTCGATGATAAGGTGAAGGCGATTGTAGCCCGAGGCGACCAATTGGTCCTGGCTGGGTTCTTCATAAAGATCCCCCGCCAACTGGTATGTTAAGAACTCGTCAAAGGGAAGGTTGCCGTTGAAAGAACGGATCAGCCAGTCCCGATAGGTCGAAAAATCGCGGGGAAAGTCTTTGTGCATGCCATTGGTATCGCTCAGTCGGACCAGGTCCGCCCAGTACCGGGCCATGTGTTCGCCATAGGCATCGCGGCTGAGGAGGCGGTCCACCAATTCTGCGTAGGCTTGGGGACTGTCGTCGTTAAGAAAGCTATCTATTTCTTCCAGGCTTGGCGGCAGGCCGGTCAAGTCGAAGGTGACACGCCGCAGCAGGGTGCGTTTGTCGGCTTCGCCCTTGGGCTGCAACCCCGCTTTCTCAAGCTTGGCCATCACGCGATTGTCTATCACGCCCTTGCCCCATGACGTATTCTTGATCGTGGCAGCGGGCGATCTTTCGGGAGGCATGAAGGACCAAAAAGGCTGGTATACGCCCCCATCCAGAATCCATTGCTTGATCAGCGCACGGTCCTCATCGCTCAAGGGTTTCTTATGGGAATCCGGCGGCGGCATTCGGTTCTCATCATCGTCGGTAGTGATCCTGTGCCACAGTTCGCTTCCATCAGGCTCACCGGGCTTGATGATGTATGCACCGTCGCGGATCGTCAGGGCACCGTGTTCGCCATCCGGGCGGTCAAGCCGCAGATCGCCTTTGCGGTCTCCTTCACTTGGGCCGTGGCAAGCAAAGCACTTGTCCGCGAGAATCGGGTGGATCTCACGACTGAATGTAACGGTTTCATCTCCGGAAGCCAGGACGGTGACAATAGAAAGACAAAAAGCGATGGCTACAGTTCTCAATGGTTTTCCTCACACGTTAGCGATTCGGGCTTGCACTGCTGCTTCGTATTCTTCTAATCATACGCGCTGCTGCCACAAAACTTACAATCCAGGGCATTCCAACACCAAAGTGGCTGGAGTGCAACCAAGATTTTTGGTACTCGCGCCATTTTTCGCCTCGGAAGTAGTGAAGCGTTTCTCATGCCCGTGCTATGCTATGCATACGGGTGGGTTAGGGGCAAGACGCAACGTGAGCACAATCGCCAGGAGTCGTGGCCTATGGATCAGCAACAGGATGAAATATGGGCGCGGGTGCGTTCCGAAGCGGAACAGGATGCCCGGTGTGAACCCATGCTGGCGAGTTCTATCTACTCGATTATCTTGAATCACGCCACGCTGGAAGATGCGCTGAGTTTTCAATTGGCGGGCAAGCTGGAGAGTCACACCCTGACAGCGGTGTCCTTGCGGGATCTGATCGATGAGGCCTTTCACGGTGATCCGGTGATTGGCGAGGCGATCCGGGCGGACATGGTGGCGGTGTGCGAACGGGATGCCGCGTGCAGCAAGTATTCCACGCCCCTCTTGTATTTCAAGGGCTACCAGGCGATTCAGGCCTACCGCGTGGCCCACTATTATTGGCAACGGGGTCGTCACGAACTGGCGCTTTTCCTGCAAAGCCGCATATCGGAAGTCTTTGCCGTGGACATTCATCCCGCCGCGAAGATTGGTCGGGGCATTCTTATCGACCATGCCACGAGTGTGGTGATTGGCGAGACGGCGGTGGTGGAAGATAATGTGTCCATGCTCCATGAAGTGACCTTGGGGGGGACCGGAAAAGTGGAAGGTGATCGCCATCCCAAGGTTCGCCATGGCGTGCTTATTGCGGCGGGCGCCAAGATTCTGGGCGATGTGGAAGTTGGTGAAGGGGCCAAGGTGGGTGGTGGTGCCGTGGTGCTCGACGATGTACCGCCCCATACGACGGTGGTCGGAGTGCCGGCGAAGCCCATCTGCCAGACCCGGGTCGATCAGCCTGCCTTGGAGATGGACCACCGCATCTATGAAGAGAACGATGGCAACGGCCACGGAATCTGAGCAAAAAAAGGGACTGACGCAAGCGTAGCGAGGTACGAGCGCAGACGGGGCTGTCCCTTTTCTTGCGGCCTTTTCCCGTGCAGCGTAGGCATTTTCATGGGATCGTAGGCGTTCATCCCAAGGAAATTCCACGCCGTCATTCCCGCGCACGCAGGAATCCAGAACACGATAGAAACCTCTCCGGTCATGCTGGATCCCCGCGTTCGCGGGGATGACGATCTCGCACCTGAACGCTTACCTATATTCAAAGTAGCCAAATTCAGATCGGA
>JAJRPE010000521.1 GCA_024280935.1 Candidatus Hydrogenedentota bacterium
AAAACCAAGTCCGCATCACGGGCCGCATCGAGTTCGGTGGCGGGGGTGATGCGTGCGAGCACGGTTTTCGGGCTTGGGGTGATGAGCTCCTTTTGGTAGAGCTTTTTCAGGGACCACTCAATGTTGTGCATCGCCTGGGCTGCATCTTTTTTCCTGCGGTCAATCAGGACGACATCGTGGCCTGTGGTGGCCGCGAGCTGGGCGATGCCCAAGCCCATAAAGCCCCCGCCGATGACTGCGATTTGTTGTTTTGGCATGGTGGAGGTCCTTTCACGGCGCTTGCCAATAACTGCACGCTGTTCAGCCTACTGAGTGTGTGGGGGCTGTTGCAAGGGCGGTGTGCTTGTTGGCTGCGGCCTGATCTGGGAACGCAGGCATATCGCGCCACCTATACGGCGACCCGTTTAACCCACTGCGCCTACTTTGCGATGCGGCCCGCCAGTTGGTCTTTGCCTCGAACCAGTGTGTCGTTGTGTGCTGCGAGGGTCTTTCGTATTGCTTCAATAGCCTCGGGGTTGGCTTCCGCGATGTTGTACTTCTCGCTGGGGTCATGCTCAAGATTGTAGAGCAGGGGCGGTTCGTGGACCGCTAACTTGGGGCTGCCGTATTCACCCTTGGTTTGGAAGTGGGCCTTGAAGGGACCACGGCGGACGGCAAAGACCTGGGCGCCCCGGTAGTAGAACATGTCCTCTCGGGGGCTGGGTCCGGTGCCGCGCAAAACCGGGCTGAGGTCGTGGCTGTCCATGATGCGGTCTGTGGGCATCGTCGCACCGGATAGGGCGCAGGCCGTGGCGAAGATATCGAGGGTGGAACCCATTTCGGCGACCACGCCGGGCGCGATGGCGCCGGGCCACCAGAAAATTGTGGGTTCGCGCATGCCGCCCTCGAAGGTGCCGCCTTTGCCGCCGCGCAACAGGCCCGCCGAGCCGCCCTGTTCCTTGAAGATAAGCCAGGGACCGTTGTCGGATGTGAAGACGACCAGTGTGTTGTCTGCCAGTCCTTCATCGCGCAATGTATCCAACACTTGGCCCACGCTCCAGTCTATTTCCTCGATCACATCGCCGTACAGCCCGCGCCGGCTTGTGTTTTCAAAGGGTGGCGAGCGAAACAGGGGTATATGGGGCATGCTGTGGGCCAGGTAGAGGAAGAAGGGACCATCCTTCTTCGATTTGATGAACTGCACCGCCTCTTCTGTATAGCGCCGGGTGATGGTGGTCTGGTCGGCGGGGCGCTCGATTATTTCCTCGTTTCGGAGCAGGGGCACCTCGAAATATTCGATCTTGGGGTCGACAAATACCTTGATCTGCTTCGTATTCGGGGCACGGTCCATATCGTTGCTGTAGGGGATGCCGTAGTAGTAGTCGAAGCCGTTGTTGGTGGGGAGGTATTGGGGCAGGTGGCCGAGGTGCCATTTTCCGATGGCCGCTGTGGCGTAGCCCTGGGCCTTGAGGGCTTCGGAAATGAGTAGCTCGTTTTCGGGAATGCCGCCGGTCGAATCGGGAAAGAGGACGCGCCGTTTGTCGCTGCACATGCCGTTTCGGATGGGCAAGCGCCCCGTGAGCAGACCGGCCCGGCTCGGCGTACAGACTGATGCGGCGGCGTAGAAGCTGGTCCACTTCTGGCCTTCGGCGGCCATGCGGTCGAGGTTGGGTGTCTGGATGGTGGGATGGCCGAAGGCGCCGAGATCGCCGTAGCCCAGGTCGTCGCAGAAGATAACGACGATGTTGGGTTTGTCGGCGGCTTGGGCCACCATGCAGGTAGTCAGTGCCACGAGTGCGCAAGCGAGTAGGGTGAAAATACGCTGGTCAGTCATTGGGCAGTTTCCTTCGTGATTCAGGTGTCGTTGCTCGCCTCTAAGGGCTTCTCGACTTCTTCGGTTCGTGCCACGCGATCTCGCTTTGCGAGTTCGTGTGCATGGAGCAATTGCGTCATCGGTCCAATCAGAGCGAGCCCGCACGAGCGGCTCATGCTTCTCCTGCGGGAATACTCACACCGCTCGCACGAGGGATACCGAAAAATTGGGGTACATCTCGTTCCACGCACACGAATCGACGTTGTCGAATCGCGTGGCACAATTAAAGTGTCTTCATGCGTCTCAACGTTTATTCCATCTCATGTTTCAATTTGGGCCGTGCGGGGCCGCTGTAGGGCTTGGCACCCACGTGCAGGCCGCGATTCGGCACCGTGGTGAGCGCGGGGTCGCTGGTCTGGGGCGCGGAGATCATGCCAAAGTAACGCCCCATCCAGTAGGCGTCGAGCCAGCCGCCGCAGTCCGCCACGACATTACCGCCGCTGCCACCGTCGAGGCGCATGAAGTTTCCGTCCCAGCGGTTGGGCTCGGTCTCGCGGGGACTCAGGGACTTGGGTCGTTCGGAGTACATGCGGTAGCCCTGGGGCGTTTGGAGGTCGTCACGGTGGGAGTTGTGATAGCTGTGCTTTCGCAGGTCCAGGGGCCAATCGCGAAGGTGGGTTCCGGCACGGTCCAATTCGGCATCGTTCCCGGTGAGGGCGCCGTAGATAAAGTTGAACCAGGGGAGGGCCTCAATGCGTTTTATTTCCCAGCCCCGTTCCAGACTGCGCAACCAGAGGCGCCTGAGCTCGGGGTCTGTTTCGTATTGGATAAGGGAAAAGTAGGTATAAAAGGCCAGGCGGTCGTCGAAGTGGGTGAAGTAGCCGGGGTGAAAGGTCAGCTTTTGCCGGAGTATATCGCCTTGATAATTCCACTTGAGGAGTTGCTCTTTACCCGCCCGAAATTTTTGGTCGCCCGTAAAGTAGAGGGCCGTGGTGACGTAGTTGAAGGCCTCCATGCCGTTGAGACCCCGCGCATAATAACCGTAGGGCGTTTGGAGATACTCCGGGTCCCAACGCGCCCAGCGGGTGGCCTTGCCGTCCACGTCTTTCAGCATGAAACCGTTGTCCACAATATGGCCCACCATGCGGTGGAGATGTTCCGTGGCCCATTTCCGTTCTTCCTTGTCCGCCACCAGTTGGAGGAAGATCATGGTTTCATAGACATGGGCGTCGGTTTCGTCGCTGGAGGTGTCGCCCTTCCACTCCCAGACGCCATCGGGTGTGGCGTGCCACTCGGCGGGGAGGCCACCGGAACCATGATTGGCCTTCAGGGTCGGCTCGCCTACATTGTAGATGGAGCGGGCCGGGAAGCCATCGATGGGCGTGATTTCCTCGCTCCACTTCACGGATTTCATCATGTCCAGCGCTTCATCGCGGGCTTCCTGCGAACCCGTCACCGCGTATTCAAAGCACTTGGCCGCCATATAGTGGCTGCTGTAGCCCACGTCGTTGTCGCTGACCTCGCGCACCCATTCGCCGTCGATTAGATTGAGGGAGTGAACGAAGCCGAGGCGTTTATGCCCCCATTCTTCGAGCCAGCGCTCGTAGTAGGCCGCTTTTTTTGCCAGGGTATAGGGTTCATAAGAGACAATGCCGAGACCACCGTCCGTGGCGATGTAGGTGACATTGTCGCCGCAGGCCACGGCGTTGACCTGGTCATGGGGCAGCCAGCGGCCTTTGCCGAAAAACTGATACTCGTCGTTGATGTTTCGGATAGCGCCTCGGGTCGTGCCGATCCAGAGGTCGCGGTCGAAGCCTTCCGCCAGACAGGTGGTGTCATCGTAGCACAGCCCGTCTTCGCCCTGGATGGCGTACCACGTCATCCCGCGCAATATGCCGAGTCCTTCATCGGTGGCGACGATGAGGCGGCTTCCCAGCCCGAGTATATCGCGGATGGTGCTGCCCCGCTGAAGGGTGCCCCAATCGGCAATGTATTGATAGGTAATCGCGCCATCCGCGAGGAGGCCTATCTTGGATCCATCGTGGACATAGTAGGTTCCGCCATAGGCCGCTACGCCCAGGATGGGGCGATTTGAATCCTTCGAGAGCGGGCGGAGGGTGGTGCTGCCCGCCACCTGAAACAGGGCCTTGTCGATGGCGACGATGACCTTCTTGCCATCGAGGCACATATCGGATATGCCCCCCGTGTGAATCGTTTTCCACGCCGTGCCATCGAAACGGTCAAGGCCCTCAGCCGTGATGACCCAGAGTGCCCGTGGTCCCGCCATCAGCTTCTTCACGGGACCCGTGATGCCGTCCACGGGGACCAGACTATCGTCTTCCATGCGAAAGAGTCCGGCAGCGCTACCGGCGTAGGCGCGTCCGTGGAAGATCGCCACGGAGGTCAGGGGCTGGTCGCTTTCGATGCGCTGCGAAACTGCCTGGAGATAGACGTTGTCGACGATAGGCTCCCAGCGTGGGTCGGGGAGCATCAATAACCCGGCCATGCTGGTGTGGCAATAGGCGAGGGCGAGTGAGGCGATAACAATCATTCGGACCAGGTGCATGGTGTGTAATTCCTTTATGCGTTATGTATTGCGTGTGTCAAGCAGTGAGTATACACGCTTTCGGGTGTGGGGTAGTCGCTGCGTTGGCTCTTCGGGGCGCCAGGCCGAAACCGAAGGCCTATGGCACAAGCATTCAGGAATTGCTTCGGGTGCCACGGACAAGGCGCGATAGCACCTTGCCCGTGAAAGAAGCATGTCGAACGAGGCAAAGGTAGGAGTTTATGCTTGCTGCCATGTCCCTACACGGGCAAGCCCTACGGGGCTTGTCCGTGGCACCCGAATATGATTTCAATAGTGTTGAGGTGCTATCGACTGTGAACGCGTTCGCTCAGCCACCGCGCAACACCGGGGCCGATACATTCATCCACCAAAAAACGCAATTATGCGGACTTTGTATCGAGCGGCATGAAGGTGGTGGCAGACAAGGCTTGCCGTGCGATGTCGCAATCCGTAGACTACCCACAGCCCAATAGCCCAGAGCCAATGCCGAAGGAACACCCCATGCTCAGCACTGATAGCCTATGCTCATTCTTGCCACGTGCGTATCGTCCCCTGGCGATAGCGCTCTTCTTCCTCGCCATCTTCACTCCCCCGCTGACCCACGCAGCGACATCGCCCAACATCGTTTTTGTCTTCGCGGATGAACATCGTTACCAGTCGATGGGCCACACGGAAATGCCCGCCATGCAGACACCCACGATGGACCGCATGGCGAAGGAGGGCTTTTCCTTCAGCCAGTGTGTGAGCAATTACCCTGTGTGCTCGCCCTACCGCGCCATCGTGCTGACAGGGCGGTGGCCCTATCAGAATGGGGTGACGGATAACGGCATCGCTCTTTCTCCGAAGCTCCCGACGGTGGGCAAGGCTTTCCAGGCGGCGGGCTATCGCACGGGCTATATCGGCAAGTGGCATTTGGGCGGGAAGGACGCGAAACCCTTTGGCTTCGACACGTCCCTCATCTGGGGCGGGACCAATACCCACTACGACAAGAGTCAGTATTACCCGGACGGCGGCAAGGCGGTGCAGCCCAAGGGCTACAATGCCACGCTCATGACGGATCAGGCCCTGGAGTTCATCCAGGAGAGCAAGGAGAAACCCTTCTTCCTCATGCTCTCCCTGAACCCACCCCACTCCAATTTTACGGATGCGCCGCCCGAAAAACTGGCGCTGTATCCCGAGGGATCGCTGCCGTACCGCCCCAACTACCGCAATCCCAAAGCGGAACCGGGGAGCATCTTTTCCAAGAACGGCTATCCCCACTACGAGGGCTACCATGCCCATATCAGCGCCGTGGACGACGAATTGAATCGTATCCTGACGACGCTGAAATCCGAGGGGCTGACGGAGAACACGATTGTCGTGTATTCCTCCGACCATGGCAGTATGCACGGCTCCCAGGGCGTGGGTAGTAAGCGCCAGCCTTACGAGGAGTCCGTGCGGATACCCCTGATTGTCCATGCGCCGGGGCGCGTGCCAGGGAATGTGAAGAACCAGGCCCTTTTCGGGGCCATCGACATGGTGCCCACGCTGTGCGGGCTGGCGGGTATCGATGCGCCCGAGGGGTGTGCGGGAGAAGACTACAGCGCGGTGGTGTTGGCGGGTTCAGCGCCCCCTGAGCGGGAGGAGCAGTTCATCATGCATATTGCCAAAGACAATGCCTCCAAGGGCAACAATCATCCCGCGCCCATCTTTCGGGGTATCCGGACGGCGCGCTATACCTACGCGGTGGGTCCCGAAGCCCCGATGTGCCTGTATGACAATCAGGCGGATCCTTACCAGATGAAGAATCTCATTGCCGACCCGGACTACGCGGTGTTGCGGGCTGACCTGCGGGAACGGCTGGGGACGTGGCTCAAGCGGGCCGAGGACCCCTTCACCATCCCAGCGAGTCGATAAAGGCGTCCATGTGAGCCACCACGGCGAGGTAGTTGTCCTCGAATCGGGGGTTAAAGAATCCGTGTCCGGCCCCCTCGAAGGATTTGAGTTCGCAGCGGTTCCCGGCCTCTTTCATGGTCCTTTCGAAACGGACCGCATTTTCATGGGGCACCACCTTATCCGCCGTGCCGTGGCAGATCAGGGTTGGCGGCAGGCCAGGGCGGACGTGATGTACGGGGGAGAGTGATTGGTCTCCCTCTTTGGGGAGGAGTTTGTTGAGGTAGCCCAGGATGGTGGTATCCACGACGGGATTCAGGAGAATCATGGCGTTGGGTTGCGAACTGATCGCGTTGTCCTCACTGGGTTCGTCATAGGATTCGAGGATGCCGGTACAGGCCGCCAAATGTCCCCCTGCCGAACCGCCCGCGCTGATAATCTTATCGGGGTTGATGCCCAACTTCGCCGCATGTTCTCGCACATAGCGGATTGCCGATTTGGCATCGGCCACGGACTGGGCGATGGTGCTGTTGTGGCGACTGTGTACCCGGTATTCTGCCGCGATGGCGACCATGCCACGGGCCGCGTAGTGCCTGGATTGGGGGTAAAACTGATTGGGCCGTCCGCCGACCCATCCACCGCCGAAGAAGAATACGATGGCGGCGCGTCCGCCTTCCGGGGGCGACGCAGCCGGGGCAAAGAGATGGAGCTTCAGGGATTCGCCGTTGGGTAACTGTTTGTAGGGAATCTGTTTTTGATTGGTAGTTTCGGCACCATGGGCGGCGTTCGTCGCTGCGGTGATGGCCAGCAGTAAGACCACTATCGTATAGGTAATTTGCACGTGGCGCATGATTTTGCTCTCAGTGTTCGGCCAAACCACCGGCTTTGCCAGTGAGATTTTATCAGGGTCTGCGAAGGAAGCCTCAAAGGGTGCCACCCTCACACGCAGCCGGTTCCCGGCTAAGTTTGCGGGTGTGGGTTCGCACGATTTTTCTTGT
>JAJRPE010000522.1 GCA_024280935.1 Candidatus Hydrogenedentota bacterium
AGGCCTATAAAAAAAGAGAAGGTTTATGCGAGTCCCAGGAGAAATTCCTGTAACAGTCAGTATTTCAGTTGGTTACGGATATTGACATGAGTGCGAATACTGTAAGCAAGTTTTTGGGTTGTGGGCGAAGCTCACCTTAGCTTGATTATACCGTTACTTTAACGGTCTTGCGCGTATCTGCGGCTTTTTCCGCAGCCAGGATGACGGCAAGGCTTTTCATACCCTCAACACCGGTGCAAAAGGGTTTTTCTTCGCCCATAATGGCACGGACAAAAGAGCCGCCGATATCCAGGCCCCAGGAGCCATCGTAGTTGGATGGCGGCGCGGGCATATCAAAATTAATCTGGCAGCCGGGCTTCATCATGTTGGCCACAAGCGGCTTGTCGGCGTGAAGGCAGACTTCCAAGGTGCCGTTTTCGCAATGGAGGATGGTGTAATTTGCCATGCCGCCCTTGGCGGTCCAGGAAGCCGCGAGTGTTCCCACGCTGCCATCGTCAAAGACGAAGGAAGAGACAAAATTATCATCGACATCGGTGCGCTTCTTCTCCACCGTCTTATAAAAGGCGTTGATTTCCACGATTTCTTTGCCGGTGAGAAAACGAATCAGGTCGGCCTTGTGTACACCAAGGTCCGCCATAACGCCGAAGCGTGCTTCTTTTTTATTGAAGAACCACTTGCCCGAAGGACTCCAGAATTCCGGGCCTTCGTGGCCGAACATGGCCGTCACATGAAGAACTTTCCCCATGATGTCGCTGTCGAGCACTTCCTTGGCCTTAATGTGGGCGGGGTACTTGCGCTGGCTCTGGTTCACCATAAGGAGTACCTCGGCCTTCTCGGCAGCGGCGACCATCCTCTTGGCCTCGGCCAGACTCATCGCCATGGGCTTCTCGACCAATACATGCTTCCCCGCCTTCGCTGCGGCGATAGAAACGACACCGTGGAATTTGTTCGGCATGCACACCGAGACCGCTTCCACGTCGGCGTTTTTGAGAAGCGCTTTATAGTCCGTGTAGACCGCGGCACCCGGCGAATGCTGATCGGCGTTCGCCTGTGCACGTTTCTTGTCCACGTCGCAGAAGGCGACAATTTTCGCTCTCCCACAGTCGATGTAGTCAGGAATATGCAAGCGCTCGGCAATAGCACCGCATCCGATAATACCTACTTTTACTTTTTTCTTGGCCATAGCGAGGCACACCTTTCGTTGAAAAAGGGAAAAACAAACAGCGGGCGACCGCTGAGTATTTTGTGATCATTCCCCAAAAAACTCCTAGGGCATATTGTAGGCCCGTGGGACGCTGGAAGCAAGAAAAGGCATATCTGAACAGCTTGGATTCAAATACCAAGTGCGGGGATCCTACAAGCAACGGCAACAAGAAAGTGGCACAGCCGTCTCGGCTGTGAAAAACACAGGCGGGACGCCTATGCTACATTCCTTTGCACGTGCTGTGAATGCTTAGGAAGCTGACCAGATTAGTATTGCCAAGTTGGCAGTGACACTCGAAAAGTCACACGTCCTTTTTTTTCCAACGGACAAGCACGGGCATTGGCAATTCGGCCTGAAAGGCCCCAATAGGTTAGCCCAGGGCAACGCCCTGGGTTAGGGTGCCGCAAAACCGACTAGCCCTGAAAGGGCAAAATAGCAGGGCCGCAACGGGTGTCCTCTTGATAGACTTTTAACAGTGTCTACGTGTAACCCAATCATACGTATGCGGGAAAATTTCCATTGTTGCAGGAAACCCTCTTACGCCCTTTCAGGGCTATTTTGTGGTGGGCCATTTTACCCAGGGCGTTGCCCTAGGCTAACCTGTTGAGCCCCTTCGGGGCGTAGGGTTGCGCATCTGTTTACTACCTCTATATTGCTCCAGAGCTTCATGAAAAAGTAAAGCACGCATCGATCAACGTTGGAAAGATTATTTCGAGCAGATTCCTTAGCCCTCAGAGATAGCCCATGCCCTCCAGGCCCTGCTCCATCTCGGAATTAAGCTCCGCAGCGTCGCCATCAAAATAGGGGGAGAATCCCGCCAGCCAATCGTCCAGCAGACGGGTTAACTCCGCAACGAGTTCCGGGTGCGCTTTTGCAATATCATTGCGCTCGCCCGGGTCTTTATCCAGATTGTAGAGTGTCACGTCGCCGCCGCCATCCACCCGAATCAGCTTGTGCTCGCCCAATACGATCATCTGCTGCGGGTTGGGCTGGGATTTATTGCTGGTGCCGAGGGCAAAGACGGGTTGCTCCGAAGACACTTCCCTTTCACCGCGCAGCACGGGTCCAAGGCTCTGGCCTTGCCACGCATCGGAGGGCGACACACCCAGCAAATCCGCGAGGGTAGGCACCAGATCAATGGCGGACACCGCTTCCGAAACCGTGCGGGGTTCAATGGATGGCCCCGACACGATCAGGGGCACCCGCATCAACTCATCGTAGAGCGATTGGCCGTGACCCCATTGCCCGTGGTCCCAGAGTTCTTCGCCATGGTCCGAGGTAAAGCAAAAGTAGGTGGCATCCGCGACACCCGCGTCGGCGAGGGCATCCTGGATACGCCCAACGAAGCCGTCAATGTAGGCCACCTCACCCTCATAAAGCGAGCGAACATAATCGCGGTCGGCTTCGTCAATATGAAAATCTTTCCCCAGGATGGGTATCCCCCATTCTTCACCGCCCACATAGGGATGGTAGAAGGGCCACGGCCCCTCGGGTACCCGGCGCATGTCTTCGGGGGGATCGTAGGGTGCATGGGGGTCGATATAATGAATCCACAAAAAAAAGGGCTTGTCCCGATGGCGCTGGATGAAGGCCCTGGCGTAGTGGTCGAGATCGTGGGTCGTATTGTGGGGCCGGATGTCCACAAGCAGGGGAAACCACGCCCGAAGCGCCGCGCTGAGAAAGGGCAGTTGATTAAAGTAACCGTTGTCTTCCAAGAGAATAGGGTGAGCGCTCGCCCGATCCTGGTAGCCAAACATCATCCCCGGCACCACCGGAAGAAAGGCATTGGCTGTGAAAGCTCCCGTTCGATAACCGGCCTCCTCCACCCGCATGGGAAAGGTGGGTTGCGCGTAATCCACCTCATAGCGATTCATCTCCAGCGTCCAGGTTGTGTGATCCGCGCCGGGGGTCAACGATTCGGGATACTGGGAGGAGAAAAGGCCTGTCATGGACGGCAGAGTCCAGGGCGACAGAGCGTAGTGTCGGTCAAAACGCACCCCGGCATCGGCCAGGTTTTCCAGGTGGGGCGTGGGAACCGACCCGCCGTAGACGCTGCAATAGTCGGCACGCAGCGTATCGCTAAAAAGCAAGACCATGTTGGGCCGAGACTCCAAATCCGTCCGCGCTGGCGCATAGAGCGCAGCATAGACACCCAGCAGGGGCGCGCCGACACCAACGAGGGCAACCAATGCCAGCAATGGAGCCTTGGGACGCCATAGCAGCAACACGGCGAGCACCAAGCCCACGGGCAGCAACCAGAATGCGGGATAGAGTGTTACATCCCGCGCACGGCTCGGACTGAACAGAAAATATTGCCCCGCAGCATGAAGCGCGGCATTCCCGGACAACCACAACACCGTAAGCGCAGCACCAAGATGAATGCGCGAAAAACGCCCCGTACGCTCCCCAAGCCATGCTGCCCCGCTGAATGAAATCAGCATAGCGGCCACGATCCCATCGTCCATCGTGGGCGTGTTCTCGCGATGGACACTGAGCAGTGCCCACAGGATCGCCCCGGCCAGCAAGAGACTAAGTCCCGGGCACCGCGCCTGAATACGCGGCGCTGCCCAACCAATGAGTGCGATGAGACCGCCCAACAGGGTAGCGTAAAACAGACCGGCCAGCGCAACGCCCAGCCAATCGCTGAACAGCAAGCCGCTCCATTGCGAAGAGCGTGTGGCTTTCAGCAATTCCAGATACAAAAAGAACAGGGCCAGTCCGCTGCCAAGCGCCACCGAACCGCGAGTCCTCTGGGATTCATTCAAACGCACGACACCTCCTTGTGTACATACCCAGCGCAACCCCCACCATACCGACACACGCGATGACGACTCAAGTTTTGTAACCGCTCGTGACGAGACTTCGTCCGTGAGAATCTTGGTTCCGGCCCTCGGCCTATGCTAGAATCTCGCTTCACCTGTCGGGGTGTGGCGCAGTCCGGTTAGCGCACCTGCTTTGGGAGCAGGGGGCCGTAGGTTCGAATCCTACCACCCCGACCACTTATAACTCTTTGCTGAATCACGAGTTACGTGATACCCAACACAACGTTGGAGGTAAACATTCGTTTAACCCGTGCCGTTTTTCTGTGGCTGTCGCGGGGCCATATTTTTGCTGGACACAGGCCCATCGAATGTGCATAATA
>JAJRPE010000523.1 GCA_024280935.1 Candidatus Hydrogenedentota bacterium
AGCACGCTCTCCCATTCCTGTTGTGCCCTTTCAGGGCGTTTCATTTTGTCATTTCAACAACCCAGGGCGATGCCCTGGGCTAACCTATTGAGCCCCTTCGGGGCAGCGTGTCCGAGACACTATCGCTTCGAAAGTAGGTGGACGAATTTGGAATGCTCCCATTGAACTTGGCGAAGTAATTTCGATCAAATCCCTTAGCTTTCGAGGGAAACCTCTGCTGACGTCATGAAAACCGCCAACAGGCATCCCGATCATATTAGTTGTTGCGCCCATCGCGAAACTACTCGGAAAACAACGTTGAGGGTGGCCATAGCGGCGGATTTCGTCTCGATGGCAGTTCTCTGCTTCCCCCCTTTGACGCAGCGCATCAAGACCTGCATTCCCAAGCGGAGCGTGGGAACGAGGGGGGGTACTTTCATAAATCCCAAGATCTGTACAGGGGACACCGCCTGTTCGGGGACGAGGGGTTGGCCCATAACTTCGCACGGCTTTGATTAAGCGACACTCCCTTTATGTCGGACAGGAATGCCCGACCTCCTGCCCTGCGTCGCCGTCCTTCGGGAATTCGTAGATACCTGTTTCGACCCGACGTACCCTTCGTGTTGCGCAGGGGGGGGGGCTTGGGGGAGGTAGTCCTCCCACAGAATAGCGTGTGCAAGTGATTTTAACCCTCTAAATACAGGCTTTTAGTTGTTTTGCCATGTCCATTTTGCTATACTTGGGCTTACTCCAAAAACCATCATTTGCGGGGGTGCTATGATTCGAGGTAAGTATAATGGCTGAAAAAGGTTACGATGCCGGATCTATTCAAGTTCTTGAGGGGCTTGAGGCGGTCCGAAAGCGTCCGGGTATGTACATCGGCGACACGGCCGCCCGAGGACTTCATCACTTGGTTTACGAGGTGGTGGACAACAGCATTGATGAGGCGCTGGCGGGCCATTGCAGCAAGATATCCGTCAATATTCATATAGACAACAGCATCACCGTGATCGACAATGGCCGGGGCATCCCGGTGGCAAGGCACAAGAAATTCAAGAACAAGAGTGCCCTTGAGGTGGTGCTGACGGTACTGCACGCAGGCGGTAAGTTCGACAACGACTCGTACAAGGTATCGGGTGGTCTCCACGGTGTGGGCCTCAGTTGCGTGAACGCCCTGTCGTCCTGGCTGGAGGTGGAGGTAAAGCGCGAGGGCCACATTTGGGCCATGAGCTTTGAGCGGGGAAAAACGAAGGGTACGCTGGAGAAGAAGGGCGCGATTAAGAGCACGGGCACGAAGGTAACCTTCATGCCGGACTCGGAGATCTTCGAGGTCTCGGAATTCAGCGCCGGTACGCTGCTGACCCGCCTCCGTGAGATGGCCTTCCTCAATAAGGGCATCACCATCGTCTTTGAAGACGAGCGCACCGATGAAGAGGCGGAGGTGATGCAGTACAAGGGCGGCATCATCGAATACGTGACCTATCTGAACCGGAACAAAGAGGCGCTGCACCGCAAGCCCATCTATCTCGAAGCCGCCAAGGATGATGTGGAAGTCGAGGTCGCGATGCAATATACGGGTGCCTATTCCGAGTCTATCGCCACCTTCGCGAACAACATCAACACCCACGAGGGCGGCACGCACTTGAGCGGATTCCGCGCTGCGTTGACGAAAAGCCTGAATGACTACGCCAAGAAGAACAATCTCCTGAAAAAGGCCAACGCCTCCCTCTCTGGCGACGATGCCCGCGAGGGGCTGACGTCTATCGTTTCGGTTCGTTTGCATGACCCCCAGTTCGAGGGACAAACGAAGACGAAACTGGGCAACAGCGAGGTTCAGGGCATCGTGAGTTCTCTGGTCTACGAAGGCCTCCAGACTTACTTTGAAGAAAATCCGACGACGGCCAACCGGATCGTCAACAAGACCCTGGAAGCCGCCCGGGCGCGGGAAGCGGCACGAAAAGCGCGGGATCTCACCCGCCGCAAGGGCGCGCTGGATTCCATCGGCCAAGCGGCTAAACTGGCGGATTGCTCGGAAAAAGACCCGGCCCTCTGCGAAATATTCATTGTCGAGGGTGATTCCGCCGGCGGTTCGGCCAAGCAGGGCCGTGACCGCAAATACCAGGCCATCCTGCCATTGCGCGGCAAGGTGCTTAACGTGGAGAAGGCCCGGGTAGACAAGATGCTGAACAACAACGAAATTCGTTCGTTGATCACGGCCTTGGGCGCGGGTTTCGGCGATACCGACTACGATGTCAGCAAGCTCCGCTATCACAAAGTTATCATCATGACCGATGCGGACGTGGACGGGGCGCACATTCGCACCCTGCTCCTCACCTTCTTCTTCCGCCAGATGCCGGAGTTGATCCGTCGCGGCTATCTTTACATCGCCCAGCCACCCTTGTACCAGATTCGCAAGGGAAAGAAGTCGCGGTATGTGAATACCGATGCTGAATTTGAGCAGTTTGTATTCGAGATGGTGTTTGACACCGTAAAAGTGACCACGGCCTCCTCCAATGGTCGCGCCGTGCAGTTGAAGACCCTGATGAAAGGCGTGCGTGCGGCTCAGGATCGCCGGAAGATGCTGGCCCGACTCTTTCGCGTTTTCGGTGTGGAAGAAGCTGCCGTAGTGCGTTGTATCGACCTGCCCCGGGATGTGCTGGTGGATCCGAGCAAGCTCTCGGTGACGGAATTGGCGGACATCTTCGGCGCGGAAACGGAAATCGTCAATCTTTCGGAAGAACAGACTGAGCTGGAAGGCACCGCCCCGGAGAATGGCGACGCGGTCAGTGCTCCCATAAAGATGCGTCAGGCCCACGAAGTGGATCTGGCCTTCCTGAAGAGCCACGAATTCTCGGCCATGTTGACCCACATGGAGCCCCTCAAGGCCGTGGGAGACACGCCCTATACAGTCGTACCGAAATCGGATGCGAAATCGGACGAAGAACCCTTCAGTACGGATGATATCCTGGAGCTTTTCGCATACCTGATGGAAGAGGGTAAAAAAGGCCTTCATATCCAGCGGTATAAAGGTCTCGGCGAAATGAATCCCGAGCAGCTTTTGGAAACGACCATGGACCCGGCAAACCGGACCCTCTTGAAGGTCATGGCCGACGACGAGAATGCAGCGAGCGAAATGTTCGTTACGCTCATGGGTGACCTCGTGGAACCCCGTAAGAATTTCATCGAGAAGCATGCGCTGGAAGTGCAGAACCTGGATATCTAGGTGGCCGGGGGGCTGCTTCGCATGTCCCGTTCACAGGCAGAGATCTTATCAATACCCACAAGTTTTTCTGGAAAGACATAGCGTAGGAATAGCCCCGTAGGGGCGACGGAACTTAGCCCAGGGTGGAGCGCAGCGGAACCCTGGGAAGATAAGGATAAATGATGAAAAAGCCCGCGAAGCGGTCGGCGGAAACTTTGTTCGGACATTCCGTCACCCGCTACGTGGGTTTGGAGTGGACGTGTAACAACGATTACCCAGGGTTCCGCTCGTACCTCGCTCTACCCTGGGCTAAGTTCCGCTGCCCCTACGGGGCAAAATACAGGATATGCTTGGTCGTGAGTGCCTACAGAACACCGACCCAAGATTATTCCTCTCCTACCGGAAAAACGTATGGATAATGGCAAGAGCAGCGCCTGGGAGCGAGCCAATACACGTCGAGGAAGATTGCAGATACGGAATTTCGCCGATGGAGGATGCCAACGTGCGATACGGATTCAGTGATGACCCGGTTGCAGATCGTGCCCACTACGATGTTATTCGGCGTTTGACGACGACGCAGCGAGCCAGGCAGGGCATGCTGCTTTCGGGCTGGAACCGAGAAATGACGCTCGGGCATATCCGGGAAGACCATCCAGCGTATACCGATGAGGATGTCAGGTTGACGTATTGCCGACAGATCATGACAGATGATGAGTTTGCTACGCTCTTCCCGGAGCATGCATGCAGGTTTCCAAAGGCCCGTGAATAAATTCAGTACCACACAACGTGACCGCAAGGACATGAAATGAATACAGAAGAAGATATCAAGCCGATTGCCATCGAGCAGGAAATGAAGAATTCGTTCATGGATTATTCCATGAGTGTTATCGTGAGCCGGGCGCTGCCTGACGTTCGCGATGGATTGAAGCCGGTACACCGTCGCATCCTCTTCACCATGTCGGAGCTCAGCCTGACGAAGGGCCGCTCGTTCCGCAAGTGCGCAAACATCGTCGGCGAGGCTTTGGGTAAATACCACCCCCACGGCGACTCCTCGGTCTACGACGCGCTGGTCCGCATGGCCCAGCCTTGGAACATGCGCTACCCGCTGGTGGACAGCCAGGGCAACTTCGGCTCCATCGACGGTGACAACGCGGCGGCCTACCGGTATACGGAAGCGCGGATGGAATCCATCACGGCGCAAATGCTGGCCGATTTGGACAAGGGAACGGTCGATACGCAGGAGACCTTCGACGGTCGTCTGCAAGAGCCGACCGTGTTGCCGGCCGCGTACCCGAACCTACTGGTCAACGGCTCTTATGGTATCGCGGTGGGCATGGCCACGAGTTGCCCGCCCCACAATCTGACGGAAGTGTGCGAAGCGGTCATCCACCGTATCGATAATCCTACGGCGTCGCCCGACGACCTGATGAAGTATGTTACCGGACCCGATTTTCCGACGGGCGGCGTAATTCTGGGGCGCAAGGGCATACAAGATGCCTATCGCACCGGACGTGGCCGCGTAAAGCTCCGGGGCCGGGTCGCGGTGGAGTCACAACGGGAAGGCGGCCAGGGCAAACAGAGCATCATTATCCAGGAAATACCCTATCAGGTTAATAAGCTTCGGCTCATTGAGTCCATTGCCGACCTGGTGCGCAGCAAGACGGTGGAGGGTATCACGGACCTGCGCGACGAGTCCGACAAGGACGGCATGCGCATTGTCATTGAGCTGCGCAAGGGCGAAGAACCCGAAGTCATACTCAATCAGCTCTACAAGCACACTCAGTTGCAGGCGACGGCGAGTATCATCTTCCTTTCGCTGGTGAACAATGCGCCGAAAGTGCTCAACCTGGCGGAGATGATTCACTACTATATTGAGCACCGCGCCGAAATCGTGGAGCGCCGCACGCGCTTCCTGCTGGACAAAGCCGAGGCGCGGGCGCACATTCTTGAGGGCCTGCTGAAGGCCATCGACAACATCGATGAAATCATCAAGATTATTCGGGCGTCCAAGGATTCCGACGAAGCCCGTGACAGCCTCATCGCCCGCTTTGAATTCTCGATCATACAGGCCAACGCCATCCTGGCCATGCGCCTCCGCCGCCTGACCGGCTTGGAGCGTGAAGAGCTTGAACTGGAGTACCGGGAGCTTCTCAAGGAAATCGAGGGCTACCGAACGATTCTCTCCAGCGCGAAGAACATCCTGGCCGTGGTGCGCGAAGAAATTATCGCGGTAAAAGAAAAGTTCGGCGACGAGCGGCGCACGGAAATTATTGAAGACGAAGGCGACTTCAACATTGAAGACCTCATCGCCGACGAGAATATGGTGGTGACGGTGTCGAACCAGGGCTACATCAAGCGCCTTCCGGTGAGCACCTACCGCAAGCAGAAGCGGGGCGGCCGCGGCGTTTCCGGCATGGAGACGAAGGACGAGGATTTCGTCAAGGATCTCTTTGTCGCTTCGGCCCACCAGTACATGCTGTTTTTCACCAACAAGGCCCGAGTCTACTGGCGCAAGGTCCATGAACTGCCCAAGATGAGCCGGACGGCGCGCGGACGGGCCATGGTGAATTTGCTGAACTTGGGCGGCGATGAATTCGTAACGACCTTCCTTCCTGTGCGCGACCTCCAGGATGAAAGCCTCTTTGTTTTCATGGTGACGCGCAAGGGTATTGTGAAGAAGACCTCCCTGAAGGCCTACAGCAATCCCCGGACCACCGGCATCATCGCGCTCGACCTGAACAAGGGCGACGAATTGATGGATGTGGCGCTCACGTCGGGCGAAGACAATGTGCTCATTGCCACCTACAAGGGCATGGCCATTCGCTTCCCCGAGAAGGACGCGCGGCCCATGGGCCGCACCGCCCGTGGTGTTATCGGCGTCCGCCTGGCCGATGGCGACTACGTCGTAGGCATGTCGCTGGCCGAAGATGAACGAACCGTGTTAAGCGTGACCGAGAACGGTTTCGGCAAGCGCACCAAGGTTGGCGAGTACCGCCTCCAGCACCGGGGTGGCTCGGGCATCATCAACATCAAGACCACAGCGCGCAATGGCAATGTGGTCAGCATGATGACGGTGGATGACAGTGATGAGTTGGTGCTTGTGGCGACGGACGGCATTGTTATCCGCACATCGGTGAAAGACCTCCGAACGATTGGCCGCAACACGCAGGGTGTTAAAATCATGAAGCCTCAGGAAGGTGCCGTGGTGAGTGCGGTCGCTAAGGCGGTGGCGGAGCAAAAAGAGGATGACGTGGCGGACGACGCAGCGGATGCGGTGGATATGACTGACACCAACAAGTCGTCGTCGGCTGACAAGGGCGAAATCGGAGAGAAGTAGCTGCCCCGGTTCGTTGAACTATATGAAGGAGCGTCGATGTTTTCGACGCTCCTTTTTTGGATTGAGATACCACGCCTGTGAGACCAGACTTTCTGATCCCGTCAGGGGTTTGGGGCCATTTTCAGGAAATGGGATCGGCACATTTTTTGATTGGGGAAGGTTTTCCTGTGCTTCTGTCCATCACAGGCGAAACGCCCCTGCAAAACGAAAAAACAAACCAGTGACCTCCATCAAAGCAGGTTTCCCTCCTCCATAAAACACAGCTACGGGTGCCACGGGTAGGCCCGCCAGGGTTTACCCGTGCAGAAGCGCTGTCTCGGAATCTGGATAGTTTCCCTCACCCGCAGGGACTACACGGGTAAGCCCTGAGAGGCCTACCCGTGGCACCCGACGGAGGCTCTTCACAAAAAAAGTTCCAAACCCGATTCCACCGGGGTCAGGAAGTCTGGCCGCATAAGCTATGCCGGTGATGGACAAACATCAAATTTTACAGACGTGCCCCCGTGCGATCCCGAGGCACGAGGACTCGTGTGCTTGGGGCAGCGCTACCGTGGCACTGGCAAAGCTCGTAACGCGGACAGTTCCAGCGAATTTTTTTGATTCTTCCGGTTCAAGGGTACGGTGTAGTTCAGAACGACTTGCCTTGCCTGCTTTTTTTCTTGCCGTTGAGCGCCGAAGGTGCGTTTTATATCAGCCTGGGGCAACGCCCCAGGTCTCAAATCAGACAGAATTCAGGGCTGAAGGCCCGGCCCATAATTTGGCCGAAAATGCGTTTTCACTTGGTATGGAACGGGCTTTCAGCCCTGTGGAATGGGTGGATCCAGAACCCTGGGGCGTTGCCCCAGGCTGATATGAACCCGGACCTTCGGCCCTGTAAAGCAACAAATACAAGTAACATGGAATCGAATGAACAGTTCATATCCAACGTTGATGTGTACAATGGAGCCTTCGTATAGAAACTCTTATGAATGATGTGCGATGCTATATAGACGCGCATAAATAACCCGACAAATACGATTCAAGAAAACGGTTTCAAGAATCCGAGGATTTTTTCGGGGTGACGCTGGATGTCGTCGAAAGTATCGAACAGACTCTGGCAGAGTTCCTGCGGCGTGTCGAAGTAGCGATTGTGCGTTGATTGCATTCTGGTGTAATGCCAGATGCGCTCCACGGCATTGAACTGCGGCGAGTAGGGCGGAAGCAGATAGACTTCCATTCGTTTGCGGTTCGCGCTGAACCATTCGTAGACTTC
>JAJRPE010000524.1 GCA_024280935.1 Candidatus Hydrogenedentota bacterium
AAGGCTAAGGACCTCACCGGGAGTGCAGTCCAGCTACCCACTCCTGACAGTACTCCAAAACGAATTTTGCTCAATGATTATGCGCCCCTGAGAGGCATATAAGCTCATCTAAAACTCGGATTTATGCAACCAGAGGGTAAATACTGGTCTTCTCTTCATGCGAAGAATAATAGGTCATCCACAGCACATCATCGTGCCAGACAAAACCGGGGTAGCTCGTGTCGCCGCCGCTGGGCAGGGTAAGCACGGGCTTGAGGTGCTTCTCCGTCATGTAGGCGAACTCGGTGGTGGCCTTTTTCACATAGTTCCGGTAACCCGCCCACATTGAGCCGTCAGGCAGGCGAATAAAGTCCGGGCCGCCAACGCGAATGCCGGTGTTGTTCCAGCTCCAGTCGGTGTAGGGGTCCTGGCTCGTGCCGATGTAGCCACCCTTGTCATCCTCTTCCCGGCGGGCGAGAAGCATCATGGAACCGTCGGGCATGAAACGCGCCGTCACTTCAAAGCGGTTGCCCGTAATGTCGAGGATGGTGCGGATGCGAAAGTTCACGCCATCATCGCTCACGTAGAGCAAGAGGCTTCGCGGGGCATCTTCGCCAACAGTGTAATGATTGGAAACGCCGTAAGCCCTGCCTTCGTGCCAAGTGACGCGCCAGAGCCAGTCGCCTTCGCTACACACTCTCTGGGGCACGGACCATTCGGTGCCGTTTTTCGAGAAGGCCACGCGGGGCTGTCGGCCCACCAGTTCTTTACCTTCATAGTCGGAGCCGCCCATAACCAGCATGAGGCGCTTGTCGGGCGTGACGGATATTTTTGGATCCCGCAGGTCGATACTCTCTTCGGTGAGGAGGCCACAGGATTCCCACGCCACGCCGTCCCTGGAGCGGATAACGCGGATGGCCCCGTCGCTGCCCACGTGGTTTTCCGCCTCGCGGAAGGTGACGTAGAAATAATCACCGTGACGGATGATGTCGGTAAAGGCGTTGTGCCCGCCCTGGTCCCATATTTTTATCACGGAAAGGAGTTTGGGCGTCTTCGGCAGGGGAGGAATGAAAAGCGGTTGCGTAGGCATGTCCAGACATTCTCCTTCACGGGGTGGACTGCCATTATGAAGCCCCGGTGGACATGGAACAAGGGAGAGATGGCCGAAGGACCGAATTGGAAGGCGGGGCCGTTTTCGGCCCCAAAAAAAATAGATGGCCGGGCGGTCGTTGCAACCGTCCGGCCAATCTCTCCACTTCCGGTGTGTCTACGTTGAAGCCAGGCTGGACTTCAACACGGAAGTAGGCGGAACCTGCCTGTTTTGAGGTAGGTTGGGCAGCAGTGAAGCGGCAGGTTCCTGGCAGTGAGTCGAACCACGTGTGAGGCACGTGGAGGCAAGGAAAAATGGAAACCAGCTGTTACGATGTTTTTGGAGACAGCCGGAAGACTGGCGTTGGACCACATCATCAATAAGCCACGATCGTGTCTGTGCAAACGCTGGTCGTTATAGCTTTGAGTTTTTGCAGACATGGTCCAAACTTTCATGCGCCCCAAGGGGCGTTATACGCTCAGCGCGTTGTTCGCGCTGTTGGCTATATAGAGCACAACTTGTGCCAAAAAGAACAGGATTCAGACAATTAGTCGCAACATATTGGAATTAAATAACTTATATGAATTATGGCGATTATGGACAATCTAAAAAATGTGGACTGGACTTAGGAATTGCGCAATTGTGTGCGTCACGCAAGTGTGCAGTGAACAGTGCGGGTTGTGCAATAAGGCTATCCGAACCATGCAGCATGGCCGACGAACTCGATGCTTGATCCGCGACGACATAGCCCGTGCAAGGCCCGGTTGAAGCCCTGTAATCCAACGTCCACAGGAAACGGAAGGGGGCGCAACAAAGTCTAATTAATGAGCGAGGTTGCGAATTTACACAATCTCGCGTACTATTTGGACAAGGTCAGGCGGGTTGCCCCGTTATGGGGTTGATATTTGTCGGGCCACCAAGCCGGAATTGTGCAGTAAGGTATCCCAATACATGTCGACGCAAATTGAGTATTCATTGGGTGAGGAGATCGCCAACAGCATAACCCACGGAATTGGCGCGCTATTGAGTGTTGCAGGCCTGACGCTGATGGTGGTCTACGCGACGATGGCCGCCGATCCGTGGTGTACGGTCAGTGTCAGCGTCTTCGGCGCCACGATGATCCTCATGTATTTGGCCTCCACGCTCTACCATGCCTTTCCCCAGCCGCAGATGAAGCGCCTCTTTCGGAAAATCGACCACTGTTCCATCTACCTCTTGATCGCCGGCACCTACACCCCGTTCTTGCTCGTCAATCTCCGGGGGCCCTGGGGATGGAGCCTCTTCGCCGTGATCTGGGGGGTGGCCGCCGCAGGATGCCTCTTCAAGTTCCTCTTCATCGATCAGGGCGCCCACCTCAAATGGTGGGACAGCGTATCTACCGGACTCTATGTGGCTATGGGGTGGATCATCGTCATTGCGGTGAAGCCTACGCTGGAACTGGTGCCCCACTCTGCGCTGCTGCTTATGGCCCTGGGCGGTTTGGCCTATACTGGCGGCGTGGTTTTTTATTTGTGGCAGCGGCTCCCCTACAACCACGCGATCTGGCACCTCTTCGTTTTGGCGGGGAGCACATTACATTTTTTTGCCGTTTTTTTCTTCGTCGTGCCTACGGTTTAGTTCCTTAATCTTTAATCTCAGACTTTCTGGTGCGACCGGGGATTTGGGGCCATTTTCAGGAAATTGGTTTGGCACTTTTTTTTGATTGGAAATGGTTTTTATCGTCACTGCGTGTCCATCACAGGCGAGACGCTGTGCAGAGCGAACAAATGACCTCAATCAAATCAAAGTCCCTCTTATCCATAAAACACCACTGCGGGTGCTACGGGTAGGCCCGCAGGGTTTACCCGTGTAAATTCGGGGTCTCCCGGAACTGGATAGTCCCCTCTTTGTCGGCAGGTACTTCACGGGTAAAGCCCTGAGAGGCCTACCCGTGGCACCCGACATGAATCTTTACAAAAAAGTGCCAAGTCCAATTCCACAGGGATCAGGGAGTCTTAATCTGGAAAAACCGCTGCAAGAAACAAGTAAAGCGTCATTCCCACGAACGTGGAAATAAAGAATGCGGCAGGATCACACTAAGCCACCACTGGCTCCCCGCGTTCGCGAGGATGACGGTCTGCCCGGCCACTTCAACATTTGAGGTCTTCTGCGATTTTGACCGCTGCGGTGAAGCTTTGGGCGACAGCGGTTACATCGGCACCCGTGTTGAAATAGCGGTAGCCCATGTCGACGAAGGATTGGAGCATGTCCACAGGGCCGACGGTGCCCGCGAATTTGCCATGTTTCAGCGCGGACTCGGCCACACGGCGATAGCCCGCCTGGACCTCGGGGTTGCGGAGGTTTCCGGGATCGCCAATGGCGTGGCTGTAGTCTCCCGGCCCAAAGAAAATCATGTCGATGCCTTCCACGGCAGAGATGCCGTCGAGTTCTTCCATGGCTTCGGGATCCTCGATCTGGACGATGATCATCCGTTCGCGGTTGGCTTGGACGATGTATTCGGATGTCGGGATGCCGCAATAGGCCCCGTCGGCGTTGCCACCATCCAGGGGGCGGCGTCCAACGGGATGGAAGCGGGTTCGCCAGGAAATTTCTTTGGCATCGTCGGCGCTCATCACGTGGGGCACCATAATCGCTGAAGCGTCCATTTCCAAGGGGCGGATTAGATCACTGTAGCTACCCCGCTCAACCCGGACAAGGGCATCGCAGTCGTATATTTTGGCGGCCCGAATCTGGTTTTCCACATCGTGAAGGGTGTTGGGGACATGCTCAAGATCAAGCCATACAGCGTCGGCTCCACACTGTCCGGCGATTTCGGCGGCACGGGGATCGGCGAAATTCAGCTTGACGCTGTGGGCGATTTGGCCCGCACGGAGTTTACGAAGCAGACGGCTAGGGCGCATTTGAAGGGACATGGGGTAATTCCTTTGGAGGTTGGTGTGGGGTCTGGCGTGCCGTGGACGGAGTGGACTTGGTGGACGAGGTGGACATAGGACGTTGTCCACGCCGTCCACTCAGTCCACAATGTCCACCACGGCACCACCCTCTTCTCGGCTCTTCAGACCGGCGATGATGATCTTCATGAGCTCCACGGTTTCGGAAAAGGGCACGGGCGATACCCCGGTGCGTAGATACGCCACATAAGCTTCCAGTTGACTCTTAAATGCAAAAAAGGTGTCTTCGACTTTTGTCGAAAGACTTCCCTTCGTGCCGGAAATATTAACGTGCCCGAAGGCACCGTAGAGATCGTCAATGACATAGAGCATTATTTCGACACCCGAGTTGTGGGTTAGATGCATGAGGTTGCGTTCGTCGGTGCCACGGTGTGAGATCGATGTGTAGCCTCCCGCCGGAAGCATGGGGTAGACCGCTTCTAGGGCATGAATGCCGTAGCGCTCCCAGGATTTGGCCATGGTGATGGTGATGAGACGGACCTCGCCGATGCTGTCCAGTTGGGTGTCGAGGGCACGAAACTCTTTGGCGTAGCGCATGGCGCTGGTGGACTGGAAGGGCTTCCCGGCTTCGTGCCAAGCGATGAACTGGCGCAGGTCGTCTGTGTTGTCCGTCATGGGCTTGTCGATGAAAATAGGGAGTCCGGCTTCGATGAAAGGGCGGCAGCGCTCCACATGCTCGTTCCCACGGTCGGTTGCCACAATGACCGCATCCACCTGGCCGATGACTTCCTCCGCACGCCCCACCACATTGGGAATTAGCGCGGCACGGGAGACCTTGTCCGAATCGCTGGGATCGTCGCACCACACGTGGGTGACTTCCACACCGGGGATGCCCAGAGCACCTTCGGGGGCGGCACCCAGGTATTGGGGGATGACCGGATAGCCACAGTCCTCCATGACCTGGGTGTCGTAGCGTCCGTTAATGATGGCGGACCAGCTATAGGGGTGGCCGTTGCCATCCACCATGCCGAGCATGGCCAGCCGGATCTTGTCGGGGTTGGAGATTAATGCCATATCTATCGTGTCCTTCACTTCGTGTCGCGTGCGTTCAATGTTGTGCTCCGAGCCTTCAAAGGAAGTGTCAAGGGTGCCACCCTCACACGAAGCCGGTTTCCGGCTAAGTTTGCGGGTGCGGATTCCTGGAGAGGGTGGCACCTCCACCGGTCCTTTTCACGAGTATTGGGCTGCGGGAAGAATCCTCATTTGTGTCTTACTCCGTGAAAACCGCTATAAGAAACATGATAAGCCCACGTCATTCCCACGCACGTGGGAATCCAGAACGCGGCAGGATAGCACCCGGTTAGCACTGGTTCCCCGCGTTCGCGAGGATGACGGTCTTGGGTTGTGGGCAAAGCCCACGTTAGTCTGTTGGCGTGAGATACCGTTTGTAGAGCCGTTCCCCATTTTCGTAGAAGATGGCATTTCGTTCCGCCTCGGAGACCTCAAGGAAGCGGAGGGCAAAACACAGCGCCGCCATGCCCTCATAGGCGGCGAAGGTGCTCCGTTGTGGCGTGGCGGCTTGACCGCTGGGCCGTGCGACCATGGCATCGGTACACACATGCCAGCTTGAACCCATGCGCACATAGTTTCCCCGAAAGGCAACGGCGGTAACGAGATCGGTGCCAAAGAGAATCTTGCTGCGGTCATAGTGTTTTAACACGGTGAGGAAGACCCCCGCGTCACAGACGGCGGAGGTGTCCATCCAGATGTTGTCGGCGCGGTTCAGGGTCTTGACCATGAGTTCGGCGTTGGGCGTGATAAAACAGCGTCCACAGTGGGCGAGGACGAACTGACAGTTGGGATACGTATCCGCGAGGCGATTGATGTCCCGCAGGTTTTCTGCGTCGCCCATACCCTGGGGCTTGGCCACGTGGAGCATGACGGCCAGGCCATATTTGTCGGCCAGCGCAAGCTGTCCCTCGGGGATGAGATCGGTCACCGTCGAATCATTCATGGGTTTGCCCTCCACCCAGCACATGTAGGGTTTGAGGACGGCGGGGCGATACTGCTCGATGTCGGCCTCCAGTTGTTTCAGGTCGTCCTTGGGTTTCACCAGCCAGGCGAAGGGATAGGATTCCGGTTGGCACTGCTCCGCGACGATACGATTTTCATCGGCGGTTATCACGTCGGTGGTCGGGTATCCCATAACCATGCCGCGCACATCGATACCCGGCAGGAGCGCCTTCCACCACGCCTGGAGCCAGGGGAGATCGACATCGATCAGCATCGGATCGTCGGCCCCGAACATGGTCTTCTGCATTTCCGGGTGACAGTCATTGATGAGCATGTGGGTATGGGCATCGAAGATCCGCCTGGGCAACCACGGCTTGATTTCCGTGTTGTAGATCTGGTGGTCAACGTCGGTAAGGGTGATGCTTCTCAATTGCTTTTCCTTAATGGGACTTACGGGACAAATGGGACCTATGGTTGAGCCGCCCTGTGGGCATAGGCCTCATAAGACCCATACGTCCCATAGAGCGTTGCGAGGTGCTCACCCCGTTCAGTCTCACAGTTACTTTGCCAGTTCCGGCGGCTTGGTTACGGTCAGGCGACAGCGTCCTTTTTCGCAACTGATCAAGTCATAATCCACTTCGTATCCATACTCCTCAATGATGGGCGGGTAGAGTACGGCGCAGTGGTCGCAGTACTTTTCGTAGGGATCGATGCGGCCTGCCTGATGAACGAGTTTTGCCGAGGGACAGTCCTGCATATCGATGACAAACATGTCGTCGTAGAGGGAGAGCTTGTGTCGGCCCCCCTCCTCGGTGAGGGTGTGGGTCCAGTATTTGTGCATCCCTTCGAGGCCATCTTTTTCGATGTGTTCCCGGAGATTGTCCAGAAAGTTATCGGAGATGCCCTTCCAGAATTCGATCACTTTTTCTTCGCCGTCTTTTTCTTCGAGAAAACGAAACATCTCGCTATAGCACCAGATAAATTCGGTACAGGAAATCATGTGTTTGCCTTCCAGAAGCGCTGGACACAACGGCCCGCCGCTTGATCGTAGTCGACGCTGCTTTGGTAGCCCGCACGACTGCAAATGGCTTCGTTGAGAATACGTGTGTGCTCACAGAAGTTGGGATCGATGGTGTAGCCCTGTTTCTTCATATGGGCGATGGCCGGGCACTCATGAACCTCAAGAACCAGCACGCCGTCCTCCTCCCGCTGCTCAAACTTGCCGCCTTCGAGGGTGAATATATGCTCCCAATGGGCGCGGAGAGACGAAAGGCCCTCATCGCGAAGCCCTTTCACCAGCGGTGTGTAAACGGTATCCGCCAGTTTTTCCAGGTAGGCCTTGAGGCCATCCATCCCATAGCTTTTCATGATGAATTGGATGCCATAGCTGAACGCGCCATGGAAGTCCTTGTGTACGTTTGCCATTCGTATCTCCTAAAGTGGCAGGGTCACAACCCAAGATCGTCATCCCCGCGAACGCGGGGAACCAGTGATGGATTAAGGTAAACCTGTCGCGTTCTGGATCCCCACTTGCGTGGGAATGACGCGATATTTTCTTGTTTTTTATAGAGTTTTTTTCAGATTAAGGCACTATCCCGTGACCCAAAATACAGCCATCGCGCGGCACGATTGGTCCTGTGTATCAATCCTTCGGAAGAATTGGTGGTTCCAATTTTACGTGTTGCATTACGAGTTCGCTCATGGGCTTGCCCGTAAGGTTCGCCATCACCAGCAGGGCGGCGCCGAGGCTTGTTGGTTCCGGGCAGTCCACGGTCCGCATGGGTACGCCCACGGCATTCGCCTTGATGTTCATCCAGACTCGGCTTTTCGCCGCACCGCCCACGCAATGAATATCCGTGGGTTTGTCGGTGCCGCAAAGTTGCTCGACCTGTCTCTTCAGGGCATCCGCTACCCCCGTCAGAATAGCACGAACGGCCTCGCCTGTATCTTGTGTCCTCGCCCATTCACGGACGTGGGACAAGAGCTTCGGGCCGTCCACGTCATCCGGGAGCGTGAGGGATGTTTCCGTGGCGGCGGCAAGCTCATCGAGTTCCGCAAAGGTCACGGGTGTTGGCAGGGCCTTCTGAAAGGCCTCCAGCAGATTTGCCGATACCGATCCGAAGACCATCTGGTAGTAGCGCCCAGGTCTTGCGGATGGTCCCCAGAAAATCGGGCTGCCGGGCGTGGCATCAAAGCGATCTGTGCTTCGCACCGTGGCGAGCACGGTTCCCGTGGTTTCCGAGACATCCCCCGCGTGGATGTTCCCCGCACCGATGGCTCCCGCGTATTGGTCGAGGCAGCCCACGACGAAGACACAATCGGCGGGCAGCCCAAAGCGTGTTGCAGCGTCGGGGGTGATGGGTCCCAGATTGGCACCTGCCCGCACGATGTTCGGCAAATCGTCCCGTTCCAGGCCCGCGATTTCCAGGGCTTCGGGCCACCATTGGAGCGTGTGAATATTGACCAGGCCCGTGAGGCCCGCTGCGCCCGCTTCGGTGACGAATTGCTCCGCAAATCGGAGAGTGAGCAGGTCGCTGATGAGGGCGATGCGGGCGACCCGTTCCCAAAGCTCGGGGCATTGGATTTGGTACCAGTGGAGTTTGGCGACGGCGAATTCGGGACTCAGGCCGGGGATGCCTGTTTTCTCATAAAAACCGGGCAGGGCTTCAAGATTGAGGAGGGCGGGTTTTCTTACCCGGTGTACGGTGCGCGTCGTTCCAGCCGGTTCATCTACGGGTTTGGAAAAATCGCAGGTGGTCTTGCTGGCATCACGCGCTCCCTCTTTCGGACTGGAAAGTCCGCACTCCTGTCCGTCGGCGATACTTGTGTCGAGGGGTGTGTCATGATCCATGGCCCGCAGGTCATTCCAGACGACGATGGGTGTGAGGGCTTCGTCCTTCTCGTCGAGGAGGACAAAGCTGTTGGTCTGGGTGGCGAAGGTGACGGCATTGACCTGGGCATAAGCCTCGGGGGCATCTTTCTGGAGGTCTTTGGTCAGCGCCAGAAGGGATGCGTCAAAGGCGGGGACCGATATCTCGCTGTAGCCCCCTGCGGTGTTGGTGAAGGGGGTTGGGATACGTGCGAGGGCTTTCAGGTCGCCTTTGTCATCGAAGAGGGTGCCCTTGAAGCAGGTTGTACCGAGGTCGAAGACGAGTATGTAGCATAGGCGTCTCGCCTGTGTTTTTTGGGCACTCATGAGGGCCTGGTGTCCCAGACGCACGAACCCTCGTGCCTCGGGATCGCACGGCACGACCGGGGGACGGACCCGCGCTCATGTCTTCCGATGGGTGAAAGGTGCTTGGGGGCAAGCATGTTCTTGTCGATAGTGCTGGCAACTCCAATGCGCGGGCCTGTCCCGGTGGGGGTGGGCTGGCCTTTGTACTGAAGCAGAGCCGACCCACGCAGAAACCACGGGGACATGCCGCCGCGTTGGAGAATGCCCCCGCCCCGTTGGCGCAGTGGATGACACAACGAGCAGCAGACTACCACGAGGTGTCTATGCGGCGGTACGTCCCAGATGCTCATCTTATGCATCCAATCCTGGCTCACACAAAAGCTCCGCCGCGAGGTCCATGAGAATCTCCGCGCTTTCGGGACTCTTGAAGATAGCATTGGAGGCTTCATAGCCGCCTTCCGCCAACGCCTCCTCGGTAACGAGGTATCCCTGGAGTTCACCGTTGCTCATGGTAATGGCATGGAGGTCGGGAAACTCCGCCTGAAGTTGCAGCACAAACTCGACGAAGATTTCGCCGGGAAAGGCAGCAATGCGCTGGTCGCCAATACGGAAGCACTGCACTTCGGCGGGAAGACACCGCTCGGCGGCAGCCTTCAGGGTGCCCTTGCGTGCGGCGGCGGCCAAGGTCAGGGTCTCTTGGGCACCAAACAAATCGCACTCGGCGGTACGGGTTTCTGCGCTGCCGGGACTGGACACTTTGAGGGACTCAAAACGGGCGCTGACGGTGTCCAGTGTGGCTGCAGCTTCGGCTTCGCTTGGGAAGGTGCGGAGGGGCAGGGCTTCACCATTTTCCGCGTGACCGAGGGAAATATCGGTGTTGGGTTCCGCAGATTTCAGGGCTTCGATGATGTTGTCGGCAAGGGCATGGCCCAGCCGTTCGGCTTCCGGGAGGGTATTGCCGGTTACCACATGGCGCGGGCTTTGGTTGCCACAGGCCCCTGTGTGATAGATCACGGGGCATTTTCCACCCAAGAGTTCATCCTGCAAGTGCTTGCGGGTAAAACCGGGGAAATCGCCGCTGTATACCGTCGAACTTTCGTGCAGCACGGTGGGGTGCATGGCGCAAATCAGCATGAGTCCCAGTGACCGCTGTGTTTCCACGTTG
>JAJRPE010000525.1 GCA_024280935.1 Candidatus Hydrogenedentota bacterium
ATCACAACATTTCGAAAAGAGATAACCCATGCATTTCAATGTGAATAAGCCGATTGTTGCCGCAGTATTTCTGCTGGCTGCCACGGCTGCCCAGGCACAGCGCCCCGTACTCGCCGACGACTTACCCCTCATCGACAATGCCTGGTCGAATGACGGGGATAAGTTCAGCTTCGTCATCCTCGGCGACAAGACCAGTGGCGGCGAGGGGAAGTGGCCCATCTATGACCGTGCCGTGGATGCCATCAACCTCCTGAACCCGGACTTTGTCATCACCGTGGGCGATATGATTCCGGGGCATATGGATACGCGGCCACCATGGGATGCGGAGTGGGCGGAATACATGGAGCACGCAAAGCGTATTGAGGCACCGCTGTTTCTCACGGTGGGCAATCACGATATTGCGAATCTGGAATGCTACCAGTTCTGGAACGAAGACTTTGGCCGCACCTACTATTCCTTTGAGTACAAGGGCTGCCACTTCCTCATTTTCAATACGGAAGAAGAACGCATCGATGGGCGTGGTCCTGCATGGCAAAAGATGATGGCCTGGACCCGCGCCGATCTTGCGACATCATCGGATGCACGGCATACCTTCATCTTCTTTCATAAGCCCATGTGGGACGATCCGCGCTTTGTGGATGACTGGGCGCAGATCGAGGCGGCCCTGGGCGACCGTGAGTTCACCGTCGTGGCGGGGCACGAACATTACCACAGCACGCTCTTTAAGAACGGCAATGCCTACGTGATTCAGAGTGCCACGGGCGGGGGCCTTGGTCTCAGCGAGGTCAAGGCGTGGGGCGGATTCCACAGCTTTGGGCATGTCACGGTGGATGGAGAGAAGACCAGCTACGCGGTGGTGGAACCGGAAGGTGGAATCTGGCCGGTGGATGTGGCCCCGGCTGCGTTCCGAAAGGCCGTCACCCATGAACTGGTGAAGGCGGATGCGCTTCCCGGCGCGGATTTCTCGGCCGAGTCTGTTGTCCTGCAAACACGCTTTATGCTCCACAATGTACTTGATAAGGACGTGACCATTCGTCTGATGATGGAAAATTTCCAGGAAACGGGCTGGGTCGTTCCCTTGCGGGTCGGGGGCCAGTGGCGCATGGATGAGGGCGTGCTGATCACGGAGAAATCGCTGGCACCGGGAGAATCGACGGCAATCATGCAGACCTTCTCTATCCCCCAGAACCGCCTCTCTTTCCCCCCCGACGTGGGCTGGTCCGTGAAATACGACGGGCACTGGCTGGAAAAAGAGGGCATGCGGATGGTCGAGATTACCACCCTGCCCATTCATCCCGTAGCCACCTACAAGGCACCCGAAACGGTGCAGCTGATCGGCACCTTTCCGCTGGGTTTCATCGATACAAAGCCCCTGCCTGATTCGCCCGCCAAGGCGAACGCGAAATTCTACCATCGCTTTGGTCCCGAAGACGGCTACGACCCGAGCGCGACCTACGACGGCGGGCTCCAGTGGCGGGCCATCACGCCCCAGGGATTCGGACTCATCAATGCCAACGCCCTCCTCGGCACCCGCGACCATGTCGCCGCCTATGTGTCCTGCGCCGTTTATGCCCCCGAAGCCCAGACGACCCATGCCATCGTTGCGGCGGACAACTTTTCCCAAACCTACGTCAACGGGATTCTCGTTGAAGACGGCCAGGACTTTGGCGCGCCGGGCAGCTTTGTCCACCCCAAGCTAGCGCTTAAAAAGGGCTGGAACACGGTCGTGGTGAAACTTATCAACAATCGCGGTGATTGGTTCTTGCGCTTTTTGATTGCGGACCCGAAGGAGAGTTTGAAGATTATGGGAAAGATGCCGGTGGCATAGACTGAAGTGAGAGCGTATAAACCAACGTCAATTGACTCATCGTTCTCTCAACACATAGCGCCCGCTCTTTTTTCCGCCAACCTTCTCCACCAGTCCCGCGTCCAGCAGCGGGCGCAACAAATCCATGGCCCCCTGCCGCGACACGTCCAGGGCCGCCCAAATTTCGCGGGGTGCCATCCCGCCGTGATCGCGGAGCAGATGGAGGAGCTGTTCCTGGCGTGGCCGCAGGACCAATTTTTCGCCGGGCTCCGTCTGAAAGGCCTGGATGCGTAACCAAGCCGTTTCGAGTGTCTGGCGAAGTCCTGTCGCGCAATACAGCAACCAAGCGCTTAGATCGTCGCCATCCTGCGGCACCCCGTCCAACGCCGCATAGTATGCCGGTCGATCCTCCCAATAATATTCGTCGACGGAGAAGATGTGGTGGGTATCAAAACCCCGCCGGTACAGTTCCCAGAGCGCCAGTGCCCGCCCAGTGCGCCCGTTGCCATCGGCGAAAGGATGGATGGCTTCAAAACGGTAGTGCAGGATGGCCGAACTGAGTATGGGCGACAGCGCGTGAGAAGGGCCATTCCACCATTCAAGTAAATCAAACATAAGCCCGGATACGGCCTTTGCGGACGGAGGAATGTAGCGCCCGACCTGAACCGACATCGTCCGGTATTCTCCCGATTCCCCCTGGTCCATCACGGCACCCGCCAATATCTGGTGGAGTTCCAGGATGTCCTCGCGGTGAATAGTGTCACTATCCGCGTGCTTCTCCACATAACGCAGGCCAGCGAAGTAATTCAGAACCTCGCGCTTGTGCCGAACGCTGGAGGCGGAGAGTTCCCTGCCCTCCGCCAACGCACGGACCTGGGGGAGCGTCAG
>JAJRPE010000526.1 GCA_024280935.1 Candidatus Hydrogenedentota bacterium
ATGGTCTCGACACTCTTCGTTCTTTCCTCAATCCAAGTGGCTACGGCCGTCGAGCGACCGACCGCTACGGCGAGAACATGCTTGTGCGCCAACTCGTAGACAGCCTGCATGGCGCAATGATATCCCTGTGCCCCAAGGACCCCTATGGGTATCAGGGAAATGGCAAAAAGCGCAGCAAAAATACGGCTCCGGAGCGTTCCGAAGACTTTAGTTTCAGCCACGTATTAAACTCCTTCTCGCGCCGTCGCCCACGGCGCAACGACCCATGCCACGCTTCAAAATCCGAGCAACAGCCACCATTAACGCGAACACCAAGGGTAGCACGCCCGAATGAAGGTGCGCCACGATGACGATACGTATCAAAGCTTCAGTTTGCGCAATCTCAGCGCGTTGAGGATAACCGAAACCGAGCTGAAACTCATTGCGGCCGCAGCTATCATGGGGCTGAGGAGCAGGCCAAAAACAGGATACAATACACCAGCGGCAATTGGAACGCCCAAGGCGTTATAGATAAATGCGAAGAATAAGTTCTGGCGGATGTTGGCCATCGTGGCGCGGCTGAGACGATGTGCGCGAATAAGACCGAGGAGGTCGCCTTTGAGCAACGTAATACCCGCACTCTCGATGGCTACATCCGTCCCGGTGCCCATGGCAATACCCACATCGGCCTGCGCCAGCGCCGGCGCATCATTGACGCCATCACCGGCCATAGCGACGATATGCCCTTCAGATTGCAGCCTCTTAATAACGGCATTTTTCCCCTCGGGAAGAACGTCCGCATGAAATTCATCGATCTTCAGGGCACGCGCCACCGCTTCTGCCGTGGTCGCACTATCTCCCGTAAGCATGACGGTATGAATACCCGCCTCCTTGAGTTGGCGCAACGCTTCGGCGGTGGATTCCTTGATCGGGTCAGCCACACCGAGAAGTCCCGCCATTTGCCCGTCCAACACGACAAAAACAACCGTCTGGCCTTCACTGCGGAGAAGTTCAGCATCCGCATGGGCTTCCCCGAATTCGGCGCCGAGATCGTTGAGGAGCTTCTGATTTCCGATGGCTACGGATAGACCCCCAACGTCGCCCGTCACCCCCTGGCCGGTCTTGGAACGAAAGTTGACCACCTTCTCCAACGCAAGATTCCGAGACTCTGCGCCGCCTATGACCGCAGCCGCAAGGGGATGTTCACTGGCCCGTTCCAGACTTGCTGCCAATCGCAACACTTCCGACTCCTCATAGCCGGAATAAGCGCGAACGACGGAAAGCCGGGGTTTGCCTTCCGTCAAGGTGCCTGTCTTATCGACAACCAACATGTCCACCTTTTCAAAAATTTCCAAGGCCTCCGCATTCTTGATGAGCACACCCACCGCCGCCCCGCGGCCCGTCCCCACCATGATGGACATCGGGGTGGCGAGTCCCAGGGCGCATGGGCAAGCCACAATCAACACGGCCACCGCACTTAGCAGGGCATGGGCGAAACGCGGATCGGGTCCTACCAGAAACCACACGATGAAAGAGACTACCGATATCAACACGACCACCGGAACGAAGTAGCCCGCCACAAGGTCTGCAAGTCGTTGAATGGGAGCGCGGCTCCGTTGCGCCTCACTGACCATGCGCACAATCTGTGCAAGGAGGGTGTCGCTGCCCACATGCTCCGCACGCATGGAAAAGGAACCTGTGCTATTCACGGTGCCGCCCGTAACCGCGTCGTTGACCGACTTCTTCACCGGCATTGACTCACCCGTGACCAGCGATTCGTCGACAGCACTGGAACCTTCCAGAATAACTCCATCGACGGGAACCTTCTCACCCGGCCGGACGCGAAGCCGGTCACCCACCGCCACCTCCTCCAAGGCAATGTCCGCCTCGGTGCCATCGTCACGCATGAGACGGGCGGTGTTCGGGGCCAGGCCCAGCAGCGCTTTGAGTGCGCTGCTGGTTCGACTGCGGGCTCCCAATTCAAGGACCTGGCCCAAGAGCACCAACGTTATTATGACCGATGCGGCCTCAAAATAGACCGGAACAACCCCATCGGATTGAAAGGATGGCGGGAACAGGCCCGGTGCCAGGATAGCCGCAACACTATACATATAGGCCGCCCCCGTGCCCAGGCCGATTAAGGTGAACATATTCAAGTTTCGCGTGACAAGAGATTGCCAGCCTCGCTGAAAAAAAGGCCATCCCCCCCACAGCACCACGGGCGTTGCCAAGGCGAATTGAATCCATCCCGGCACCTGGGGCGCCACGTACAGCGACAGCGATTTCCCGAAAAGCATCTCCGCCATCGCGTAAAGAAAGACGGGCGCGGTCAGGACAGCAGAGACCAGAAATCGCCTGCGCATGTCCTCGTATTCTGGATTGGCACCGTCGTCAACGCTTATTTCGCGGGATTCCAAGGCCATTCCACATTTAGGACAAGCTCCCGGCCCCGGCGCAACCACCTCGGGGTGCATGGGGCAGACGTACTCACGCGAATCGTCGTTTACTTCCTCTATGATAGCGGGCGAAGCGTCCTTTGAAACGTACTGGGCCGGATCCGCGTCGAACTTCTTCTGGCATCCTTCTGAACAGAAATAGTACGTCGCCCCGGCGTGCTCCAAGTGTATCGACGTTTCATCGCCCTCAACGGGCATACCGCAAACAGGATCATTGAAGCTCGCTTCCATATCAGGCACTCCGTTAAGTCAATTGCATGTTGTGACAAACTGGAAAAAGATTTGATACGACTACTTCCATTTTTTTTGGTTCATCCGGGTCAAGCGTAGAGCTGGCTTTGATATCGTCCATCGCGCTCAAGATCTTATCGCTTGAGGCGTATTGTTGTTTGGCCTGAAAGGCCTCAACAGGATAGCCCAGGGCAACGCCCTGGGTTTGATGCCAAAATTATTCTCAGTCCTGAAAGGGCGCAACAGGGGTGCTATGACGTACTATGTCGCCCTTTCAGGGCTTTTGGCCTGTGATACGTGTTTTCCCAGGGCGTTGCCCTGGGCTATCCTGTTGTGCCCCTTCGGGGCGACAAGCGCAACCGAGGACCTATGATTAACGTGTTAGCTGCTCCAATGCCCTCCATCCTCCCCGCCGCATTGCCGAAGCGGGCCGCTGGCTTCTCCCCGTATGCAGGGAGAGATGATGCATGGGGAGTTGCCAACGACCCTTGGGGAAGAGGGGTTATTGTCTACGCAAGCATGATGGCGATCACCATCATCTTCGAGACCTTAATGCTTGTGGGCGCCATGTCCGTCCCCGCTCTTAGCCTTGCCGGCCTTCGTTCCTGGACTCCCCGCGTCCAACTTTGCAAGATACTTCGCCGGATCTGCGTTGAAGTCCTTTTTGCAGCCTTTGCAGCACAAGCGGACCAAACGATTGGCGAACACGTATTCGACAGGATCACCCATATCGCCACCAAGCTTGTCGCCGCTGGCAACGCAGGTGCTCAGCGGATAGGTCGCCTTCTGCTCGGCGATGACCTGCTGGTCAAGTTCCGCCAAATACTTATCGGGGTCGGCCTTAAGCTTCTTGATACATCCCTTGCAGCAGAGGCGCACCAGGCGATTCTGATAGACGAACTCAATCGGGTCACCCATGTCGCCACCGATCTTTTCGCCACTGACGACACACTTTTCCGTTGGGTAGAAGGGCGTTTGCTGCTCGACGATGGCTGCATCGACTTTTTCCATGTAGCTTTCCTGGTTCGCCTCGAACTTCTTCGGGCATCCCCCGCAACAGAAACGGATTTCCCTTCCGTCATACTCCTTTACAATAGGATCGCCCATGGAGCCGAGCTTCTCCCCGGATACGAGGCAGCTATCAAGCGGGTAGCTGTCTGCAAATGCCGTCTGGCCAGCGGACAGAATTGCGCCCATCAGCGCCAAGGCAAAGTACGTTCCAAATGTTTTCTTGTGTGTATTCATCGTTGGTCCTCTATGAGTGTTAGTGCTTGCGCCTGATGCGCAGTTGCCCAGTTTCCTTGAATTACTTTGGGTATGCAAAGCAAGTAAGGTGCCAACCTGCCAGGTTCACGAAAAGTCCTGTTCACAGGGCTGTTGTCAGGATAGCTCCACCGCCAATGGGGGCCGTGGGAACAGAACCTAGACATAAAGTGGTCAGGATCTGACCATGCGTATGTAGACGGCATCTCACGGCTCCCCTTTGCGCAGCCCAATCTGCGAAAGCGCCCCGGCAAGCTCGATAATCGATAGGGGTTTGGTGACAAAGGCATTCATTCCCGCAGCGAGAGAGGCTGCTCTAAACGACTCTTCACCACTGCAGCCAATGATGGGCACCGTCGCGTTGCGTTGAGAACACCGAATTCGTGCCACGGCTTCGCATCCATTCATACCTGGCAGGTGGCAATCCATGAGGATTGCGTTGTAATCGTGTACGGTGCAGAGATCCAGGGCCTCTTCGCCGTTTTCCGCCGTGTGGCAGACACAACCCATCCCCTCGAGGGCAACCTTGTGTAGCGTACCAAGATCCCGATCATCTTCAACGACCAGCACCCGTATAGTCTCCCGGGCATGGGATGAACTTGATAAATGCTCCGAATTTCCGTGCCCGGCTCCTCCTATGTTCTTTCTGTATACGTTTGTATCCATGTTCCACTCCAAGCCAGGCCAATTATTGGAGGCTAAGGGACGCACAAAATTCGAGAAAACGTTGCTTCTCCGCAAGGACATCACCCTTGGGGCCAACCATCTTGAGGAAAACGGTCTGTTCGGGTAGCTCCTGAACCGTCGCGAGCATCGTAAATGTTGCACCGGCACCACCACCGTCGCTATCCCTGAAATCCCCCTGGACTTCCAGTAGCGGCGCTTTTTTGCCCAATAGATCCACGGAATCCAACTCAGCAATATCAAGAGGTGTCATCGACGCATGCCCCATTTGAGTCCGCCAGCGATTCAAGTTCGCCGAAATGCCGCCGACCGCCCCAGGCAGAACCGTCACATAACATTCGACGTGTTCCGATTGGCCCGCCCGGAACGAGATAAGCCGCATGGCGTGTCCTGACACCGTGTTCCATCCAGCGGGTTCTTGCCAGAGAAGATCTGGCATCGGCACCTTTCGGGGGGCAGCGCCCCCGTCATCGGGACAGCACGCACCGCGAGTTCTGCGCTGTTTGCGGGGGCATGCGTGATGATGCGGCTCACGAGCTACGGGCGATAGGACAGCTGGATTGTTTTTCATAATCACCTCGCTTTCAGATTGAAGTCCAGACGGGATTTCTCCTATCTCGGTGCCGAGGTTTTTTCGGGCGGCTTTGCCGGAGTTACAGGCAGACAGGGCACCAGCGAGCATGAAAGATTGTACGAACCCCACACCAGCGTAGCGTCCAAAACGCCATCGAAACTCGGTCGTATCGTATTCGGACGTTGCTCTTCCATTAGCACGCATGTCTGTGCTCTACCGTGAACATCCTGCCCATTCCCGTGAGCTTCATGATATCCCGGACATTGCCGTGTATGCCCTGGAGGCGAAGGGAACCTCTGGTCTGCGCGAGCTCCTGCTGGATCTGAAGGAGGTCGGAGAGAACGGTACACGAAAACCGGTGGACATGAGACAAATCGAGATGAAGAATCGTTCCTGGATGAGCACTCACGTACTCGTGCAGCTCCTTCTGAAATTCATTGATGAGCCGGTCCTCAACGATGCTGTCTGTCTTGACCTTCGCCACGGAGTCTGTATTTCCTGACGTGAATTCTACAATCGTTTGTGTGTCCATAGGATTCTCCTTTCTTACGTGACTACCATCTGCGGCGCGCGTCCCCAGACATCGTTACGGAAAGCCAATACTAAGGAACCTCATATCTTACCCGTTCAAGTTTCGTAAAAGCCTTCCTCTTGCTCCAACGCTATGTGCCTCCATCTGATTTGGTCTTCTTTTGATTTGGTCTTCTTTAGAACCGCACAGTTCGTGCCAAATGCAGCCTACGCTTCCAAGCACTTGAAAACACACGTGTTACAGCGCGGAAAAAGAAAAAAGGCGGGCCTTGGTGACAAGATTCTGAGCATACTCGATCCACATTTCTTACCATCAAGAGATCCGTACCGAACCTCGTGATCTGGAGAGTGGACTCCGCCTGACGGCTCGCATGGGCTTGGCCTTGCTGGTATCCCCGAAACAGGGTCATTTCGCCCAAGGCGAATACGCCAGCCAGTATCCCCGCCAGATGATAATGGCAACCCCATTCATAAAACCCGATACCTGGGGATCTGCCAAGTTCGCGTTGGCGGGAGTCGTTCACAGAGTGACGTCTCTTGTGACCTTACGAGGCGTGCCTGCGATCTACAGTGAACACCTTATCCATCCCTGTGAGGGCCATTATGTCATCCACGTTGCCGTGTACCCCTTCGAGACATAGAGCGCCGCAAGACTCCCTAAGCTCCTCCTGAATCTGAAGGAGTTCAGGAAATACGGCACACGAAAAGAGGCGAACATGGGACAAGTCGAGATGAAGAATGGTGCCGGGATGGACGTTCACGAACTCGTGTAGTTCCCTCTGAAACTCATCGATCAACTCGTCTTCTACAATACTCTCAACTACAACCTTCGCAAGGGAGCCGACTCTTCCCGACTTGAACTCTACTATCGCTTCTGTGTTCATGGCACACTCCCTATCATTTGTGTCCGCCAGCCTCAATGACCGGTTGCGTATCGCCTCCCGCCTCGGCTGACATCCAAGTTCACCACCGAAAGTGTTCATACCCGTATATGAGCACGGCACCCATGTGACCTGTTGCTCCCACCAGGCCCGCGCTCAAGAAAAGCAGTGTGCGATATGCCATGACAAGCCGTTTTCCCGTGTCTCCCCGTTGACTGAGCCAGGAGGCGCTTGCCGCCAATACAGTGCCTACACCCGTAGCAGTACCCAGCCAACGATGGAAAAACAACGCATCGGCCAATTCGCCTGGATAGTTTGCAAAGTTGCCCGCCGCCCAGCCGAGCACAACTGCGGCGACCACGGAAACCGCGCCAAGACGAATGCCATAATGGGCAACAATGGAAAAGGGCACGCGACCGGTTAGCAACCAGATGACCTCTGCCAGCGCCGCCACCAGAATCAGCGTGATGGGAAAATGGACAACAACCGGGTGAAACTTGCCTGCAAAACGGATTGCCCGGCCAATCCCGCCGGAGGATCCGTGATCTTTTCCATGATCGTGGGCTTCCTCTGATTGGTGCGCAGCAGAATCATCCGAGGAATCGCCTGTTCCATGGGCATGCCCACCGGCATCATGCGCAGATGTTGCTTCTGCGTGGCTCGAGTCGGAGAACTGAGGGAGATTTCCAACATACTCGGTTGGATTTTCCAAAAACTTCTTCTTACAGCGCTGGCAGCAGAACTGAACCCGCTGGGACTCGTAGTCAACGTATATCGTCGGGTCCACTTTCTCGTCGGTCGTCACGGGGCAATACTCGTTTAGCGCTGTGGCAGACGCTGCGGGCAACACAGCACCGCATAGGACCAAGATGGGTATCACGACATGCTTTAGCGCATACTGCATAATTTTTCAGCTCCTGGCTCGATTTCAATTCATGGGCTAAGTAGCGTAGATTCCGTACAACAACCCGCCTTCTCAGGCGAATGAGCACCGGGAAGTCCACGAAATGGGCTTTCCTGAAAATTCAGTACTGGACATCCTGATTATCCTTGATGTACCGCCGAACGAGCTTTCTCCGCTCCTCGGGAGTCATTTTAAGTGGGCCATAATCCGTTCAAGTTTCATAGTGGACCTCATTTCACTGTGGCACTACACACCTTGGTATATTGTCTGGTCCACCTTTGGGGACGCACGGTTCGTGCCAAAGTAAGTTGGTGCTCCCAAGCAACTATATTTCAAGGGGTTAGGATGTAGTCATCACAGCGTGAGGGCGCTCCGATGCTAAGATTCTGAGCATCGCCCACCCAAATTATTACCACCGGGCAATCCAGGCACCCAACATCGAAAGAGCGAGACAACGTGCATTGGGTGCTTCTTTTGCGAATTTGGTCCGTTCAGCGAGGCACTGTTCTGGTTGCTCATTATTTATAAAATACATTACAATGCGCCATCGTAGCGGGCAAAAAGCGTGCGGGATAGGCTTGCGCGTGACAGGTCGGCATGAAGGAGGTCAGCACTATGAAAGGAAGATGGAGTGTAACCGGGTGGGTAGTGGCCGCGCTGTTTGCGAGCCTCTGGCTAGCCGCACCGAAGGACTTGGAAGTAAATGCCGCCGGGCCGGGCGTGGAAGCTATCCGCACCGTCAAGCGTGTAGGAATGGTCATTGGTCTCGACGAAGCCTCCATGGGGGAATACAAGCGGCTTCATGCCGACGGCTACGCGGGACCGGGCGTAAGGGATCTACTGAACAAATACCACATGCACAATTTCTCCATCTTTCTCCATCAAATCGAGGGAAAATGGTACGAGTTCGGCTACTACGAATATACGGGGAACGATTTCGAGGGCGACATGGCCCAGTTGGCCAAAGAACCACGCAATATAGCATGGCTCAAGGTCTGCGATGCCATGCAAATTCCGCTGGAAGGCGAAGATAGCTGGGCCGAAATGGAAATGGTCTTTTTGAACGACTGAGGCCTCGCGATATTTGACTGTGCGGGCCGCCTTCGTGTTTTTCATACCGAGCGCTCGAATTGAGGCGGAGAAAACCAATGACCATAAATCTGATCGACTTATTCATTATCATCGGCTACCTGCTGACCATTTTGTTTATTGGCCTGTGGGTGGTGCGAAAGGACGGTCATCAGACGAGCAGCTCGTATTTCCTGGCCAACCGAAATCTGCGATGGCCGATTGTAGGAACGGCGTTATTTGCCTCGAATATTTCGACGATCCACCTGGTGGGCCTGGCGGAAGGAGGCTATATCCATGGCCTGGTCATCGGTAATTTTGAGTGGATGGCCTCATTCACCCTGATAGTCTTGGCCTTGGTTTTTGCGCCGCTCTATTTCCGCTCACAGGTCACTACACTTCCAGAATTTCTAGAACGGCGTTACAGCCACGTAGCGCGCACGATTCTCGCGTTTATGTTCGTCATCTCTGCGCTGCTCATGCACATTGGGATTAGTCTTTACGCCGGCGCCCTTGTATTTGAGGAATTTTTCGGCATCAATGTGTATGCATCCATCCTGATCATATCTGTCGTAACGGGTATTTACACGGTGGTCGGCGGACTGAAGGCGGTCGTCGTGACGGAGACGATACAGACGGTTATTCTGCTGCTTGGCGCTGTCATTGTGACGATGCTGGCGCTTTTCAAGTTGCCTGAGGTGGGGATCAATTCGTGGGGCGCCTTCATGGCGGCGACGAAGGACAACCAGATGAGCATGCTGCACACGTCAAATGAGCAGGGCTTTGCGTGGTATTCGTTCCTGCTCGGCTATCCAATTTTGGGCCTGTGGTATTGGTGCTCGGACCAGACAATCGTGCAACGGACGCTTGGGGCGAAAAGCGAGCTGGATGCGCAACAAGGCGCTCTCTTCGCCGGGCTGCTGAAAACCCTGCCGGTCGTCCTCATGGTCCTGCCCGGTGTATTGGCCTATGTGCTTTTTAAGGACATAATCGGCGACCAGGCAACCAACACCTTACCGGTTCTGATAAACGAGCTGGTTCCGACGGGGCTTCGGGGATTTATCTCCGCAGCCCTTTTGGCGGCCTTGATGAGCACAATTGCGGCGGCCTTGAATAGCGCAGGGACGCTCATGGCGATGGATATCGCCCCGACCTTCCATCCGAAGATATCGGATGCGGGCCAAGTGCGTGTCGGGCGCGTTACCGTGGTTGTGGTCATGGTCCTGGCCATGCTCTGGTCAACGCAGGGCGGGCGCTTCGGGTCCATCTTCGAGGCCCTCAACAAGATGCCGGCCCAGTTCATCGCGCCACCCATCGCCGCAGTGCTGCTATGGGGCGTCTTCTGGCAGCGGGGAACGCGTCAAGCAGGTGTTTGGACACTGGCCCTGGGTTTCGGAGGGGGATTGATCGTATTCCTATTTGATCTTGGCTTGGAGCCCCTGGGCGGGAAGCAGTGGATCACCGAGGGCCTGAATATACCCTTCATGCTGCAAGCGTGGTGGTTGTTCTGCATTCTCAGCGTCTTCTACTTCGTCGTTAGCCTGATGACACCGCCGCCATCTCCAGAACAGCTGGAAGGTATCACATGGGATCATCCGTTGCAGGTGTTGACCCGTGGTAAAATAACGGGCATTGGTGATCCGCGGATATTGTCCGCAATGCTACTGGCGCTGATGCTCATCCTGTACCTATTTCTGGCGTAACAGCGGGCGGCTTGGAGATTCCAAATCCAATTCGGCTGACTCGCGCCTCGATATCAACGAGTTCCTAGCTTTTCTTCCCATAGCCAAGTGCTGCACCGCCATCGGGGAAGAGGACCTGCCCCGTCATAAAGGATGCTTCAGCGCTGGCGAGGAATGCGCAGACCTCGCCGATTTCTTCGATGGTCGCCATGCGGCCAATGGGATGCCAGTCGTCAACCATGGCGAGTGCCTCCCTGGGATCGTACTCGCTGTCGGCCCACTCCTGCATCAGGGGTGTCATTACACCCGCTGGCGCCACCGCGTTGACCCGTACACCGTCTTGGGCCAAGTCCAGGGCGAGTGCCTTGGTGAGCCCAATCTGGGCGGCCTTCGTGGCGACGTAGCTGGGTGCCCCTGCCTGGCCAATGACGGCCACTTCGCTGGACATGTTAATGATGGAGCCCTTTGTCTTTCGGAGCAGCGGTATGGCGAGCTTGCAACCGATAAAGGTGCTCGTCAGGTTCAGGCGCAGAAGCGCTTCAAAATCATTAACGCTCATATCTTCGATCTGTGTGGCAGGCGGATGCCATCCTGCGTTATTTACGATACAATCGAGCTTTCCAAAGTGGCTGGAAGCCGTTTCGATTAGTGCCTCCATGTCCGCTTCCCTGGTAACATCGCAGGCAACAAACTTGGCGTCAATTCCTTCATTGTGCAGGGAAGCTTCTGCGGCACGGCCATCGCTCATGCCCCGGGCGGCAATTATGACGCGACAGCCATGTCTGCCGAAGACCTGGGCGCAGCCAAAACCGATGCCTTTTGAGCCGCCGACAATCACGGCTGTTTTGTCCTTCAATTTCATTTCATACGCTCCGATGTTTGATTTTTATTTATAAAATACATTACCATGCGGCCTCGTGGCAAGTAGAATATGCGCTCGATAGGCTCGCGCCTGACCGTCACGTATTACTCTTAATACTACGCTGGGGAATGCCGCTAACGACACCCTGGAGATGCTATTGGCTGTTTTCCGGCCCGCAGACGGAGGATGTTCTTCATGACACGTAAATCACACGCTGAATTGGCCGGACGCGTCGCTATTGTAACCGGTGGCGCGCAGGGAATCGGCGAGGCTATTTGTCTCGTACTCGCCCGAGAAGGCGCGCACATCGTCATCGCCGACGTAAATACCGAGGCCTCCAAGGAGGTGGTCGAAAAAGTGACCGCTCTCGGCGTAAAGGCGCTGGCCGTTGAAACCGATGTCGCGAGCGAAGAATCGGTTCTCGGACTCTACGAAACGGTGTTATCGAAGTTCGGACGGCTGGACATTCTGGTGAACAACGCCGGCATCTGCCGCATGATTTCTATTGCCGATATCGAGGTCGAGGAATGGGACAGGGTCCTCGCGGTCAACCTTCGGGGGACCTTCCTAATGAGCCGCGAAGCCTTTCGTATCATGAAGGAGAAGGGGCCTGGAAAAATCATCAGCATTGCCTCCGCAGCAGCCAAACTGGGCGGCCTGGCTGCCGGGGCACACTACTCGGCCTCCAAGGCCGGTGTGATTTGCTTCACGAAGTCACTGGCCCTGCAAGCGGCCCCCTACAAGATCAACGTAAACGCCGTTGCTCCGGGTCCCATGGCCACGGAGATGACCGACGCCTGGGGCAAAGAGGTAAATGCTTCTTTCGCAGCCAACATCCCATGGAAAGAATACGGCAAGCCGGTAGAGGTTGCAGAGGCCGTGGCCTTTCTCGCCTCGGATCGCGCTGGGTACATCACGGGAGAAATCCTTGATGTGAACGGCGGCCTGGTTATGGACTAGCAACCCGCTGCCAACGTGGCGCGAATGCAACACGAGGATTCCTGGTCGAAACCCAGGCGCAAAACCGCCGCAACTATGGCCATTTTCAAGGTTTCACAACGCAGAGCTCAGGCGAGAAAACCTGCGACCGGAGAAGTTAGCGAAATGAATCTGAAACTCGAACATGTGGCGCTGAGTGTATCAGACATGGAGCGTTCGCTGGGATTCTACTGCGGCGTTTTGGGCTTTGAAATCATTCGCAGGATTGAAGCCGCCCCTGGAGAAAAACTTGGGACCATCACGGCCATGCCGGGTTGTCGCGCCCACATCGTTCATCTGATGTCCGGCGATTTCATGTTCGAGTTGTTTCAGTACGTGGAACCGGAGGGAAACGCCATCTCGCGAGACAGGAATCAGGCGGATCTCGGCTACAACCACATCGGCTTCCGCTCAATTGACATCCACGCCGACTACCAGCAGCTCAAAGATCGTGGTGTCGACTTTCTCAGCGAGCCGGTCGAATTTCGCCCAGGTGCCTGGGTGGTCTATTTCCATGGCCCGGATGGCGAAGTGTGTGAACTGCGCTGCATACTTTCGTAGAGGGTGCCCAACATGAATAAACACCAGAGAGTGCATTTTCATGAACAAGAAAAACACGGCATCACACTATAGGGTTTCGAGGAAGCTCCTCTTCTCAAGCACAAGGCTCTCGTCTTAATGGCACTATCCAACACCCTGTTTAGAAAAAGCACCAATACATTGCTTGACCAGTTTAACGCGATGGAGATCCCTTCCACGCTGCCGACCGAAAAAACGCTGGCAGAAGGACTGGATATCAGCCGCTCCACCTTGAGGAAAATGATAGTACACCTTGCCGAACTAGGCCTCATTGCCTTGGATGGGCGCAAACGCATGTTGTTGCGCCCCCCCAGGAAGAGTGATTATTTCAAGGTGGATAGTCAGGCCTTGTCCAAAACGGAAGCGGCGGAGCTGGTAGTACTGCGCAAGATATCCAGCTACGGGTTGAAACCTGGCCAACGATTTTCTGAACTGGAATTGGCCAACGAAGCGGGGTGCAACACCGTAACCATTCGAGAAGTCCTGTTGCGAATAAGTCGATTGGGCCTCATCCATAAAAAACCCCGCCAGCAGTGGGAAGTGTTGTCCTTTACCATTGAAGTTATCGACGAGCTCATTGAAATGCGCCACTTAATAGAATCATTTGCGACCAACAAGCTACTGAAACTTCCCGACAGCGCCCCCATTTGGAGCACGTTAAAAACTCTGCTCAAGGAGCACATCGCGTTTGACCTGAATGATCCGAAGGCACTCGATAAATTTCCTGATTTGGACAAGCGTTTGCACACCGTCTTAATGGATACCTCGCAAAATCGGTATGTTAAGGAATCTTTTACGATGTGTTTCTCTCTCATTTACTACCAGATGCGTTCCAATGATATTGGGACAGAGCGTATCAAGATTGCGCTCATGGAACATAAGAAATTGCTCAGGGCGCTGATTGCCAGGGATTCAGAACGCACGGATGCTGCTCTCAATGAACACATGGCCAGCGCACGTGTTTTCATGCGCTTGGCTGCGGGATTTGATCGGTAGGTCGTTGTCGCGGCTCCTTCATTACCGGAACCGGCCACCTGCCGCATGTTTCTAACGTTAATCCACAAAGTGGCTGGGCCACAACCAAGATTTATGGTCCTGAACCCTCGCCGTCTGAGGATCTTCTTGTTTCTTAGGAATCTGCTCGAAATAACCTTTCCAACTTTGATCGACGTGCGCTTTACTTTTCCATGAAGTTGCAAAGCAATATAGATGTAGCAAACAGATGCGCAGATCTACGCCCCGAAGGGACCCAATAGGTTAGCCCAGGGCAACGCCCTGGGTAAAATGGTCCACCATAAAATAGCCCTGAAAGGGCGTAAGAGGATCCCCTGCGACAATGAAAATTTTCCCGCATAGTATGATTGGGTTACACATAGGCGCTATTGAAAGTCTATCAAGAGAACACCCGTTGCGGCCCTGCTATTTTGCCCTTTCAGGGCAGGTCGGTTCTTCGGCACCCTAACCCAGGGCGTTGCCCTGGGCTAACCTGTTGGGGCCTTTCAGGCCGAATTGCCAATGCCCATGGTTGTCCATTGGAGTAAAATGGACTTGTGTTTTTTCGAGTGTCACTGCTAACTTGGTAATACTAGTCTGGTCATATTCCTTATAGCAGTTCTTCCAGATTGAGGCACTAAAACAGCCCAGAGGGCCGTTGGCCTTTCTGGCGACTAAGGCACCAACAAATCAGGAGCGTTCTTTCATGCCCGATTTTCCAATTGTGGACACCCATTTACATGTCTGGGATGTTGGCCATATTGATTACCCCTGGCTACCCGACGTACCGCTGCTCAATAAATCTCACCTGCTGGAAGATTACGACAGAGCATGTGGTGCCGTGGACGTGGAAAAAATGATTTTCGTTCAGGCGGAAGCCAATCCTGTGGAGTACAAAGAGGAAACGCGGTGGGTCACGGCGTTGGCCAAGACCGACCCACGCCTCCAGGGGATCATTTCCTGGGCTCCCCTCGAAAAAGGAGATGGCGCACGTTTGGATTTAGAAGAGCTGGCCCAAAACAAACTCGTCAAGGGCATTCGCCGCATCATTCAGTATGAGGAAGATATCGAGTTCTGCTTGCAGCCGGATTTCGTCAGGGGTGTACGACTTTTGCCGAAGCATGGTTTTCATTTTGAACTCTGTGTCAACCATCTGCAATTGGCGAACACCCGTAAGTTGGTCGCGCAATGTCCAGAGGTGATGTTTAACTTGAATCACATTGGCAAGCCCAATATTAAGCAGCAACAGTTGGAACCCTGGAAAGTGGCGCTGCGTGAACTGGCTGGTTTTGAGAATGTGACCTGTAAAATATCCGGACTGGTCACCGAAGCCGATATTGAACATTGGACACCACAGGACTTGCAGCCTTATATTGAGCATGTCCTGGATTGCTTCGGGTTTGATCGTATCTTCTACGGTGGGGATTGGCCCGTGGCGCAACTGGCCTCCGAATACCCACGCTGGGTGGAGACCCTGGAGCAGGCAGTCGCCGGTTGCTCGGAGAGTGAGCTCCGCGACCTATTCGTAAACAATGCGAATAGGTTTTATCGATTAGCCCCGTAAGCCCTATTGCCTGTCTGCGCGCCTTCGAAACAGGGTAGCCAGGACGAATCAAGAATTTACGCACAAATAACCTTGAAAGATAGCGTACCATGCCAGGTAAAAAAAACAAGCGACCAAAACTACAAGATGCCGGTGTAGAATCAATTTCCCAGCGCAATGCTGCACGAATGCTCTTTGATATATCCCTGATTCACACCTTTGAACTCGCCTTGCTGGAACTAAAGCAGGCCGACTGCATCTGGGGTCCGGTACACAGTAGCATCGGGCAGGAAGCCACGGCCGTTGCCACCATTCATGCGCTTGAGAAGTCGGATATGATGACCGGGACGCACCGGGCGCATCATCAGTTTCTGGGAAAAGTAATCAACTACACCCTGCCCGATGACTGGAGTCCCCTTGAGTCCTCCTTAAGCACCGAAGCGGAAGAAGTCGTGCAACGCTCCATGGCCGAAATCATGGGGCTTGCCCCCGGCTATTGCGGCGGGCGTGGCGGATCGATGCATCTGCGCCATAAGGAAGCTGGTTTTCTAGGATCCAACGCCATCGTTGCCGGAGGCATCCCGCTGAGCACCGGTGTCGCTTTTGCCGAGAAATTTCGCAAGACGGGCAATGTCATCGTGGCCTGCTTCGGGGATGGCGCCGTGAATCAGGGAGCCTTTCATGAAGCCGCGAATTTCGCCGGTGCCTGGGACCTTCCGATCATATTTTTTATTGAGAACAACTACTATGCGGTGGCCACCCACACCGACGATGTCTGCGCGGTCAGTGATTTGTCCAGTCGTGCGGCCGCCTATGGCATGGAAGGCTATAGCGTCGACGGCTCTGACACAATGGCGATCTATGCGACCGTTCAACACGCGGCAAGCAAAATGCGTACAGGCGGTTCTCCATGCTTCATTGAGGCCCGTTGTTATCGCCGCTTTCATCACGCCCAGAACCAACCCGGCTCGGCCTTTAAGTACCGAAGCAAGGATGAGGAAGCCGATTGGTTAAGCAAAGAACCCATTACCCGATTCCCGCAACGCTTGATGGAAGCCGGAATTCTGGACGAAACTGACGTAGTGCGCATTCGCGAATTGGCTCAGGAAGCTGTTGACAAGGCCGTGGCGTTCTGCACGCTCCCTGGCGATCCCCCGACGCTTCGCTCGGAATTGTGGCCCAATCCTGAAACGGTCGGCGTTGGCATCCGAAGCGAGGGTGCCGAATGGAAAGGCATTGAGTTTCATGAGCGGCAAGACTTTGACTGCTATACGGAAATGATGTACTCCGATGCCATCGCCGCGACCAGCGGCCGATGGCTCGAACGAGACGCGGAGACCTTCATCTTGGGCGAAGAAGTGGCCAACTTTGGCGGTGGCGCCTATGGAGCCACCAAGAACCTGCCCGCCCAATATCCCAAGAGAGTTTTCAATACCCCCATTTCCGAAGCCGGAATCGTAGGTCTTGCCTTGGGCGCCGCCATGTCGGGTATGCGCCCCATCGCGGAGATCATGTTCCCCGATTTTGCCTTGGTGGCCGCCGACCAACTCTTCAACCAAGTCGCCAAAGCGCGCCACATGTACGGCAACACCACCGATTTACCCCTGGTTGTGCGCACCCGCATTGCCACCGGCTGTGGGTACGGCGGGCAGCATTCAATGGATCCGGTGGGACTCTATGGACTCTTCCCGGGATGGCGCATCATTGCCCCGTCCAACGCCTTCGACTATATCGGTTTGTTCAATTCCGCCATGCATTCGCTCGACCCTGTCATCATTCTGGAGCACCACACCCTATACACGCAGAAGTTCCCCGTCCCAAAAGGAGATCTTGACTATTTTGTTCCCTTCGGGAAGGCACGCCTGGTGCAAGAAGGCACGGATGTTACCGTCATCACCTACGGCTCCATGGTCGGACGTTGTGAACAGTTGCAGGAAGCTTGGAAGTCCCTCGGGGTGTCGGCGGAAATTATCGACCTGCGCACCCTGGATGCCCTGGGCATCGACTATGATCTAATCGGTGAATCTCTAAAAAAATCCGGGGCGGGAATCATTGTAGAAGAAGCGGCGACCAGTTTAGGAATCGGTTCGCGCATCGCATCAGAGAGTACCGAACGCTTCTTTGATTATCTCGACAGTCCAATCGCCCGCCTCTCATCGGCCGATGTGCCCAATTCAGTTTCCAAGGTACTGGAAGCCGCGGCCATGCTGCAGGATGAAACCATTACTGAAATCACCGTGGCTGTTGCGCAGCGCCGCTGGAAATAGGCCCTCTACCTCTGGAAGGAACAAAAATGGCGACCAATATCTACAAGAATTTCATTGATGGCGCATGGGTATCCAGCAACTCTGGAGAGACCTTCGAACAGCGAAACCCGGCGAAGCTCAACCGCATCACCGGGCGCTTCCAGCGCTCCACTATCGCCGATACCGAAAACGCCATCGCGTGCGCCCAGGCGGCGTACCCCGGCTGGAAAGCGACGCCCCCCGTCGAGCGTGCGGCTATTCTGCGCCGTGCGCTGGAAGCTATGGTGCGCCGCAAAGATGAAATCGCCGCCGTGATCACGGAAGAAAACGGAAAAACGCTGCCGGAAGCCGCAGGCGAAGTACAAGCTGCCATTCTGGAAATGGACTTTCAAATTGGGGAAGGCCTTCGTCTCTACGGACAAACCGTTCCTTCCCTTCAACCAGGCATGCACGCCTACAGCGTCCGTGAACCCCTGGGCGTGGTCAGTGTCATTTGCCCGTGGAACTTCCCCTTCAACGTGCCGGGGAGAAAATGCACCCCCGCACTCATGGCCGGAAACACCTGTGTTCTGAAACCCGCCAACCTTACGCCCCATACCGGCATCCTGTTCACCGAGCTATTTGAGGAAGCCGGTCTCCCAAAAGGCGTACTCAATTGTGTCACTGGATCAGGAAACACGGTGGGCGAAACGCTCGTCACCGATCCACGCATCAAAGCCATCACCTTCACGGGTTCGACGGGTGTCGGCAAGGGGATTGCCCAAAAGGCCGCCAGGAATCTAACCCGGACCCAGTTGGAAATGGGAGGAAAGAATCCCACCGTAATTTTGGAAGATGCTGATTTGGACGCCGCAGTCGATGCCGTTCTCAAAGCGGCATTTGCCTGCTCCGGGCAATGGTGTACCTCAACCAGCCGCGCTATTGTCGCCAGCGACATCGCCGACGTTTTTACCCAGCGCATCGTCGAAAAAGCCAAAGGATTGCGCCTCGGCCCCGGCACGGACTCAGCAACACAAATGGGCCCCGTCTGCGGTCAGGCACAATTGAATACCATCATGGGGTACATCGAAAAAGGCAAACGTGAAGGTGCCACATTGCTATGCGGCGGAAATCGCCTGGAAGAAGGGGACTACGCCGAAGGTACCTACATTCTTCCTACTGTATTCGGCAATGTTCGGCCTGAGATGACCATCGCGCAAGAAGAAATATTTGGCCCGGTGCTCTCCGTCATCACCGTTGAGGATTTCGACGAAGCCATCGCCGTAGCCAACGGAGTTTCCTTCGGGCTATCCTCCGCCATCTTCACCCAAGACATCAGCGCGGCCATGCGCTTCGTCGAAGCAAGCGAAGTCGGCCTCACGCATGTAAACACCCTATCGGCCCTCAAGGAGCCCCAGCTCGAGTTTGGCGGCATCAAAGAATCTGGATTCGGCCTTCCCGAAGCGGGGCGCTCCGGCATCGAATTCTTTACCGAACACAAAGTTGCCTACATCAAGTATTGAGCGTGGATTAAAGGAATAGTGGTTCTTTCGGTTCAAGGGTACATCCGACCTGAACGCCCGTCCCATTGCGCTCAAGGACTAAACGCTGGCGGCGTATTTCTGTTTGGCCTGAAAGGCCTCAAGAGCTTAGCCCAGGGCAACGCCCTGGGTCGGGATTCATATACTCTTTTTCGCCCTGAAAGGGCATAACAGCATGTCGATACGTTCCTCTTGTGCCCTTTCAGGGCATCCACTTTAGTGTGCCAGCTAACCCAGGGCGTTGCCCTGGGCTAACCTGTTGTGCCCCTTCGGGGCGGCGGCTTCAAGCGAAGTCTTGTTTGTCGCTTGAATACCTGCTGGGACTATTATCCACCAAAATACAGGGGCTATGACAAGGGCTGGGGAACGCACCTTTTGCACGCAAGGAATGCACGCCCATAATGGACACATGCAGCCCCATGTACGCCCAAATCGGATGAGCCAAATAATCAGAGGCTGAGGTGTTCGCCACAAAGCAGCGACCACAAACTCCGGTTCTTCGTCCCTTCGCGTGCGGGCGACACCCTCGGAGCATTCATTGTGGTCAAGCAAGTGTGTTTCACCCCCCCCTCAGTCCAGTGCAATCTTCGCCAGATATATCGATGTCTTCCCTTCGTGGGATGCGTAGTAGGTCATCCACAACAAGCCATCGTGCCACGCGAATCCAGGATAGCTCGTATCGCCGCCACTGGGAAACTCCAGCACCTTTTCCAGAGAGCTTGTCGTCATCTTCGACAACACCGTCTTCGCGCCACCGGGATAATAGCGATGGCCCGCCCACATCGTGCCATCGGGTAAGCGAATAAAATTGGGTCCGCCGGTCTGCATGCCGGTCTCCGTCCAATTCCAATCCAGATAAGGCGCGATGCTCGTACCAATCCAAGCCATTTTGCTTTCCGCTTCCCGGCGCACGAGGGCCATCATGGTGCCGTCCGGCATGAAACGCAGGGTCGTTTCATTGGGACGACCCGTGACATCGAGGAGAGTACGGATGCGATAATTTACACCGTCATCACTCACATAGAGACGCAGATGCCATTCGTCTTCTTTGTCGATTCGGTTGTCATAGGACACGCCCCAAGCCTGCCCGTCATGCCACGTAACCCGCCAGAGCCAATCCCCCTCCGAGCATATTTTCTCGGGAGCCGAATAGTTCACGCCATCCGAAGAAAAGGAGACACGGGGACGACGACCCAGCAACTTCTTGCCTTCGTAGTGGGATCCGCCCATGTTCACCATGAGCCGATTGTCTGGCGTGAGGCTCAGCTTGGGATCCCGAAGGTCTATGCCCGCTTCCGTCAGCAAAGCACCGGATTCCCAGGTCTTGCCATCCGCCGACCGAATGATGCGGATGGTGCCATCGGAACCCACGTGGTTGCCCGCTTCACGAAAGGTGCAATACCACATGTCGTTGAAGCGCACGATGTCGGTGAAGGCGTTGTGCTCGCCCTGATCCCATATTTTTTCCACAGAAACGATGTGGGGAGCCGCTTGGGCGGACAAGCCCGCGAGGAGCAGGATGAAAACAACAGCGGTGCGGCGAAAAGCGGAAACTAGCATGGTGTGATTCTTTCTACAATTATGATACCTGTCAGGGGCCTTGTATAAGATTACAACTTGGCATCGGTATGTTACAATCAAGGGAGACTTGGCGAGAAAAATCTTGGCGAGGAAAATACGGTATGAGCACGAACGAAATCATCGAAGAAGTGACACTGTTGCCCGCAGAAGAACGGTTGCGCGTCGTTGACGTACTATTGCAATCACTTAATACACCCGATCCTGAGATCGACGAGCGCTGGGCCGACGTAGCGGAAAGACGATTGGAGGAAATTCGCTCAGGTTCCGTTAGCCCCATACCTGGGGAGGAGGTCTTCGCCCGTATTCGGGAACGGTTCGGCCACGAGTGACATTCAGCTTTCACGCCGAGGCAGTGGCGTTTTACGAATCCCGGGAGCCAGGACTGGGGATCGAATTCGCAGCAGAAGTTCGCGATGCTATTGGTCGTGCGGTTGATCATCCTGCGGCATGGCCGGTACTCCGCCGGGATATTCGGAGATGCCAAACACATCGGTTTCCCTATGGCATCCTCTACGCCGTCGAGCAAGACAGTATATTTGTCGTCGCCGTTACGCACGTTCGAAAAGCTCCAGACTACTGGAAGTCTCGCTTGGGCTAAGTCAATTTTATCGGCTCACCCCGCCTTCGGCTGCCCGCGCTTCAACAATGGTTCGAGCGGACACCCCACACAATTCGGATTCGTCTTGCAGAAGTCTTTTCCGGTCCACACGATGAGTCCATGGCATTCCTTGAAATAAGCCACATCATTATCCATATTCCGCTCAAAAAAGGCGCGGAGGTCTTCATACTTAATGTCGTGCGGCACAAGGCCGTGCCGACTGAAAATCCGGCGGGTATAGGCATCCACCAC
>JAJRPE010000527.1 GCA_024280935.1 Candidatus Hydrogenedentota bacterium
CTACGGACTGCCCCTCACCAAGCCCGAAATCGTGGACGGGATTTCCAGAACCCTCGTCTTGTCCCAAGGGGAATACACCGTCCAATTCGGCAGTGCATCTCCGCTCATGGCGCCGATTCGCGCCCGCGTAAATTTCCAAGCGCCCGAGCAGTATGGGGTTCCCGATTCTCGTTGATGCCGTACGTGATAACGACTGCTGTTGCAGACTTCCACCCGTCGCAATAGATCGGATTTTTTATGGGGCGTAACGCCAATTCGAGGCGCAGTCTGTTCTTCCTGTGTTCGGCCCATAGTGCAGCAAGACACTCCAGGTACGGCCCAGAGATTTCACAATCCGGTGGGAAAGAACGCCTGCAAATATGAGACTTGAAAGGAGAAGTTGCCGTCGTGTAGCGTAGCAACACTGGGGGGAACGAATGTCGCCTTTACGATTCAGGTAAAAAAGATAAAGAGGACAAGAATAGTGAAAGATCCTTGGAGAGTAATGGGGGCCAGTTTCCTCGTGCGCTTGGTTTGTTCAGGACTAATATTGGGGCTTTCGGTATCTGCCCAATCTAATCCGTCGGCTGATTCGATTTACACATTTGCAAGACAGCAGGTGGAGGAGACTCGGCGGCAACAAGCAACTCCCATGCCGACTTGGCTGAAAAAGAATCGGGATGCCTATCGGGATCGGTTGGCAGTGGCCGCGCAAGCGTCTTTTGAGCAAACCGGAATCTGGTTCCTGGCTCGTGGTGCAGCACGTGAAAAAGATGAACAAGAAACCTACGCCGTATGGGGCGATCTATTGATTTTTGGCGATATTACAACGCTTCCGAGCTACTCGGAGGAAAATCTCCAGCAAGCTATTTCGTTTTGGCAAAGTTGGCAGAACCACGATACGGGTCGCCTTTACAATCCGCTCTATCAAGATCCACAGAATCCAGAAGTCAAACGTGACACACCCGGCAATCGCACGGATTATGCCGCCGATGCGATTAACATCAAGTACATTCCATCTATACTGGGTATGCTTGGCGCTAAGTTACCTGTTCCGATCAAGATCGCGGCGCGTGCGGATGTCGGTGTGGACACCTTCGACGAACTGTGGAAGTGGATGCCAAAATGGGCGACGAGCCCATCGGGTGCCTTTCCAATAGAGGCCGCACGAGAGGTCGATAGCGGTAATCGGGAAAAGATACCGCAGGTCGAAGCCGGTATGAGTGCCCTCGTACGGGCGTACAACAAGGAAACCGGTATGTGGCGGCCAGAGCCGCTTGAGGGATTCCCATGGAAAAATTACGAGCCATCAAGTGGATTTAAGATTATAGCCCGAATTTGTGGCTATGTCGGAATGGAGAACTTTCCCGAGGATGTTCTGAAAACCTCGATAGACAATTTAATCAAACATAAAGAGGAATTGCACGAAAGCGTCGCAACCTCCCGAAACTACGGCGAAACCTTGGCCCACTACCTGATGCTCACCGATTATCGCCATGATGAACTGCTCGACGTGATGGAACGTTGTCTCGAAGGGTTTCGCGATCCTAAAGTATGGGAAGATACCGGGACAGGAAGTTATTGCGTCTTCGGCTATGGATTTATTGGGGCCTTCATGAATTGGTCGGATCTGCCGTTCGACCAGGCGATGCCACAATGGATGCGCTTCGAACACGGTTGCAAGATGCGCTCGCGATTCGTGGTGGGACCGTACGGTAATTGGGTCAACGTAATACCAAAGAACCCCGAGGAAGTTTTCGGACACCAGGATTATGAGGTGAAGAAATATGGCCTCAAGGCACGCAACCAGGCACACTGGGCGAAAGAAATCACAGAAGTAATTCCGTCGACTCAAGTGATATTGCGGCTCGCCACCGATGGGAAAACTGGTGAGGGGACCTTTGTATTCTTGCTAACAGAGGATCAGCTTGCGAAGTTAAAATCGCCCTATTTAATGGCTTCCTGGAGCGGAAAGTTTGATGTTTCGCTCAACGGTGAACCGGTAAAAGAAGTCCATTATAATCTGCCGGAGGTTTCGGCTGGTTGGTACATCCCAAAGTCGGCGGCCAAGACCTTGCGCGTTGGCAAGAACGTAGTCACGCTGACGCTACTTGGCCCGGGGAAAGAGCAAAAGCCAGGAGTCCCCTTGTCGAAGTCCGCCCCATTTATACGTATCGGCGTGCTGGACTGGTCTTGACCACCAGATATACGCCGGAGAATCCAAGTTTGGACTCAAGCATGGCTGTGTTGCTGATGACTCGCTTTACGGCCTCACAATCCGTATCCAGTTCACACAGGTATTCGTCGTCGAATCGACCTTACCGATATCCATGGTAAGTCGTCCGTCGGCCACGGTGACTTCCATCGTAGCTTCTGCAAACATTCCCGCTGCGGTGGAGACCGCTTCGAATACCGGTTTTCCTTCCAGCGCCACGTTCTGCCCGGTCTGCTCGTGCTCCGAGTCACCAATGCACACGGTTACGCGGTAGGTGCCGTTGCCAAGGAAAACTTCCCATACATCGTGACTGCGGGTGAAAAGGAAGCTGTCGCGCCACGCTTCGTTGACGCGGCCTCGGATTCGATGGTTTTTCGAGATATCCCGCTTCCATCCGTGGCATTGTTCCATACTGATAGGCGTACCCGTATCGTTGGTAAAGTATTCGGCCTGTGGCGCGTTGGGTCCGGTGAAGTTGTATAGTCTGAGGAGCGTGCCCGATGTCAGCGGATCGGGATTGCCGTCTTCGTTGGCCTTGGGTATATATTTGGGCCAAGTGCTGGAGGCCGTGCTGAAGAGCAGGGCATCGTCTTGGTCGGGGATGCCGTCGCCATCGGCATCGTCGGGGTTGAGGCGCGTGTAGGGCACATCGGACAGGCCTTTGACGACATCCCACCACTGGCGGGCGAACTCACCCCGCGTCATTTCGCCTTGGGGCGCATCTGGCGCGTCGGTATATTGTTTCGTTGCGAGGGAGCGGGTGACGACGGCTTCGCGCCATTCCGGGGTGGCGGTATCGTCGGCTCGAAATTCGGCCACATTCGGTCCATGGGGCAGAGCACCCCGCACACCCAGGAGGTTCACCGCGATGAAGGCCGGGTGCTCGGGGTCGAGGTCGCCGAAAGGCCACAAGGTCGCGGGCTGACCACCGTCGAGCCGAGCGCAGAGTCCCTCCTGCACCTTGGAGATGAGGGTCCGGTCGTAGGGGATGGCCCGAGGCGCGACATTCTCCAACAGACTCACCGCCGCCACCGCGCCCACGGCCTGTCCCACGGCCATGCTCTGATCGTGGAGACGCAGGGCCGAGCTTACGAGGCTGGTGTAGCCGAGGTTCTTCTGGGCCACAAGGAGACCGTCAATTTTCTCCGGTACCATGCTGCGGATGGGGAAGGTACTGCGGCCACTGTAGGGCGGTCCCCACGTCCGGTTCTTTCGGAAGTAATTGTGCCAGGGGCCAGCGGGGTCGTCGTCCAGGAACTTGCGGCCTGTGGGGTGGAAGTCATACTCAAACTGCCAGCTCGCCACGCTGTCGTGGTACATGACCGTGGCGAAGTTGGCGGCCTGTCCGCCGTGCCCCGTTGTATCTTGTTGCCGCATCATATACATGCACTTCGTCCGAAGGGATTCGCGGACGTAGGGCTTGAAAGGCAGCTTGTCGTCCGTGCCGAACTCCTCCGAGAGCTTGAAACGGCGGAAGCTGTGGGTCTTGTCCTCCATGCCGTCGTGGACTTCGGTCTGAAGGTAGTAGAGGAAGCCCAGCGAAAACAGCTTGGCATCCTCAAAGACAATCTGACGCTGTTTCCGCGTAAGGGTGGCGATATTCTTCTTTGAGGCACCCAATTCCGTGGCTTCTAGTGCGTCGGCGACTTTCTTGGGCCATACGTCGGTGGGGTAGTCAAAGGCCGGGAAACACAGTAGTAAGACATCGGGGTGGGAGACCTTCTCAAAGCCATAGTGGTCAACAAGCCGCCGCGTGGGGTAGAGCCACAGCGGGTCCTTGGGGTAGGCGTGATCGCGGTAGTTGCGCGGGTCATAGCCCCCGGGTTTGGGGATGGGCGTGTAGTCGTCCGTCTCCTCGATGATCATGCAATAAGTTATGGGGTTCATGTCGGTGAGGGGATAGCCCTCCCGTGACTCCGGGGCCAGAGGCTCGCCGTAGGTGGCCTTGAGGTCGGGGCCAAATTCGTAGGCCGCGCCCGCCAGCTTGACCACGTCGCCCCAGTCCGTGGCATCGATGACGAGTTTGGGGGAAAAGTTACGTCGCTCCCCCGTATCCGATACGAATTCAGCCATCACAAATTGACCGAGATGTATCTCTGTGAGGTGTAGATTGGAGTACACACGCACTTGGCGTGAAGCGATATAGGGAGCCAGCATGTCCTCGAAGACCTTGGCGGAGTCCTTGGGGCGTCCCGTAGTGATGACCCGCGTGTTGCCCGGCCTGGCTTCGCCGTAGGCGTCCTTGTTGAAGGCTTCGATGCGTTCGATAGCCTCCTTGAAGAGTCCATTGCGCGGAAAGGGGACCCCATGGCCGTAGCCATCGGGTCCGCGGTTTTCATCGATAGCCGCCAGCGCTTCGGAGGAAAACTGCCCGCCGAGCCATTCCGTATCGTTGACGATGGTAATGGATTTTACGCCCATGCGGGCCGCCTGGATGGCTGCCGCGACGCCGGATTCGGTGCCGCCGACGATAAGGAGGTCGGTATAAGAAGCAACCTCGGCACGTGCTGTTGTTGCGGTTGCCGTTGTGAGCAGCATGAGGGTGACTAAGAATCGCATCGTGATGTCTCCAAGTTGAGAGGGCACTATAGGAAATTTGGGGCGAAGGTGCAAGGCAGGTTTGAGGTGAGTATGATCCCGTGATCCAATGCGCTCAACCAGAACCTACAAAAGGAACGGCAAGGGTGCCACCCTCACACGCAGCCGGTTCCCGGCTAAGTTTGCGGGTGCGGGTTCGCGGCAACGCTTTTGCGTCACTATCTGGCTGAGGACGCGTGTCGGCAATCCCATACAGTCTTTCTTGTTGACGTGATGCTTGTCCTCATGATCTACACCCGTAAGCTCCCCCGCTTCGCTCCTCCGCGTACGGGTGGCACCCTTATAGCGCTTTTATGGCGACAAGGCGACCTCATAGAGCACAAGCTACCTGTTTTCTAAGCCCAAGATCTCCCACAACATCTCGGGCGCTTGATTGAACAACGCGCCCTTTGTGTCGGACAGGGTGTCCAACCTCCTTTCTGTGGCATCCGTCGAAATATTGCGTAGCCCCATCTACTTCGCGTAGACCATTTCCTGTACTTGCGCGACCACCTTGTCGAAGCGCTTCTTTAGTCCTGGAGCGCCTTGTTTTACCGCCACAAAATCGATGCGGGTCGTTTTCTTTTTTGGGGCCTTCCAGGATTCCGCATCGAAGACGCCCAGCAGTTCAAAACCAGCATCACGGAGCATGGCCTCCACCACATCCTGCGGATAAACCCGCTCGGTGATGACGGAGGAGGCCCCGGTGTTCACGCGGACGTGGGACTCGGCGATGCCACTGGCATGGTCGTAGTGACTCGTCCAGCGGCTGGTGAATCCGTCGTTGTTCTCTTCCCAGTCCTGGCCCTCGAAGTGTTCCGTGACCATGCGCTCGGTGATGATGTCGGCATAAAGGATGCCTCCGGGGCGCAGGGTACCGTGGAGTTGGCGGAAGGCTTGGGCAATCTCGTCCTCCGCCAAGAGGAAATTCAGGCTGTCGAAGAGGCAGGTGACCAGGTCCATGGATTCGTGAAAAGGCAGCGTGCGCAAATCCGAGACGGCCAGGGGCAATCGGGCATCTTTTTTCTTGCCGGTGTTAACCATGGCCTCCGAAAGGTCAATGCCGACACTGCTCCACCCGGTCTTCCGTAATTTTTCGACGAGTGTTCCGGTCCCGCAGGCGGCATCAAGGTGCCGGAAATTGTCGGGGGCCAGATCGGCCAAGGCCACGGTGGTGAAGAACCAGCGGTCGTAATTTACGTGCTCCATGAGGGGGTCATAGTAGCGCGCCAAGTCTCCGAAGGCATCGGGTAAGTTCATTGCGGAAGGCTTTCTTGTAGGGGAGGAGTACGGACTTTCCAGTCCGTAGCAAAGGCAGCGTGATGCCAACAAAAATCCGTCGTGTTCTTCTATGCCCCCGTGCATTGTGTGGCTTAACGTGTGCCTTGTGTCGGGTAAGAAAACCCGACCTCCTCCAGAAGGAGTACGGACTTTCCAGTCCGTAGAAAAGGCAGCGTGATGCCAACAAAACTCCGTCGTATTCTTCTGTGCTCCCGTGCATTGTCTGACTTAACGTGTGCCTTGTGTCGGGTAGGAAAACCCGACCTCCTGTGTTCGGCGAACGTTCATGATTTCTGCAGCCACCACAAAAAGGCCTGAAGATTGGGATCCAGCACGGCTTTGCTCTTCTGAAAGACGAGTTTTTTCTCCGCCACAAATAGAAGCGCGGCATCGAATCCCTTGTTGCGCACCAAGGCGCGGGCCTGGGCCGCTTCGGGGAAGCGACGGGTCGGTTCGCTGAAGTCTGCCAGGAAGAGCAGTTGTCCGAGGCGGTCCAAATCGGGGCGACCCGTGGTGTGCCAATAGATGGCCTCGTAGACCGAGGTGGAATTGATATCCAAATCGCGGCGGCATTCTTCGGCGGCCACGGGGCCGTGGAGCAACAAGGGGGCTTCGAGGGCGGCTTCGCTTGGATTCAGCCCATAGTGCCGCGCTTGTTTGAGGAGATCGTCGCCAGGAACGGTGCGGCACAGGTCATGGAGCATGCCCGCCGTCACCGCGTCGTCGTGATCAACGCCAGCGGCATCGGAGAGTGAGGCCGCGTATTCCGCTACGAAAATGCAGTGGCTCACCTTCTCTTCCGGCAGGCGGTCGCGGATGAGATGGTGGAATTCCTTGTAGCGGGGCATCTTAGCGATGGGCATGGTAGAGTCCCTTCTCGTCCACGATTTTCTGCACGGCGGGGTGGAGGCTGTCGCCGGCTGACTCTCCGGCCGACACGTGTTTTCGCACTTCCGTCGAGGAAAGATCGCTCACCACGAAGGGCAAGATCTCGTAGCGCCCTTCGAGTTCGGAGGTCGGAGCGCCGCCTTTCGTGCCGGGTCGCGGCAGGACCAGCAGCCGGACTTCGTCGAGTATCTCTTGGGGCCGATACCAACGGGGCAGATCGATCAGGGTGTCTTCGCCGATGATGAGATAGAACTCCGCTGCGGGGTACTGGCTTCGCAAGGCCTTCACCGTGTCTACCGTGTAGGACGGACCCGCACGATGCAGTTCGATGTCGCAAGGCTCCAAGCCGGGTTCATCGGTGAGGGCCGCTTCCACCATGGCGTAGCGCAGTGGGGCGGGCGTGATGTCATCCGAATCCTTGTGGGGCGGATCAGCGGCCACCACAAAAAGCACCTGCTCCAGGGCTTTGTGCTTGCGGGCCGCCCGGCCGATAGCCACGTGGGTTTGGTGGATCGGATCGAAGGTGCCGCCGAAAATGCCAATGCGCAACGGCCTACTCCCGAATTTGTCCGTTGCCGCGAATCACATACTTTTGCGTGGTAAGCCCTTCGAGGGCCATGGGACCGCGCACGTGAAGCTTGTTGGTGCTGATGCCGATTTCCGCGCCGAGGCCGAATTCAAAGCCGTCGGTAAAGCGGGTGGAGGCGTTGACATAGACCGTGGCGCTGTCCACCTCATCAAGGAATCGCTCGGCGGCCTCATAGCCTTCCGTCACGATGGCGTCGGAGTGGTGGGAGCCGAACTCGTTGATGTGTTCGATGGCTTCGTCAAGGTAAGCGACGATCTTGATGGACAGAATCTTGTCCACATATTCGGTGACCCAATCCTCGTCCGTCGCTTCCTTACAATCGATAAGCTGCCGGGTGCGGTCACAACCGCGAATCTCGCAGCCCAGGCTGGCGAGCTCCCGTGCGATTTCAGGCAGGTACATGGGGGCCGCGTTCTCGTGAATCAACAGGGTTTCCATAGCATTGCAAACACCGGGACGCTGCATTTTGGCGTTGACGGCGATGGACTTGGCCATGTGTTCGTCCGCGTCTTCGTGGATGTAGGTGTGGCAGATGCCGTCGAGATGGGCAATCACAGGGATGCGGGACTCGTCATAAATACGGGCGATGAGGTTTTTTCCGCCACGGGGTATGATGACATCGATGTACCGATCCTGCTTGAGCATGGCACCCACGGCCGCGCGGTCGGTGGTGGCGAGTATCTGTACCGCATGATCGGGAACACCCGCTTCCCGGGCACCCTCAATGAAAATCTGGGCGATGGCCGTGTTGGAATGGAAGGCCTCGGAGCCACCACGGAGCACACAGGCATTGCCCGATTTGAGGCAGAGGGCGGCCGCGTCGGCGGTTACGTTTGGGCGGCTTTCGTAGATAATGCCCACCACGCCAATAGGCTGGCGAATCTGGGCCATGCGGAGGCCGTTGGGATGGACGAACTGGCGGGTGATATCGCCCACGGGGTCGGGCAGCGTGGCAACGGTGTCCAAGCCTTCCGCCATGCCTTCGATGCGGGCATCGGTAAGTTCCAGGCGATCAAGCATGGCGCTCGAAAGGCCCTTCTTGCGGCCCACTTCGAGATCCTTGGTGTTTTCCACCTTCAGGCGTGCCCCTTCGGCGCGGAGGCGTTTTGCGATCTCAATCAAGGCCGCGTCTTTCACCGAGCGCGACAGGGAGCGCAATTTGTTGGAGGCCGCGCGGGCCTGGCGTCCGATGGTGGTCAATTCTTCTTCAAGGTTCATGGGATAAATCCAGTATCAGCTAGCAAGAAGCAGTTTACATTACAATCTCGTGACTATTATGCCATAGGGTGGGGCGAAGCCGCATGTTGAAAACCCGTAACCGTTCACGGCACGGACACCTTATCGTCAACAAAAAGACCGGCGGGTGCCACGGGTAGGCCCGCCAGGGTTTACCCGTGCAGAACCACTACCCAAAAACATGGATAGATTCTCTCACCTGTAGGAACCTACACGGGTAAGCCCTGAAAGGCCTACCCGTGGCACCCGTAGCCGTTTTATAGTGTCAAGGCAAAATAAAAATACCGTGAGGGCGTGAACGCTTACGAAAACCCAACGTGATTAACCTGGCTCTCGCAATAGAACCCAAAGGGTGCCACCCTCACACGCAGCCGGTTCCTGGCTAAGTTTGCGGGTGTGGGTTCGCGGAAATACGCTGGACCCATCACGTAGTCTGAAAACGCATGCCGGAAACCGATACAGCTCTTGCGTGACGTGTGTTCAGCTAATCTGCACCCGTAAATTCCCCCGCTTCGCTCCTCCGTGTACGGGTGGCACCCTTGTAACGGATTTGATAGCGGCAAGGAAACACAGCGCGATCAAGCTGGCTATCGTAGCCTTCCAACGCTACTGATGAGCTTGCGGAAACTATTCGATCCGTTGCGCTCCATCGACAGCTTGGTTCCCATTTTCCGGGCACCCGACACCTTTTGGAATTCGGGGATCAGCGTTGCGAGTTCTCGGGCCGGATTCACCACGGCATCTGGGTCGCGGTATTGGGCTATTCCCCCGAGGCACCGCAACTTATCGTCGCCATAGGCTTCAGCCAGCGCATCGGGTTCCCCAATATACCATGCCTCCAGTTCCTGGCAAGCTATCCGAACAATTGTCTCCCCGCGTCCGGCGTCATCGCATAAGGCGGTCAACCTGTCCTTCAGCGCTCGGCAATTACCGCCATCATTGTCGCGAAGGACGACGAAAGACGCACCGGGTTCGCGCCATGCGCGAAGTTTGCGCGGTATACTCCTCTCCAGGTCCTGTTTGCCTTCGTGGGGTATGCATATGAAGGACAAACCAGGAAACAGCCGGGGCAACAGAGTATCCAAGAGCACTTTCATCGAGTACTCTTCCAACAAAAATACCACCCGGCTCATCGCGGCCCCGCCCCTTCGAAGAGTCCTTGTTTCCAAAGCGAGCCTAGTGTGTCGCCCTCGGCCACGAGGTTGCAGAGCAGTTCTACTTCAGATGCCCGGCGAATGTGCGTAAACCCATTCTCCTTCACCAGCCAATACACCTCCTCCAGTTTTGCGCCACTCAAGAAGTCGGGCGAGTGGGTCGAAACGAAAACCTGGCCACCCCGTCGCGCATAGTCGCGGAACTCCTCCAGGAGTTCATGTAACAGTTCTGGGTAGAGTTGGTTCTCCGGCTCTTCGATAGCAAGGAGAGGGTGTGGCTTCGGGTCGTACAGCAGCACGAGATAGGCAAACATCTTGATTGTTCCGTCCGAAACGTAGCGGGAAATAAAAGGGTCCTTGAAGCTGCCATCCTGAAAGCGCAGTACCAGGCGCCCGTCTTCGGTGGTGCGCGCCTCAACTTGGCTCACCCCGGGAACACGCTCGCTCATTTTTGTTACCACTTGATCGAAGCGTTCCCGATGGTTTTCATACAGGTATTGGGCGACTTGGGCCACGTTGTCGCCCCGCGTCGAAAGATGTTCGGCATACCCGGCCTCGGCGCTAGGTCGGGCCGCACTGATATAAAAATCGGAGATGTGCCAGTTCTCAATGAGGCTGCGAAATTCAGAAACAACACGAAATTCCTTGAACTGTCCAAGTCCCTTGATTGCCAGTACGCTGGGATCATCCAGCACGTACTTCTCTCGCTCCTCCTTCGCACCATCTTCGCCATAGATCGACTCGTTCGTGATTGCGGTGCCCGTGCCTTGGGAAAAGTCCACAAAATGCCATGGTTTCCCGTGCCGACCCCTGCGGAATTTTAACACCTCGCGTTGTACCACGGGTCTGCCTGCCAAGTTCGAGATTTCCAGTTGATAGGTGGCAAGTCGTCCGCTGCTTTCGCGGAACTTTATTTCAATGCTGATGGGACCCTCTTCGCCTCTGCTGACAAGTTCCCTGAAACCACCACGCCGGGCGACTGCCTGGGCGACGTTTTGGCTGAGCGCCTCCTTGAGGAAATCGAACACGTCAAACAACGTGGACTTTCCCGAGCCATTGGCACCGACCACGACAGTGAGGGAGGGGAGGTCATCGAGTTTCGCCTCCCGAAAAAGGCGGTAGTTTCGGATTTCAATTGCTTCAATCTGCTGCATGGAGCAAGCCTTCACAAGGTCAATTACAATCGGATTTGCGAAGGCATGATAGCATACGAAGTCCCAGAGGGGGAGCCATCTGCACGCAGGGCGGACAGCCAAGGGGGTGTATTCGTGCGTAGAATATCTATTTCCCTTGTCCTGCACAGTCTGCGCCACATATACTCCAGATTCGTATTGGTAGTAACCCAAGGAGAGTCTACCCATGTCCGTCTGTTGCCGCTGTTTCTGCTATGTGACTGTGTTTTTCGTGTTGGGCACCATCGCTTATGCAGATAGGTCTGTTCCGAAGCCAACGCCTTACAAGGGTGTGGTACAGACCATCCCTGGTGTGGTGGAGGCCGAACACTACGACGAGGGTCCGGCGGGCGTTGCCTATTTCGATGTCGATGAGAAGAACCACGGCGTGGACTATCGCGAGGATACCCAAGTGGACATCGAAAAGCGCCCTGATGCTTCCAATGGCCACGGAATTGGCTGGATCCGCGAAAAAGAGTGGGTGCTCTATACCGTGGAAGTGAAGAATGCCGGGGTTTATCGGTTGGAGATTCCCGTGGCCTCCAACAAGGCCGGCGGCACCTTCCATATTGAGTTTGACGGCAAGGACGTGACGGGGCCGCTCACGATTCCTGATACAGGCGGGTGGGACACGCTGAAGACGATAAAGAAAAAGGGCATTACGCTGAAGGCAGGGAAGCAAATGATGAAAATCGTGATGGACAAGGATGGGGAGTCTGGGGGTATCGGCGATATCGATCTCGTTCGGTTTGTTGAGGCGAAGAAGACGGAGTAGCCGGGCTGACGTGGTTAGGTTTGCGCGGGACATCCGATATCTCGCAATGCTATCCGGTGCAAGAAAGTGGCACAGGTGTCTCGCCTGTGTAAATCACAGCCGGGACGGCCGTGCCACATTCCAATGGAAGAGTACGAACCTATTCCCAAGGAAGACACGATGAAGACGTACCAACTGTCCCACACCGACTTGCAGGTTTCACGCATCGGTTATGGGTGTCTTGCCATCGGTCGAAAGTGGGGGGATATCGATACTGATGAGGCGAGACGAAACACAACGCACGTCATTGAAACGTCATTGAGTGGCGGCATCAATTTTTTCGACCACGCGGACATCTACGCCGATGGCCGATCCGAAGAACTCATTGGCGATGTATTGCGACAGGACCCTTCGCTGCGCGAGCGCATGGTCATTCAGTCCAAGTGCGGGGTGCGTTTTGAAGGGTCACCCGATAAAATATCGCCCAGCCGCTACGATTTCAGCCATGAGCACATCGTGGCCTCGGCGGAAGCGTCCCTGCGTCGCCTGGGTATCGAACAGCTCGATATTCTTTTGTTGCACCGTCCTGATCCCCTGATGGAACCCGACGAAGTGGCGCGGGCCTTTGATGACCTCCGTTGCATGGGCAAAGTGCGCTACTTTGGGGTGAGCAATTTCAGCGCAAGCCAAATGGCCCTCTTGCAGCGCGGCCTGGATCAGCCCCTCGTGGTGAATCAACTGGAGATTAGCTTGCTCCACCACCACCTTATCAACGAGGGTGTAGCGGTAAACCAGACGGGATATGCCCACGTGGGTACAGGCGGGACCTTGGACTATTGCCGCTTACATGGGATTCGGGTTCAGCCCTGGACACCCCTCGCACGGGGCCGGATGATTGAGCCTTTCGCCGATGCGTCAGAAACGGTCCAGGCCGTGGCCCGGCAGATAGCGAGCTATGCGGATGCCTACGGCACATCGAAAGAAGCCGTCGCGCTGGGCTGGCTCCTCCGTCATCCGGCGGGCCTTCAACCTATCGTCGGGACGACCAACTTGCAACGCATCGCCGATTGTTGCAAGGCGGATGCTATCGAATTGAGTCGCGAGGAATGGTACACCCTCTTCAACGCGGCCCGCGGAAAGCCGGTGCCGTAAAAGCAGGAGGGCGGGTTTTCCTACCCGTCGCAACGCTTATTTTTTATCGGAGTAAACAAGATGAACGAAGAACAGAAAATACGCTGGGGCATCCTCAGCACGGGGCATATCGCCGGGCGCTTTGCCGAAGCGCTGAATCTACTGCCCGATGCAGAACTGGTGGCGGTGGGTTCTCGTGACCAAACGACCGCCGATTCCTTTGCCGCCGAATACGGCGTGGCTCGGGCCTATCCGTCCTATGAAGCCCTCGCGGCGGACCCGGATATCGACGTTATTTATATCGGTACGCCCCACACCTTCCACTTCGACAACGCGACGCTATGCATGAGAGCGGGGAAGGCGGTCCTATGTGAGAAGGCCTTCACCATCAACGCCCCGGAAGCCGAGGAGATGGTGCGTATTGCGCGGGAGGAGAAGGTCTTTCTTATGGAGGCGATGATTCCGCGTCACGTGCCGCTCATGAAGCAGGTGCTGGCCTGGGTCAGGGAGGGACGCATCGGTGACGTGCGCATGGTGAAAGCCACCCGATGTGCTCGGGGTGATTTTGACCCCGAGGGCCGACACATGAATCCGGCCCTTGGCGGCGGCAGTCTGTTGGATGTGGGCGTGTACGTTATTTCTTTCGCCTCCATGGTCCTCGGCAAGGCCCCCGTCGATGCGGTGGGCATGGCGCACCTGGGCTCTCTGGGTTCCGATGAACAAGGGGTTGTCCTCCTCAAGTACGACCAGGGCGAGATTGCCAACCTCACCTTTGCCCTGCGGACGGATGCCGTGAATGATGCCTATATCCTCGGCACGGCGGGATACATCAAAATTGACGAGACCTTCGCGGTTCCGAATCGGGCCCGTCTGGTTATCGGTAAAGAGGCCGTGGAGGTGCTCGAGGAACCCATCGAACATGACAATGCGCTAATCTATGAGGCACGGGAGACCATACGCTGTTTGCGCGAGGGCTTGTTGGAGTCCCCCCTCATGCCGCTGGATGAATCCATCGAGATTATGCGATGCATGGACACCCTTCGGAAGCCCTGGGGATTGCGTTACAGCAATGATGGGGAGCAGGAGTACGGACTTTCCAGTCCGTAACAAGGGGCACTTGATGCGAACAAAGGCCCCGCTGTATTTTTGGCATCACTTGTGGGCCTCGGTAGAATCGACGGGCCGCTTTTGTCGGGTAAGAAAACCCGACCTCCTCCGGCAGGAGTACGGACTTTCTAGTCCGTAGCAAGGGCCACGTGATGCGCACAACGGCACCGTGATATTCCCTGTTGTGGCCCCGCAAAAACACAGGCGAGATGCCTATGCTACATTCGCCCGTGGATCACCGATCAGGTAATTCCCCGTAACCGCTTTTAACGCGGCGGAGGTCCGCTTTCCAGGTTTTCCGTCCACGCCTACCGTGACACCGGGGCAGGTGTTGAGAAAACGTTGCAGCGACTTCACGTGTTCAGCTGGCCCCCGGCGAAAGCTGATCAGGGCCTCGTCAGCGGCCTCATTTTCCGCTCCCACACTGCCCCGCTCCATGAGTCTCCGCAGGAGTGCGGCCGCGCCACACTGCTTCGACCGGGCCGTGTCCGAGAAGCGACCGTCGGCGGTATATTTGCCCCGTTTGTAGTGATTGGTAAAGCTCCAGAGATAGGGCGTTCGCACTTCGGGGTGGTACTTGCGATAACCCCAGCCGTTGTAGCGCTCCAGCTTGTAGAGCAGTCCGGGAATGCTCCAGTCGTTCCATTGGTGGAAGCGCTCAAAGGTCAGGGCATCCATGGCGCTTTCTTCCCACGAGAATGGCGGTGTGCCTGTCGTTGGCCGTCCCGCCGGGACCTGGACGGTGCGTGCTGACAGGGGATCCCCGTTGTGCAGATGTCCCGCCATGCTGAGCGGCGGCGTGGTTTCCATGGCATGAATCAAGCCCAGCGCATACCAGGGGATGCCCAGTGCTGTTTCGATGCGTTTGTAGACAGGCTCGTTTGCCTCGATTTTCTGGCTGAGTCGCTCCACGTTATCGGTTTGTTTGCTCCGAATTTCACAGGTGTCGAAGAGATGTTGGTATTCGTTTCGCAATGTGGGTGTAAGTGATGGCATTATGCTCTCCCGTACGTTGGTGGGGAGCGTGAATTTCCCCCTTACTCACAGGACGGGGCGTTGCATATTTTTCCAGATTTCTACGTCAGCCGAATCGTTTCACCCCGTGATTTAATCGTCACTTCGCCGGTGCCAATGTCGAGCTGGATGGTCCGGGGCCTGTCGCCGCCCACATCTTCGGCGTGGACAAACAGGCCATTCTTCCAGAGGACTTTCCGTGTGATCGTGTGGTTGCGGCTGCCGATGTCGTGGGTAATCGCCTTGACCGGATTGCCACACCCGGCGATAACGACGACCATGCGCTCTTTTCTTGCCCCGGCGTCGAACATGCGCCGCAACAGCATCATTGTGCCCGCATCAGCACAGATAGCTGGCCCCCCGGCCATTTCTGGACGAGAGTTGCGTTCCACGGGCACCTTGGAATGAATCAGGCCCCCCAGGCGGGCCACGGGATCGTAGATGCTCAGTCCCAGACAGGAACCCAGCGCATAGGAGATCAGGGAGTCTTCCGGGTCCGATGAAACGATCAGGCCGCCAATTTCAACGCGCTGCAACAAAAGTTATTGCCCCCTTTGTTTTGTAGTGGGCGATACGCTTACGCATTCGCCATAAAGGCGTGTCCATGATAGCAGAAGCCGACCTTCGGCGTTCAAGCCCACTCTGAACCTCGCCCAAAACCCAAAACCGTCATCCCCGCGAATGCGGGGATCCAGTGGTGTTTTGATGTACACCTGCCGCATTCTGGATTCCCACTTTCGGGCCTGTCGATTTAGTGTATAAGGAGCGAACAAATCCTACATTTCTGTACTGTTAGGCCATGGTGTCATTCCCGCGAACGCGGGAATCCAGTGAGTTTCGGCAGTTTGTGCGTTCGCGTTCCTGGATCCCCGCGTTCGCGAGGATGACGAATACGGGCGTTCCCTCGAAACGGTAGGGGCTAATGCGTAAATCGACAGGCCCTTTCGTGGGAATGACGCGGAATTATTTTCCTCGTTGCGGCGGTCCCCCGTGTAAGGAGAAAACGAACCCACCCCCAGCCCCTCCGAGGAGGGGGCCTGGTTGGCCCCGTTCCCTCGTTACGACGTTCCCCCGTCGTAATGCATATCCTTACGCTCCTGCGTGAGAAGCGTTGCGGTGTTTGCCTGAATTCATTTCTAAGCGTTGCTCGTCCGTACATCCTCGTTGCTGTTTTCAGCCCCTAAAAGGTCACCCGAACCCGGTAGCTCAATTCCACTTCGCCATCGGCGGGCACGGGGATGGTGAAGATGGCGGTGCGGGCATCTTTTTTGACGTGGGGGTGGGACTCCTCGAGGATTTTCCAGTCGCCGGGAATGGCTTCGACGACATCGATGGTGATGGCCGTATCTTTATGGTTGCGGAGGGTGATGGTGTAGGCCGACTCGTGGAAGTTGTTCGCAATGCGCTTGAATTCGGTCTGGACCCGCTCGCCCACCACATCGAAGGCGTTGCCAAGGCGGAGGCGGACCGTTTCGTCTTTTGGCGTGTGCTTGATGCGGTCTTCGCCGGAGAATTGCAGCATGCCGTCGGAATCCTGCTGGTAGACCCGCATGATGCCTGCGGGGAGGGGCATGCCGAGTTGGTTTTTTTCTTCATTTTTGAGTTCGAGGAAGACGCCCACTTTCTCCGGGGCGTGCTGTTGCAGTGGCTGTGCGTAGTAGTGGCCCTGCCCACGGAACTCGTAGGCTTTCGCCACCTGGACGCCGGAGGCCCGCAAGAGGCTCACCTGCTTGGTCTGGTTTTGTTTAATGGTGGTGCGGCGCGCGAGGCTGTAGAGGTGATACTCTGCGAAACTCTCTTCGCGCATGGGTGCGGCTTTCATAGCCATCCGTGCGGCACCGCCACCGAAGCCTCCTCTTCCCCTCAACTCTTGCACGATATTTACATCGCCCGCCACGAGCTTGAGTTGGGCGTTGTTGTAGGTGGCGCCCGATTCGTTGGTGAGGGTGACCCAGCCTTCGAGATCGAGGGTCTTCTCGTCCTGCGCCAGGGTGACGACATAGTCCGCTTTCCACGAAATACCGCCGGTGAGATAGGTGACTTCCACTTCGTGGTCCGTGCCGTGGTTTTCCAGCAGCCAGATGAGGGAAGGCTTGGCGATGAGTTCTTCGGGCAGTTTCGGCAGTACCACGGAACCGGGATGGCCCAAGTAGATATCCCCGCCGATTTGGTAGATGGGGCCGTCGTTGTTTCCCAGGAGCGTGGCGGTCTCCTCAAAGAAGGTGTAGTCGGCGGACTTGTTGATAAGGCGGACCTGCTTGCCCACGTATTTGTCCATGAGCGCCTTGGGACTCATGAGATCGAATTCGTAGTTCTGTTCCAGGATCAGGAGATTGCCGGGGCTGGAGAGTGATTTGAGACTGACCGTTTCCGGTTTGATCTGAGCGGCCACGTCCATGAATTTCAACGTCACTTCGCCGGGGAGGAGCTTGATGCTGCGGCGGTCCCGAATCAAGGCCCGGTTGTTGTTGTAGGCCGTGACCGCCACATCGGTTTGATCCGCGAGGGTGGTCTCGCCGGGGTTGATGGAAGCTTTGAGGGGGTCGGTGAGTTGTTTGTCGAAGTCATACCAACCGCTACCGCGAACAAACTCGCTCCCAATTTCCACGTTTTGGAGTTCGGCCTGGATCGCCAAGGTTGCGATGCAGAGGGTGAGGGTCAGAATCAGGTTGCGCATGGGGTGCTCCTCGTTGCTGTTTGGGTGCGAAAGCCCGACTGCCGATAGTTGGTGGGGTTACGATAGGGTATGGGGGTTGGTTTCGTCAACTTGCGGGGACTGCCTCGCTCAAGCCCACATCGCATAAGCATGGTGCGCGTTGTGGCGAACTCGTCCGCGAGGGTATGGGAGGGGCACGTTAAGAGGTGGGGCTGTCCCAAAACGGTCCATGTTCCCGCACGGCAAGCCCCACAGGGCTTGTCCGTGCCGTGAACACGTACAGGAAACCTCGTGACTTACACCCTTAAACCCGCGTCGCTTCCAGCACGGTGCATGTTTCGTCTCCGTGTACGGGTTGAAAACGTGCCGGAGGTGGGTGGCACCCATAGGGCGTTTGGGGGATGATTTTGCGATGCGTGTTATGCGGCGTATGGGCTTATACGTCTCCTATGTCCCATCAACCCATCAGTGGCCCGGTTTTGGACACGTGTCACAGGTTGAGACAGGCGCAGTTGTCGGCGGGCAGATTGCAGCGCTGGCAGATGGATACGTTTACCTCGACCGGCTTGAAGCCTTTCTTGTCGCGCAGGATACCGCGCAAGAGCCGCTGTTCGGGGTCGGTCAGTCCCAGAGAGACGCGATTGCTCCAGATTTCGTCCAATTGGGCCTCGGTGAGGGACTTGTAGTAGGCGGGGTCGCCTTTTTTTAGTGTGGTAGGGGATTTCTTTTTCTTATTGTCTGATTTCAATGATTTTTACCGTTGTGGTTGTGGCTGCGTGTTTAAAGGTGGCACAGGCGTCTCGCCTGTGATTTGTGAGACGAAGTGCCCTCACCGCATATTGTGGGCATGAGTGAGCGACGTGCCTTTTGTGTCGGACAGGAATGTGTCCAACCTCCTTTGTCCGAGCGACTACGATTCATTTGGTGTCGCGGGTTCGAGAGCGGGGGCTTGGGCATCCTTCATGACAGGATCGCGATAGTGGGGGATGAGGGGGACGAGGTCTTTGTCAAACTCGATTTTGCGATCAGCTTCCAGGGCGAGTTCCACGATGTTGGTGATGGTGGCTTCGGGAGATCGGGGATGGTGGCGGAGGACAACATGTACGTTGGCGGGGGCTTCCTCAAAGAGTTCGGCAAGGTCGGAAAGTGCAGCGCGTTCGCCTTCGACGTGGACATCGCCGCCTTGGCCCACAGCGATGGAAATCTCGTTTTTTCGCTTGGAAACCGTATCGGCGATTCGGCCCCAGAGTTTTTTCTGGTTATGGCGGTGATCGCCCGCGATAGTCTCTTCCGCCGCCGCCAATATAGTCGCCTGGGGATCGGTAAATTCATCCACGATGGTGGGGGTGATGAAAATGAGCAGGGTGTTCTTTTCGGACTTCCGGTTGGGGTAGCGGAAGAGCCGTCCGATACCAGGCAGGTCGCCCAGGAAGGGGGTACGGCTTTCCGTCTGGCCCGTTCGGTCACGGCGGAGTCCGCCCAGCACAACGGTGTCGCCCGATTGAATGCGGAGCTGGGTCTCGGCCCGGCGCACGGTCTTCTGGGGGACGGTCGATTGCTGGTCACTGGCCAATACGCGCACCTCGATAAAGGTGCTGTCCTCGGCACTTATATCGAGCAGGATATTGTTCTTTGTGGTGATACGGGGCAGCACGCGGAGTATGGTGCCCACATCGATAAACTCCACCCGATTGGTGTTGTTGGTGTTGCTAAAATTATTGATGCTGCTGTTGTTAAAGAAGGTGGTGGACGAAACGAAGGGCACCTGGGTTGCGTTCTCGAAAGTTGCCTCTTCGCCATCTTGCACCGCAACGCGGGGCGAAGAAAGGACGGTCGCCTTGTTTTTCTTGTCGAGGTACTCCAAGGTCACGGCCAGGTTGTTGCCCGCGATGCGGGAGATTACGTTGTCGCCATCGGTATTGGTCACGATGGGCCGGGTGATTTGCCCGGCGCCATCCAATTCCAGCGCTCCGTAGAGCGGGATGGAATAGGGCAACTGGCCCACGTTGAGGTTGCCGCTGTCGGGGTTAAAGCCCGTGCCCCCGTCTGCGAAGATGGGCCGCCCGTCGGAGGAACCAAAATAGGACCAGTTGATGTTGAATTCACGCTCCACATCGCTGCCCACCTCGACGATGAAGGCCTCGATCTGGACCTGCTTGCGCTGAATGTCCCACACCTTGATGAGGGCATCGATTTCATCGAGCCGCGACGGCGTGCCCGTCACGGTGATCTGATGTACTTCTTCGTGGACCACAATGTCGCCCATTTCCGCAGGAATCTTCGATTCGATTTGTTCCGCCAGGAAGTCGAGGTCGGCGTAGTCCACCACCCAGGTGCGCGTGTCCAGTTCCTGATCCAGCACGGCCAGTACTTCGGCAACCCGCTCCAGCCGCTCGGGAAGATCGGTTACGATGACCGCGTTGTACCGTGGGTCAATCTGAATGATGCCCCGCTCGGAAATCATGACCTCCAGATAGTCAATCATGTCGTCGGCCAGCACATGGGTGATATAGAAAGTCTTGGAGGCCACGGGCACGTCAATGACTTCCAGGGCATCGCCCATGCGGTCAAGGACATTGGGCTGGTCCCACACGATGAGGGTGCCTGTTCGGCTGTCGGGCAGCAGGCTCCCGTTGGGGCTGAGCATGGAGCTTAGGGCGGCCTGGACATCGGCAAAATCTGCGAAGGCCACCTTGAATTCGTGCTTGTTCATTGGCACGTCTGCTTTGTCAACGGCGGCTTCCATCAAGGCGATATTGTCGGCGGTGTCCCAGACGTAGATGTGGCGTGTTCGTGGGTCGGAAATCACCTTGCCCTGGCTCGAAAGGAGGGATTGTATAATGCTTTGCACCTGTGCCCCATCGGTGTGTTCTAGCGCAAAGGTGTGCTGCTCCAAGTCACCGAATTCCCGCTCCTGCCACTCTTCGATGGACATGACATAGAGATACTCTGTTTCCGGGTCAAACTCGTAATAGATATCGTGGAACTTCAGGATTTCCATGGCTTGCTGCGGTGTGGCTTTGGTGATCAGGAAGTCCAGAGACCGGGTTTTCACCAACTCCGAGATCAGGACATTCCACAGGGTGGCCACTTGGATGTCTTCCATAAACTCCGATACAGACATGGGACCCTTGAGGTCCATAAGAACCTCGCCACCCTCTGGCAACGGCGGGTATTCCACTTCCCGTTGCAGGATGGCATCGAAATTTCCGGCCAATTGCCTGACGCCTGTCGGCTGTCCGCCTCCAAGAGCTTCTTGGTTCGCCGCGTTGTTCCCGGTTATCATGCCGTTGGGGCTTGCCGTTGTTCCCGGGGGAGTGCCTGTGGTGGTTCGCGGAGCGCGTGTGCTCGTTGCACGACGGCCATCGTCTTGCGTGTCGCGGCGTATCGGGGGTTGCTTTACACGGGCGGGTTGCTTGGCCTCGGCCCCAAAGCGGCCCCCGCTGCCGCCAAAGCGCGAAGTGCCCTGATTCCGATTGTCTTGCGCGAAGCCGCCCGTGTTTGTGTTGTCGTTGCGGTTGGGAATTCCGGGGCGTGGTCGCGGCGAGGTGGGGGACTGTTGCGCGTAGACCCATGTGCCTCCCAATAGCGCGGCAAGCACTACCACAGCCAACGTCTTGTATCGCAGGAAACTTATCATAACCACAGGTACCTGTCCGATGCACCGACACTATCGCGATGCACATTCCTCAACCAACCCTTATTCTGGTGGCAATTCTAACACAACGCCGCCCTTTCCGGTATGTAGTGATTCTCGTTGACGTGACGATTGTCGTGATGATCCGCACCCTTAAACTCCCCCGCTTCGCTCCTCCGTGTAAGGGTGGCACCCAGACGATATTTTCATTGTGGAGAGGAAACACAAATAACAAGCAGGCCCACCTTATTCACGGGCCATCGCCACTTCGAGGACCTGACCGCCCTCCTCCCAGTAGTAGGAGAAGATGGCTTCTTCGCGGGTAAAGGACTCCAAGGTACAGCCGTTTATTTCCGCGCCGACTTGCAACCAGCGGCCACGGGGCGACTGGGGGGTGAATACCTTGATTTTGGTCATTCCAATTTGACCTTTTCCGATGGATACCGTGGCGAGCATTTTCGCCAGGCTGGGTGCCTTGGGCTTGGGCGGCGGCGGTGGCGCTGGTGGCTCGGACGGTGCCACGAGTTCCTGCCAGAGGGATGGCACCGCCTCAATATCCTGCATCCAGCGCGCAAAATCAGCTCTACCGTCATCGAGCAAGGGTGCGTTGCTCGGCACTTCGTCCAGGGCGGTGGCCAAATCCTCGCGGATAGTATCCAAGGGGTTGGCGACTACGTTGAGGGCTACCTTGGCTACAATCAATGCGGCCAGGCCCAGCGCGGCGATTAGGAGGCGACGATCCGTCATGGCCGATCCACCGGTCGCACCACGAGATGCCGCACGCGCACCGTCGTTCCTGCGTTCGCTATTTTGATAGAGGGAAACTGAACTTTAGCTCGGCCTCCCTTATCCTGCGGCACGGAGAAACGTAGATGAATGGCTTGCATACCTGTCGTTGCGTTGAGGGTGGCTTCACCCTGCCCCGGCATGTCCACGCCATCGACGGTCACCGTAATCCGGGCCGGACCGGTTGCCGTTGTCTCGATCTGGATGTCGTAGGTGGCTCCAGCGGGGAGGTTGCGCTCCATCCAGGCCCGCGCCGAGGCACTTTTTGACAGGATAAGGAGTGTCCCGTCCGCATCACGGGTCGCATCGCAGCCTTCGAGATGCCAGTCGGCGGGGTTTAATTCCATGCCGCCTTCTTCCGGCAGGGCGGTTATAAGCGCTGTTGCTTCCTCGCCCGAGGAGGTGTCAACCACGATGCGTGTAATATCCAGATCCGCGCTTACTTCGCCCCGTGTGGGATCGCGGCGCATATCGATTCGGTCGATGCGCAGGGACTGGGGGCTTCCCTGGAGGCGTTCCAGATAGGCCAGCATATTGTTCACGGGGGTGGCTGGGATATGAACCGTGATTTGGTACTCCCGGTAGCCCTCACCACCTTCTTTTAGACGACCCTGTCCCAGCTTTGGGATGGATACAAGCACGCCGCCTTCGCTGTTGGTACTGACCGGAATTCCGTTTTTATCCAGTCCGGGCGGAATGCGATTGGCCAGGCGGTAGATTTCCTGCCGGAGGCGGTCGCGAATCTCTGATTCGGACCAAGCGCTGGAATGCTGCGTGGACACGAGGGCAAAGCGGGCATCAACGCTCTGGCGGCGGGCAATCTGGTAGTGGTAGTTGACCAAGTCCGTGGACATCCGCTCGATATCACGGTCGAGACGGCTCAGCGTCGCCCGCGCCCCTTGCACGCCCAGGAGCACGAGCAGGCCCAGTGTCATAAAGGCCACGGCCACGGAAAGAAGCTGTTCCCGTGGTGAACGCCTGGCCCACTGCTCAGCGATGGCTTGCAGCGTCGTCATCGGCGTCCTCCTCGGGCAGGGGGATGGAAATCTGGTAGTTAAAAATGGATTGGTTGCGCTCTATACCTGCAGTTTCATAGAGACTGTGGGCTTGGGAGAATAAGGCCAAGTTGCCTTCGGCGTGATTGCGCATTGCACCGAGGAAATCCTTGAGCACCAGATCCTTCGTCATTGCGCGGCCCCAGAGGGTCAGGCCCGATTCACGCTCGAACTGAATGCGTGTGATCGTGAGGTCGGCGGGCGGGGCGGCGGCGGATATGCCCGCCAGTATTTCGAGAAAGGAGCCGCCGCGGTCCACCTGGCGTGCAATGAGTTGCAAACTGTGTTGTTTTGCTGCAACACCCTGAGCACTTGGTGCTACGACATCAATTTTATCTTGCAACTCAACGATTAGCGCGTTGCGTTGCCAGACCGCCTGCCCGAACCACAGCAGGAGCGAAAACAGGACGACACCCACTAGGGCCGCGCTTCGGAGTAGCTGGCTCTGAAGGGATTTCATGGCCCGATCTTGTGCGAGGCTGTGGGGGGCCAGGGGGATATCCAGGGTGCCTTCTCCCCGAATAAGATGCATCGCACCCGCGAAGGTGGCGGGCATCGCTTCGCCGTCGGGGGGCAAGGTTGTGCCCGTGTCCGCGACGCGGCAGTCTTTCCCCGTGATTTCGGCGAGGAATTGGGCAATATCGGCTGCGGGAAACCCTGTAGCGCTCACGTAGAGGACATCCGCCCCTTGACCATCCTCACTTTCGCGGCGATAGGCCGCCAAGAGGTCGCGAACTTCGTATCCGAGCGCCTCTTTGCTGTGGGGATCGTCCAGGTTCCAAGGCGTGTTCTGGGCGATGCCTCGGCTGAAGCGGAGTTCGCCGTCACGCACTACGGCCAGTTCCAAGGCCGCAGGGTCAACATGGAGGAGGGCAATGTCGCCCCGCAAGCGTTCACCGTTTGAGCACAATAGTGATTCGTCATCCCCGCGAACGCGGGGATCCAGAGTTGTCTTGGGGAGTCCCCGCCGCGTTCTGGATTCCCGCGTTCGCGGGAATGACGGTGCGGGCTGTCCCTCGTCGTGAACGGCAATGTCGCCGCTTAGGTTCATGGTCGATGTGGCGGCCACGAGACAGGCGGTACTCAGATAAATTTGCGCCGGTTCCAGCCCTTCGGCGTTCAGTGCAGCAAGATGGGCATCGAGGGTCGCATTCCGAACGAGCACCACCAGTACCCGTGATTCGCCGCTGGGCAAGTGGGCCAGGCATTGGTGGGTGAGCAGCATCTCTTCAATGGGGTAGGGGACCCATTCCGAAGCGCTGAGCGCAACCATGGAAGCGATTTCATCGGCATTTTGCGTGGGCAGGTTCAGAATGCGCAGGGTGGCTTCATGGCGGGGAAGAATGGTGTGGCAGGGGCCGTCGATCATGCCCGGCGCTTGAAGAAGAGCGGTCAGGGCACCCTCGTGGACAATGCACAGCGAGGGCTTGTCACCCTGCGGATGATTCAGACATGCTGCGGCCGTCTCATCAAACTGCAGGATGCGTATGTTGGCATCATTGAGCGCCAAGGGATTCCTCCGACCACGAAAGCAGGCTGGCAACATTGGAGCCATCGGGTATCAGGACGATGGCCGAACATTGGGAATGTATCATGCCACCGCGCCGCGTTGCCACCGCCTTGATTCTAAAGTAGTTGGAATTAAACTTGCAACGCCGCTGCAACGCGATCAGGGAGTCGCCAGCGATACCTGTGGCATTTGCGAAGCGTTCCCAATTGGAGAAGCCGATATCATCCCTGGTGCCGGATATGCCGTCGGGGCCGCTTCGGAGGGTGACGAGGTCCTCCGCAACCGAGGGGTCTACATCAGGCAGGCTTTGCAACACCTCGACGGGCGCTGTGTTGAGGTTGATGCGGCCATCGCCGTAGGTCGTCAGGACATCCCGCAGTCCCGGTGAATCGTCGTCGCCGTACCAGGCATCGTCGTCCACCCCACGGATGTAGCGCAACTCGGAAATATGCTGAAAGCGCTGTGCCTGGCCTTGGGCATCGGACTCTCCGGCCTGGCGGTAGTGGATTCGGCGCGCCACGGGACGGGTCATGCCCGGCAGTTCGGCCAGGAGATCTTCTGAGGCGGCATTGATGTTGATGAAACGTTCCATATCCTCAATGGTATAGCGTGCCACATCATTTTCAAAGTTATCACCGGGACTCAGGTAGCCTTCCTCCCGAAAGAGATCCCGTGCCCGCGCCCAAGGCTGGCCCATATGCGTCGTGGGAGGCGGTTGGGGCTTGTCGAGGCCGTGCTTCAAGCTATCGATGACCGCCTTGTTGCGAAGCGCCACGATGCCGCGTTGCACCGCCGCCCGTGCCGCCATGCGGGCCTGGCTTGCGTCCAGGCTGTAGCGCGCCGCCCGGACTTCAAGGCGGGCGCGATGGTGGTAGGAGATGGTGATGACGACCAAGAGCGCCACGACCCACAACACACTGACCAGCACGAAGCCCGCTTGTTTTTCTGTTGCACGTTGGTCGTGCGGCTGGGCTGGCAGCACAGGCCGACGCGCCTTCCATTGCGCGGGGAGGGGCTTGTGTCGGGCAGGGATGCCCAACCTCCTTGCAGGTGGCACCCGCAGGGCTGTTTCCGGTGGCCTCATAGCGCATCCCCCAGGATGTTTTCCAGCTGGTAACGCTCGCGGCGCAGGGTGCTCGTTCGTGTTGGAAAACGGACTTCCGCGACGTAGGGCGGGGTGTCTTCCTCGTCTTGGTAGGTTAGCCGTATATCCAGCGCCTGCGGAAATCCCCATTTCAGTCGGTGATAGGAGGCTATCAGCGGTTCCACGGGGACCGGCGCATTGCGCCAGTAGCTGCTGTCCGGCTGGGGCATCCACACATAGCGGAAGTCGAAGTCTTTGAGTCCTCGTGCTACGACGAAACTATTCGGTTGTTTCAGTTGAATGCGGCCCCGATCAAAGCTGTCTGGATCGGGGATAAAGGGAGGCAATGCAGCCTCTATCAACGCTTCTTCCCGTTCCAGTTCTCCCTGGCGCGGATTATAGCGATAGCGCACACGCATGAGATGGGGACCGCTGCTGTCCTCGGATTGCATGGGCGGTGCGACAACGAAGAGGGTAAGCTCGTGGGGCGTGCCTTCCATCAGGTAGGCTGCGGGCGCGAATACGTTGTCGTATTCCCGTTGAATCAACGCGAGGACATTTCTCGATTTGCGGTGATAGCCGTGGTCATTTTCGATAGAGCGCCACGATTGAATGACCGTAAAGAAGAGGGTGTAGACCGCAGTCATTACGATGGTGAGCAGCATGGTGGCCACCAGGAGTTCCACGAGGGTGAATCCGCGGTGGTGGTTCTTGGATGGCGGCAGAGTGGGGCGATACCGGGCATGTGTGATGTCCGTAGCGCGTAAGCGTTGGCAGTCCGAACGTGAGAGCGGGTCGTCATCCCCGCAAACGCGGGGATCCAGTGTTGTCTTTGGGAATCCCTGCCGCGTTCTGGATTCCCACTTTCGTGGGAATGACGGTGTGGGGTATTCTTGGCCGTGAACACGTACGTTCTGCAGAAATGCCCTGCTCACGGTGCGACCTCAAGGGGATTGCGCCAGGCCTGGTCCGGGCTGAGCAGGGTTTCTCCCACGATGGTGACGGGTTGGCCACCCCGCGACCAGGATATTTCCACACGCAGCTTACCCATGTAGTTTAGAAATGCCTGTTCTGCGGCAGCGATTTGTTCTGGTGGGAGGCCAGGGGGCATCGCGGGCAGCGGTATGTCTACCCGAGTCATCTTCCAGGCGTAGTGAAAGCGTTCGTGGGGCGGGGGGAAGACACCAGATGCACCCGCGCCAATCGCAATGCGCGGCTGGAGGGTTTGCTCGGCCACGGTGTTTTCCAACAGGAACTGGGCGGTCGTATAGTCTTGCGCCAGGCCCCGCGCATGGATAGATACCTGAATCGCCCGCTGCACCGTCACGGCGGTGATGCTCAGGATGGCCATGGCCGTAATGGTCTCGACGAGGATGTAGCCGTAGCGTCGGCGTTTCATGGCGTTACCACCACATCGCCCAGCGCGCCAGTCGTTTCGATGCTGAAGGTGGTTTTTCCACCCCGTAGTTCGCCGAAGCGTATTTTGGCGGGGTCGCATCCACCACTCGGATAGAAGGCGATGTAGTGCTGGCTGCGCCCGCGATCCTTGCGGGCCTGAATGCGTGTGATTTTCAGGGAGTCGGGGAAGGGCTGCACATCACCCAGTTTTCGGTCCGTGAGGGCCTCGAAAACCTTGTCATCTCCAAGGCCGGAGACCCAGCCTTCGGCCCAGTACGTGCCTTCGTCGTCATCCACGTAGAGGCGCAGTTCCCGGGATTGCTGTATGGAGAGTTCCTGAAGGTAGTAGATCGTCGCCACGAAGTCACCCCGAAGGCTTCGCCGTTGCATGGCCGATACAGACGCGCCATAGATGGGCACAATCATGGCCGTGATTACGGCCAGAATGGAGAGGACCACCAACAACTCAAGAAAGGTGAAGCCTTGTTTGCGCCTGGGGTTTGGGGTCAGACTCCCAAGCATGGGCTTACTCCATGGTCGACGTGCTCGTCACATCGTCATCGTTCCCAGGAACGCCGTCGGGTCCCGAGGACCACACCTGATAGTCCGCTTTCAATGCGCTGGTGGCGGGCCGGTAATTGTAGGGGTTGCCCCAGGGGTCGTTGCGGAGTTCCTTGATGTAGCTTCGTTTTCCGTTGACGGCGACCGTCAGGGCATTCAGGGCGGGGGGGTAAACATCATTGTGGTCCAGGGCGTAGAGATCGATGGCCGTCCCGAAACTCGCGATATCGCCCTTGGCCGCACGGATTTGCGATTCTTGCACGCGCCCGCCAAAGGTCACCACGACCATGCCTGCCAAAATGCCAATGATGACCGTGACGAGAATGAGTTCAATCAGGGTGAAGCCACTATTACTCTGCATGACAGTTTCTCTCCGTACCAGACGTTCCCGAAGAGCACACCTCGGGTGTGCCAATTTATTCTATCATTATAGTATACGCGGGATGCCGGGCAAAAGATGACGATAATGGATTTTCAGAACGAGTCTGCATAGCCCTTAATCGTTTCTGAGAATGAGTCTCATACGACCCATTATTCCACGACATCAAAAACACAGGCGAGGTGTTTTTTTGGGGGGACAGCCCCGCCTGTCTGGGCATCCTTCGAATACCTTGGTTGGTGCGTTCGCCACGAAGCTGTTCTTACTATGAAACGCGGTCTTGGGCGAGGCAGTCCCCGCTATTCCACGTTGGCGGTGACGGTCATCTCCAGGAATACCGGCTCCAGCTTGATGAGCATGGGCACGAGCGGCTCCAGCGTGGTGGGGAAGGTTATGTCTTGCCCGTGGATGAGATCCCGACCCTTGCGCGTTTGGGTGGCGAGGGTGCAATAGGTAGGTTCTTTGCGGAGGTTGATGACGTAGAGGTATTGGTTGCCTTCATATTCTACAAAGCGTGACTTAACACCCTCAATGGGATAGCCCTGGGGCGTAATCGTCCGTGGAATTTGCGGCAGGGTGCCCAGCACCGATGCGGCATCCATGGCGTGGAGGTATTCCGTCGGCAGATTGAGCCCCCGAACCATGACCGTGTTGCCCGTATTCCGAATGAGGTCGTCCCGGGAGAATCCACGCTCGTTGTAGGGGATGGGGGCACCGGTTCGGGCGACGGTACCGCCCCCTTCCACGAAGGCGCTCAATTGCTCAAAGGTGCTGTTGCTGAGGGCGGGCGTGTCGGGTATGATCAGAATTTTCAGGTCGTCAAGAATGCCCGCAGTGCATTGGCTTTCCGTGACAAATCGCACGTTGTAGCCGCCAAACGAAGCTCCTTCATAGGCGTTGACTGCGGAACTCAAGTGGGGTTCGCCATTGTCAAAGACTCGGGAGGACTGGCTGAACAGGATTCCCACATCGGCAGGCGCTGACTGAAAGGCATGGACAATGGGGGCGAGGCGGTTTATGTCCAGGGCTGCCGTGGCAAAGGCTTCCAAGGCTTCGGGGCGTTGAAAGACAAGCGAATCCATGGGGATGGTCGCGCCGCTCAGACCCGCCATCACGCCTTCCCACATCGTGCTGTGGATAAAGCGAAAGGTCTCTGTGGCTGTGGCACCTTCGGGAAGTTCCCAAGTGCTGTTAAGGTTGAGGACGGGCTTGTCGGGCGCGAAGGAACGAAGGAGGGTGTAGTGCGCAGGTTGGCGTGGATGGCCCATAGCATAGATCGGATCGTCCGATAGGTTGACTCCCGAGCATGCCGAGATCTGCATGATGGCCGCGAGTTTTTCCCGATCCACCCCAAAGCCCGCTTCACCGGGTTGGAAGGGCGTGTCGGGCAAGGTGGCCATGAGAGGCGTGCTTGGCAGCAGCGTCCGCGCCAAGTCGCGGGACCAGCGGAAATAGTCGTTGCCCAAGCCCTGGTGGTAGGTTTGCCAGTCAAACTGGAAGGGCCGGTGGCTTTGGTAGGCTTCGTAGGCTCCCTCGCCCCAGAGCGTGATGTCTTCCAAGGTCGCCAAGTGGGAGCGCCAGGCACGGTTTAGCGCGAGCCGGTCGGTATAGTTGGCCCGGAGGAAGTCCAAAAAACCGGCCTTCACGGCTTCGCCTGTCCTATGAAAATGAGGGTTTTCGGCCAGGCTTACGCCCATCAACATGGACTGCCCTCTAAGAACTGGCGCAATCTCAGCGAGGTAGGCTTCCCAGCGCTCCTTGACGCTGGCCTGGGCGATATCGATGCGGCCATCCATGCTCAGGGCCGGGGCAGCGGCAGCGGCCATTGCGTTGGCTATCAGGGCCTCGGGCGCCAGTTGGATTGCGATGCCCACGTTGTGGGTTTCGGCGGCCTCAAAGAAGGGTGTGAGCGCGGTCCGGAGGGCATCGGTTGAATGGGCTGCCGCAGGATTGGCATCGGGCCGAAGGGCGATGGTGGCGGCATTTAACTGATAGCGGCGCAGTCGGGCAAGGTCGTCGGCGTTTGGAGACGGCAGGATCCCGCCAAAGAGAAAAACGGGGTGGGTGCCCGCGATGAAGGCACCGTCCTGGATGAGTAAACCCGACAAGGGTAGTGGCGCGTTTGCGGTGCTGCTATCCGAAGCGGCGTTCCCGAAAACCATGGCTGCATGGATACTGTCAAGTCCCTGAGCCACATAGCGCAACTCCTCCTCAAGGGATTCCCAGGCTTTTCGTTCGGCGTTTCCCCGCGCCGATTCCAGCACATCAGCGACCAAATTGGTTTTCAGCCGCAGATAGGGATAGGCCTTGGACTCTGATTCGAGGGCTTCCAAGGAGGAAGCGAGGCTTTGGGCGCGCACCGCGTAGGCCAGCAGTCGTTTTTCCAGATCGGCGACACTGACGTTGCGCAGAATGAACGTGTGCGTCGGCTCGCTCAGCAGGGAGGTGTGTGCGATGGAAAACGCGGCATCATACGAACCCAGGGGAAGTGCGGACGTATCCAGTGTTATGGTGCAGGTGTTGGCACCCGCGCTGATATTCAGGGGAAGGATCCCCTCGCTTACGGCTTGGCCCTTCATGTCGCGTACCCGAAGGGTCACCGATGCCCCAGGATAACTGAAGTCGCTGGTAATATCACATCGAAATTGGGTCAGGGGTTCCGTCCCATGGTTAAGCGATGGCGTGACCGTCATGGCGAGATGCCGCGCTTTCAGCTGGGTCTTGGACGTTGCCCAGAGCCACTTTTGATTTTCGGGAGCCGCATGGGTGGTTAGTGACGTGATAAGCAATATAACGCTGATGAGTTTCATCAGGGAGAATTTCATAGAGCTGGGTCCTTTTGAGCCGCCGAGGGACTTGTATTCTCTCATGTTGTGCCGAGGTATAGTACCCGTCGGTGCGAGATTGATGCAAAGAGACAACGGTGCAGGGGCGCGGGACGTTGACGGGAACCCGTTGCTATATCTGTGGTTGCCTTGGCCTCTACCGTGCGAACGTGTCGCGTGAGGCCTGTCAAGTCATTTGCTGATCTTAGTGTCAGAGATCCTGATCCGTGCCGGGATTTTGGTGAATCTAGGGATCGGAAGGTGATACCTTTTGTACAGGTCAAGGTTCGTCTTGCTCACCTGGCAGGGAAAGGCTCCGCTCATGCCTCAAGCTTTACTTCCTCTATTTCC
>JAJRPE010000528.1 GCA_024280935.1 Candidatus Hydrogenedentota bacterium
AATCCAGTCGATCTTGCGCTCCACATCGGGCCGGGAACACCCCGCCAGCCCGATGAGCAACAGCAGGACTCCTATCGGATGAGACATGAACTTCATAGGCACCTCCATGCCTCCGTCATACATTCCCACGAAACAAAAATCAATGTCGCCCCCCTTCCCGCCCAGACACAGAAAAACGCCTGAGCATCCGGCAAAGAATACTCAGGCGTGTGTTGCAATTAATACCCGGATAAACCAAGGTGAGCTTTGCCCACAACCCAAGTACAAAACCCTGGGCTTCGCAATGGTACACGTCCAGGGACTGACGCACCCAAAGACCCCGGGAGTAGTGTGGTATGACGCACTCAAAACAATCACCGCACTGACACAGGACGATATGCAAGGGGTGTGGCTGTCCCGTTGTTGGAGAAGTTGGCCCGGCTTCAAAAATGCCCAACGGACACCAGCGCGGCCACGGTCACCGGGCAGACAGCGCGCCCGACTCCCAAACAACGGGACAGCCACGGACCCGGTGAGGCCCTGGCTCGTGGCCGTGTTTCTGTTTGGAGCCGTGGATAAACTTAGTTCACGACGGAGCGCGGTCCGTGTCAGTCCCCGAGCTTTGCTAACCGCCGTAGGGCGACCCGGCAAAAGGCGAGGTACTCAAATGGCGCGCCATGTAATCGGCAAAAAGCAGCGTGAAGAAGATGATAAGCCAGAAGAACCCGCTCGCGGCAAATACCTTGGTGAGTTTCGAACTATATTTCACATGCATGAAGAACATGACAATAAGGCTCATCTTACAGAGGGCAATGAACAACGCCAACAACAGGTTGTAGGTGCTCCCCAAATGTATGTAGGAAGCGCCAATGGTCGCGGCCATCAGCACAAACAGGCAGCCCAGAACGGTCGCATAGGTTTTCGGCATTACGATATGGTGCTCGGACATAACGTCAATTCTCTCTTACGTGAAACGGGATCAGGTGACCAGATAGAACATGGGAAAGATAAATACCCATACGATATCAACAAAGTGCCAGTACAGGCCGAAGAACAGAATGGGCATGAAGCGCTGAGGGCCGAACTTGTTCTGCTTCGTCATCACCATCAGGACGACCAGGATGACAAAACCGATGAGCATGTGAAAGGCATGCATTCCGGTCATGACGAAGTACAGAAAGAAGAATATCTGCAACGCCCCCTGATCGCCAAAGGAGGCCAAGTCGGCATAGTGACCATGGGGTCCCCAGCCATCACCGGGGAAGAGACCCTCAGCAAACTTGGGAAAATACTCAAATTTCAACTTAATCGCGACGAAAACAAAACCAAGGAACAGCGTCACGAGCAACGCCCGAAAAAGGTTCTTACTATTGCCAATCTGGCAATAGTAGACACCCATGGCCATCGAAAAACTGCTCACCAGCAGAACGACGGTGTTTATGCCACCAATTTTTATGCTCAGCGCACCGCTGCCCTCAAGCCACGCGTCGGGATACATGTAGCGGTACACAGCATAGGCCATAAAGAGGCCGCCAAAGAACATGACTTCCTGGGCGAGGAAGAGCCACATCCCAAGGGTGCAGGATTCTTCCTGTTGTTCAATCGATTCGAAATGGTGGGCCAGATAGGGGCTTCTATCGGCCTTTGCTTCCGCGCTAGACACTGAGTGTTTCCTCCCCGGTGTAGGCATACGCCTCTTTGGTTACCACCGGTATTTCATGAAAGTTGTGGGGATCGGGGGGCGAGGTGCAAACCTCCCATTCGAGGCCGCGGGCACCCCAGGGGTTGCTGCCCGCATCCTTGCCATAGAAGAGGGACCACCCCAGGTAAAACACCGGGATGACAAACCCGATGCCCAGAATACTCGCACCAAGGGTAGACATGACATTCAACACTTGGAAATCAGGGTGGTAGGAATGGTAGCGCCGGGGCATGCCCAGCCAGCCCACCAGGAACTGCGGAAAAAAGGTGCAGTTAAATCCAACAAAAACCAGAACTGCGCAGAGCTTCGCAATCGGCTGGGAATACATCTTGCCCGTAATCTTCGGCCAGTAAAAATGGATACCCGCCAAGTAGGCCATCACCATGCCGCCCACCATCACGTAGTGAAAGTGGGACACCACAAAGTAGGTGTCGTGCAGCGGGACGTCCATGCCGGTAGCACCGAGGAAAAGCCCCGTGCCGCCGCCGATGGCAAAGAGGCCAATAAAGCCGATGGCGTATATCATGGGCGTTTCCCAGACCACATTGCCCCGGTAAAGCGTCGAGGTCCAGTTGAACATCTTAATGGCCGATGGCACAGCGACGAGCATGGTGAGTAGCGAGAAGACCAGATTCGAATACATGGCCTGGCCGCTGACGTACATGTGGTGGCCCCATACCAGGAAACCGATGATGGCAATGGCGACGCTGGAAAATGCCACGAACTCATAACCAAAGACCCGGTTGCGAGAAAAGCAGGCAATGACCTCGCTGATAACGCCCATGCCGGGCAGAATCATGATGTACACCGCCGGGTGGGAGTAGAACCAGAACATGTGCTGGAACAGGACCGGATCGCCGCCCAATGCCGGGTCGAAGATGCCGACACCCCAGATACGCTCCACGCCAACAAGAAACACGGTAATCGCGACGACCGGCGTACCGAGAACCTGAATCACACTGGTGGCGTAGTGCGCCCAGATGAAAAGGGGCAGACGGAACCAGGTCATCCCCGGTGCGCGCATCTTATGGATGGTCACCAGGAAGTTCAGGCCGGTCAAAATCGACGAGAATCCGGTGATAAAGACCAGCATGGCCGCCAGAAACACGTGGGTATTGGAGTAGGACGTACTCAAGGGCGTGTAGAAGGTCCAGCCCGTGTCCACACCGCCCACGAGAATGATAATGACGCCGATCGTGCCGCCGACCATGAAGATGTACCAACTGGCCAGGTTCAACTTGGGAAAGGCCACATCCTTCGCCCCAATCATCAAGGGAATCAGGAAATTACCCAATACCGCCGGAATGGAGGGGATGAGGAAGAAGAAGATCATCACCACGCCATGGAGCGTAAAGAACTTGTTGTAGGTATCGGCCTGAAGCAAATCGCCTTCCGGCGTCAATAGCTCCAAGCGGAACATGATAGCGAAAAGTCCGCCAACCACGAAAAATATGCTGATCGAAACCAGATACATAATTCCGATTCGCTTGTGATCCTGGGAAAGGAGCCACGAACTCACCGTCTGCTTCCAGTTTAAGTAGTTAACTTCGGGGCGCGCATAATCCCGCTCAGGAAAATCCGGACCTTGCACCACATCGTTTGCCATGTTATCCATTTCCGTTATTGTTGTTCGTCGCTGAGGGACTTGATGTATGCGATTATGTTGAGGATATCTTCCTCGTCGAGATTCGGGAAGGTGGGCATAAGCGGCGCGTAGCCGTCCGCGATCTTCGCCGAGGGTGTCATGATGGACTCCCGAATGTATTCCTCGTCGGCCACCACCGTCTCGCCGCCGCGCAGCGCCACCTCGCGCCCGAATACACCGTTGAGAATAGGACCACGGCTCGCCGCACCCGCGTCATGGCAGGTGATGCAGCCCATCTGCTGGAAGATGGTTTCACCCGCTTGCGCGGGGGTAACAGGTGGACCGCCCTGGAGCCATTCCTGGTAGTCATCCTGCTCCATCACCACAACGATGCCATCCATGGTGGAGTGCTGCGTGCCGCAATACTCCGCACAAAAAACCGGATAGGTGCCCACTTTGGTCGCTTCAAACCACATCTCTGTGTACTTGGCGGGCAACACGTCCTGCTTCACGCGAAAGGCAGGAATATAGAAGTCATGTATTACATCCTGGGAGGTCATGGTCAGCTTGACCGCCTTATTGACCGGTACGTGGAGTTCGTTCACCTCCCGCTTGCCGTTCCCATGCTGAATCTTCCACATCCACTGCTTGCCAATTACGTTAATATCCAAGGTATTCTCTGGAATATTCTGGTAATCGAAATAGATGATGGCACCCCAGACAAAAATCCCCAGCGCGATGATGGCGGGAATCACGGTCCAGAGCAGTTCCAGTTTCATGCTCTCCATATGCACGGATTTTCTTCCCGGTTCGGCCTTGTACTTGATGCCCAGGAAGATCACCACGCCGGTGATGCCTATGGTGAACAACCCTACGAACGCGGTCAATGCGTAAAACATAAGGTCGACGTTGGGAGCAAACGTCGAAGCTTGCTCTGGTATGAGAGGAAAATTCATGGCTAACCTGTGATCACCCTAACGGTTTGTCGGTTTCTGACAAAATAAACCTTTTCAGCCCCGACGGTTCAGGACGAAGTCTGTGTCTGCGTTCCACTACCGGGTCTGCGCCGATTCTTTGCGTAGCTCAGCACCCAAAAACCCACCACCAGCGACACCGTGCCTATGCCAGCCAGCCGCAACGCGCTCATAATCACGAACCCATAGGTCCCGCTGGTCGGATCATAGGCGTAACACAACAGCGAAGGCTGTCTAAGAAACTTACCGATGGTGCCCGCACCCGCTATTTTCAGGGCCTTGCGCAGATTTCCGGGCAAATAGTCGATACCCAGATAGTAGGCGGAAACCTTGCCTTTCGGCGTCACAATCATGATGCCGCTGTCATGGGCATACTGACCGGTCGGCTCATCATAGTAATAGCGAAAACCTATCGTCGCCGCCAGCGTCTCAATGGCTTCTTCGTCCCCCGTGAGGAAATGCCAATTATCTGCGGCGTTCTCAATGTGCAGGTCCGCCAGATAGTTGTCCTTTTTTTCCTGCGCGAGGGCGCCCCGTTCCTTGGGGTTAATACTCACACTGATTGCCGTAAACGCATCGCCCAGCCGAAAGTCCTCGGGCTGTCCGTCAAATCCAGCTACCTGGCCATTCAGCACCAGCGTGCAAAGCATGGGGCATTCGTAATAGACCATGGACAGCACCACCGGCTTGTCCGTAATCAGGTCGCCCAAACGAACCTCCTCGTCACGTTCGTTACGAAAAACCAGGTCCATGGGAATCTGGACACCCAAATTCTGCTGAATCTTGATCTCTTTGAAGCGATCCTTCGGATCGGGTCCACGAAAGGCGATAGGATCCAATTCAAAATCATTGACTTGCTCTTCGGTGGCCTGCTGGCCCTGGGCAATTCCTGCGCAGGACAAGACAGACACCAAGACCACTGCGGCTACCCAACGAAAGGCGTGACGACGATCTTTGCGGGCGGCGCTCATTGGTCGCCAGACGGCATCTGGGCCGTCACCGGGGTTTGGCGATAGGGAGCAATCCCCTCGGCTACCAAGGCCATCGCACGGTTCACGGGAATATGCACCCGCTCCATGCCCTGATCCGCGCTGAGAACACCATAGCCGTTAACCTGAGCCGCATTGGCGGCCTTAATCTCGACGCGGTCGGCCACGGGGTTCTGCTGAAGATGCGGTTCGTCCGGCACCTGCATGCCCGACACGGCGAGTACCGAAGCGGGTTCCGTATTCAACGACGCCCTGGATTCTTCGAATCCTCGCAGGACGATGAGTATAACGGCGACCGCGCCGAAAAGCATGACAAGCGTTGCGGCCAGGAATATTACGATGATGCCCACGTTCATTTCGCCGACTTCGTAACCTTCCTTGATGCTATCCTTGGCTTTATCCATGGTTGTGCGCCTTTTCTTTCAGGAACATGAGTTCTTCACGCGGATCCTGCTGCGGAAGGATAGGACGTTTCTTGAGTTCATTCAAGAAAACCCAGAGCCATAAACCGCCAATACCGGCCACGGCACCCAGCGTCGAGACGACCGTCCCCCAACCTATCGTGTTGTGATTGTTTTCAAAGGACGGCGCGATGTTCCAGTACATGTCCACCACACGCGTCGCCAGGATGTAAAAGGCGATTTTGCGAAGCTTGTTCGGATTGGTCTTGTTGTTCCGCATCATCAACAGATACATGGGTGTGAACCAGACCCCCACAATGAGGACAACCGTCATGGCCGCCAAGCCACCGCCGGAACGATGCAAGTACCAGCCGATTTCTTCGGGCAGGTTGCCGTACCAGATGATAAGGAAGGGCGAGAAGGAAAGGTAGGACCAGAAGATCGTGAAGCCCAGCATGAAATTACCGAAGTGGTGGTATATCTGGGGACTCACCTTCTCCGCCAGCGGACCTTCATCGGAGAGCCACGTAAGCATGATAACGCAAAAACACATCATGGATAGTGCGCCACCCGCAATCATCCACGCGCCGTAAATGGTGGAGAAAAACGTCGGGTCGGTGGACATGGCCCAGTGGGTCGCGGCAAAGGTCATCGTAAGTACATAGAAGACACAGCCAAAGCCCGCCCAGATTTTCATCTTGCTGATGTACTTGGGGTCGCCGGTGTCGTCGAGCTTCTTTGACCAGCCGTTAAAGGCGAGCATGAAGCCAATCCAGACCGCGAAGTAGCCGACGAAACATATAGCAAAGGTCTTGATATTTAGAAAGGCCTCTTTCTCGTGGGACATGTACTTGATGAGATGGTTTTCCTCAATATTGAGGAATTCCGCGTTGGCCCATGGAAAAACCGTGGAAAACATGAGCGCACCACCCATGACCAACGCACCAACAAGAGCAAGGAAAGGCAAGGTTCGCGATCCGGCTTCGGCGATGCGCTGCGCCACAAAGCTCCAACTGCCACCGCAAAGGTGATGCAGCATAACCAAGGCCAGCGAGCTGACACCCAAGGCAAAGATAAGCAGGTAGCCGATCAACAGTCCTTGAAACATGGAGCCATTAAGGAAACCCCAGCCTATCGCCACGATCAGTCCACCGATCGCCGCCAGGAGGCTTTTGCCTTGGAGAGACTTAACTTTCTGAAGTTGATTTTCAGTGAGCATTGGTTTCCGCCACGTGATGTTCTTCCACTTCCGCTACCGGATGCAGTGCTTTGTCCAATTCTTCTTTATCTTCGGGGCTGAGTTCGCTGTTCGGCACGTTCTGGCTGTACTGCAGCGCACGTATGTAGGCCGCAATGGCCCAGCGATCCTCAGCCGCGACCCGGGCTTCGTAGCTATACATGCGCCCGAAGCCATTGCGAATCACATCCACGATGTAACCGTCTTCCACTTCACGGAGCCGATCTATGTGGTAGCTCGGTGCCGCCGGAAAACCACGCTGGGTGATCAGGCCGTTACCATAGCCGCCCACACCGTGACAGTGGGAGCAGATTGCGTTAAAACGCTGCTGGCCGCGCTCAAGCAACGGCAGCGTCACTTCAAAATAGTTGTCCGCGATAAAACCTTCGCCCAGCTTGCCCGTGCGGAAGCCTTCGTCCAACACGCTGGGGATGATCTCCGCGCCCGTCAGGGTTTGGAACACGGGGTCGGTCCAGGTCCGCCGAATGCCGTCGTAGGGTACCGTGTTTTCGACAGGAAGCCGGTCCGCCGCATTGTTGGCGAAGAAGGTGTTTTTTTGCAACGCCGTATAGCGGGGCTGGTCCCACATATCGGGGTGGCAGCCGAGCAACACAAAGCTATAAACCGTTGCCAACGCAAGCAGTGCCTTGTTGGCGTGCCAGTAGCGGGCCGCTGTGATGTTCTTGGATTTAATCATCAGTTCCAACTTGTTTGCCCGCCGTTTGTTTCGGCGGGTGCGGTTCCGGTTTTGCTATTCAATGACTTCCGACACTTCCACAGGCCCCAGGCCTTCGAGGAAGACCTTGGTCTGCGCTGTGTCATACTGCGCGTCCGTGCGTTCGATGCACAGGAAGAATCCATCGCTTGAAGCGCGCTCAAAACGCTTCGCATTAAATATGGGGTGATAGTGCTGGGGCAGGCCGTTGAAGAGCAGCATGCTACCCAGGGCCGCGAAGGCCGCAAAAAGAATCCCCAACTCAAAGGTGATGGGCATAAAGGCCGGCCAACTATTCAACTGCTTGCCGCCGATGCTGTAAGGATAGTGCATAACAGAAGCAAAATACTGCATCCCGAAGCCCGTGAGCGCGCCAGTAAAGCCGCCAATCAGGGTCACTAGCGAGACATAGGTCTTTCGCACACCCATCGCCTCGGCCAAACCATGAACAGGGAAGGGCGCATAGGCATCCATGGCGCGGTATCCCGCCTCGTGGGCCTTTGTCGTTGCCGTAAGCAGCGTATCCGGATCGTCAAATTCGGCGATCAGACCGTGTACTTGCGGCGTATCATTTTCGTGTCCGTGTGCAGACATAATCTTTTATCGTCCTCAGGTTTTCGTTTCACCCGGAGCCAAAGGGCCTTAGCGTATCTCGCCCTTGTCTAGCTGATGCTGCTGAAGGCGCAATTCAAAAATAGTAATCATGGGCAGGAATTTAACGAAGAGACTCATCATGAAAAGAAACAGTCCCATGGATCCAACATAGGCCGCCCAGTCAAAGACCGTGCCCGCATATTCGCCCCACGCCTGGGGAAGGTAATCGCGTGTCAGCGAGGTCACCACAATAACGTAGCGCTCAAGCCACATGCCGATATTCACGACAATCGTCAAGGCGAAGAGGGGAATCGGATTCGTCCGCACCCATTTGAACCAAAGCAATTGCGGTGTCGCTGCGTTACAGAGGAGCAAACAGGCATAGGACCAAGCATAGGGACCCGTCATGCGGTTCCACATCATGAAACGCTCGTAGTCACTGCCGCTATACCACGCGTAGAATGCTTCGCAGCAGTAACCATAGAACACCACCAAGCCTGTAGCCAGCATGACTTTGGCCATGTTGTCGAGGTGGCGGATCGTAATAAAGTCTTTCATGCCAAACCAGACACGCACAGGTATCATGAGCGTCAGCACCATGGCAAAACCAGAGTAGATGGCACCCGCGACGAAGTAGGGCGGGAAGATGGTCGTATGCCAACCGGGAACCACAGAGATGGCGAAATCGAAGGACACGATGGTATGCACCGAAACCACCAGCGGCGCGGACATGCCGCCAAGAAGGAGGTAGGCCATTTCGTAGCG
>JAJRPE010000529.1 GCA_024280935.1 Candidatus Hydrogenedentota bacterium
CCGCGATCTCCAGGGCAACGTGGGCAACGACCCAACACAGGACGAGCTTCACATCGATACGATTGCACCAACGGTTGCCGTAAACCCCTTGGTGAGCAATGACAGCCAGCCGCCGCTCACGGGTACCGTGGACGATCCAGGAGCGACCATCACTGTGGATGTGAATGGGGATGTGGGCCTTGCGGTCGTGAACAACGGCGATGGCACGTGGACCTTGCCGGACAATACCGTGAGCCTGTTGCCAGACAACGCTACAGGGTATGACGTCGTGGCAGCGGCGGTTGATTCCTTTGGGAATGTCGGTGCTGACGGAACGACAAACGAACTTGTGATCGACACGGTCGCGCCGGTGCTTAGCGTGAACAGTTTGACGACGGCGGAAGTTTCGCCTCAATTGACGGGCGTGGTGGACGATTTCCTGGCGACCATTCAGGTGACGGTAAATGGAGAAACGCTGGAGGCCACCAACAATGGCAACGGCACGTGGACCCTTCCTGGCGGTCTCCTGTCGGCGCTGGACAGCGGTGTTTATGATGTAGTGGTGGTCGCCACGGATGGGGCGGGCAATATGGGGTTGGATGCCACAGTCGCGGATCTCGTTGTGGATACGCTCGCACCGGTGATCACGGTGGATTCGCTTGTGACAACGGATACAACGCCGCCCCTTTCGGGCACGGTGGATGATACCGCTGCGGTGATTTCGATTCGTCTTGCGGGCAGCGACTATATGGCCACCAACAATGGCGATGGCACATGGACTGTTTCTGACAATACCGTTGCCCTGTTGGCCGATGGGCAATATGATGTGCAGGCTACCGCCACGGACACCTTGGGGAACGTGGGCGCGGACGGTACCGATAGCGAGCTGAATGTCGATACGAACGGCCCGGCGGTTTCCGTGGATATCCTGATAACGAACGACACCACGCCCGCCTTGACGGGCACGGTGGCCGAAGCCGACGCAACCCTGGTCGTTACGGTGGCCGGAACCGATTACACCGCCACGAACAATGGCGATGGCACGTGGGGCCTGCCCGACGATCTTATCGACCCGCCGTTGGCGGAAGGCGACTATGACATCGCCGTTGTCGCTACGGATGGCCTTGGAAATATGGGTGCCGACACGGCGGCGGATGAGTTGCGCATTGACGTGACCTCACCCCTTGTCACCGTAACATCGCTGCTGACGAGCTTGGCATCACCCGCGCTCGCGGGAACCGTGAATGATCCCACGGCCACGATTATCGTCGTGGTGGATGGCAATGCCTACACGGCCGCAAATATCGGGAACGGCACGTGGAGCTTGGTGGCGGGGCTGATTAGTCCGTTGGCTACGGGCGTGTTTGAGGTGGCGGTTCAGGCCACGGACCCGGCAGGAAATTCAGCCAATGATGGGACGACGAACGAATTAACCGTTGACCTGGATGTGCCTGTTGTTACGGTGGACGTATTGACAACAAACGATAATACGCCGGAATTGACGGGTACAATCGATGATTCTGCGGCTATTGTCGTCATTTCCCTGGCAGGACAGACCAATACGGCGGTCAACAATGGCGATGGCACGTGGACACTTCCCGACAATGCGCTGACCACCCTGGCCGACGGCGTTTACAACGTTACCGCCGTGGCCACGGATTCGGCGGGCAACGCCAGCACGGATCCGAGTTTGGTGGATGACCTCTTCGTTATTACCATGGCACCGGCGGTTACGGTGAACCCCTTAACAACCAGCGATACCACGCCGCAGTTGAATGGCACCGTCAACCAGACGACCTCGACCGTCCGTGTTACGGTTGCGGGTCAGACCCATGATGCGGTGAACAATGGCGATGGCACGTGGACCTTGCCCAATGATACCTTGTCGGTCTTGGCCGAGGGCACCTATGACGTGGATGTGCGCGCCACGGATCTTCTTGGCAACGAGGGTGCGGATATCACCACCGACGAGCTGACGATAAGTTTGACCGCGCCGCTGGTGACGGTTGATGTGCTCACAAGCCGGGATCGGACTCCCGCGCTATCGGGCACTATCGATCAAGCGGGTGTCGTGGTGACTATTCTTGTAGACGGGCAGACCCGTTCGGCAACAAACAACGACGATGGCACGTGGACCTTGGCCGATGACAGCCTCAATCCGCTGGCGGACGGCACCTACGATGTCGTGGCTACAGCCAATGGAGCCACGGATGCGACCGTCAACGAATTGACCATCGATTCCATCGGGCCATCTGTTCTTGTGGGTGGACCCAGCATTGCCGCGACCAAGTCAGGGCCAGTCAGTTTTAACGTGAACTATGATGATGCCGCCTTGATCGGGCTGTTGGAAAGCGATATTGAAATATTTGCGCTGGTTGATGCGAATCCCACCGCCCTGAGCAAAAATCTGTTGCGTGCTGGTGCCAAGGCGTTTCCAATTTCCACCGCGACCGCCAATGGCGTTTTTAGCATCAGCGGTGACGGCAACGTGTTTCGCACCGTAACCATATCCGACATGACGGGCGATGGCTATCTCGGTATTGCGATAATTGCAGGCAGCGCCATTGACACGGTTGGCAACCCCGCATCGAGTGCGGTGGCGGGCCAACTGGTTTTTGTGGACAACACGCCGCCCGCCGTGCTTGCGCTGGGCGTGGTTGACCAGGCGATCGTGGATGTGCGCTACAGCGAGGCCATGGGTGGGACGGCCCTTGAACCGGCGAATTACACCCTCTCTGGGCCGGGTCTTGGCACCTTGTCGGGTACGCCCGACGGTGTTGCCGAAGTGGAACCGAACCGCTTCCGCTTGACGTGGAATACGGGCACGCTGGTGAACGGCCAGGAAATTACCGTGACCGTCTCTAATGTCGCCGATGAAGTTGAGAATCTTATTGGCGCAGAGAACCAGGCAACAGCCCTGGTGGAGGGTATTGGTGTGCCGCCCACGGTTGCGGGCGTTGCGGTTCAGGGAATCCGGGCGCTAAGTGTGCAATTCAGTGAACCCATTGCTGTCGGTGCGCTCAACACGCTCAACTATGTCGTAAGTGGACCGGGACGGGGCACCTTGCTCGACAATCCGACGAGCGTTTCAGAATTGCCGCTTAACGATCCTGATGATCCCGATGTGATTTTGGAAGGAAACCGAAACAGCTATCTGCTCACTTGGACCGAGGGCGAGATGCTCCAGGGCGGTGACATAACGGTCACCGTGTCGGGCGTGGAAGATAACACCGGCAATAGCCTGGGTGCGCCAAACAGCGGTACGGACGCGGGCGCGGGCATTGGTGTTGCACCGGCCTTGTCCGCAGTTAACGTGTTGACCGGCCTCACCGTTGAGGCGATTTTCAGCGAAACCATGGGCGCGGGCGCGGATGATCCTGCCAACTACGCCCTGAGTGGTGTCGGGCGCGGCACTTTGGCGATCCAGCCAGACAGCGTTTCGGAAATCCTGCCGGGAATGTATCTACTCACCTGGAACGCCGGTGAAATGCTCAATGGCGGCGATATCACCCTTACGGTCAGCGGCGTATCCGATGCGGCGGGCAACGGAATTGGCGGCGCCAACACGGCCACGGATCCGAATGGAGGCCGTGACGGACTCATCACGGTGAACATACCTGTCCGCCGGGACACGACGCTCTATGAGGATAACGTGGGTGCGTTGGCCAATGGCGCGGGCACCACACTCTTCGCGGGTATAAATGACGCGGGCCTGCGTCGGCGAGGATTGCTTCATTTTGACGTGATCGGTAATATTCCCGAAGGTTCCCTGCTGACGGACGCTACTTTGATGCTCTTCAATGCAGGAAGCGTGGGCGATGCGGTATCCCGCTCGGTGGGTCTCCACCTGGTGGCCAGCGATTGGGCCGAAGGCTCCGTCGATGCGGGTGAACCCGGTGCGGATGGCGCGCCCGCCCAGGCGGGTGAAGCCACGTGGCTCCATCGCAGCTTCGACGGCACACTCTGGACCGTGCCCGGCGGCGATTTCGTAACACCGGCCCGGGCCACGGCTGCGGTTTCTGGACCAGCGTCCTATGAATGGAATTCGGCTGACGTGACCGTGGATGCGCAGGCGTGGCTGGACGATCCCGACAACAACTTTGGGTGGCTCTTGCTGGGTGATGAAGTGGCTTCGGGCACCGTGAAAGCCTTCCGTACCAGGGAGCATGGCGTGCTTGCCGAGCAGCCCTTGTTGGAGGTGGTCTTTTCCCTTAATGGCGGCCCCGGCGGCCCTACCCTGGGCACGATTGGTGACCAGCAATTGGATGAAGGTGAAACCCTGACCCTCAATCTTTCGGCCAATGATACGGGCGGCAATCCGCTCGTGATCAGTGCCGCGCTGGCAAATCTGCCGCCCTCGAATGACGCGGCGCTGGCCGATAACGGCGACGGCACGGCCGTGTTCCAATGGACGCCCGCATTTGTTGATTCGGGTTCCTATGTGGTCACGTTTATTGCGACGCAAGTCGGCGTTGCCAATCCGCTGAGTATTTCGGAGACCATTGTTATCGACGTGCGCGAGGTTAATCAGGCACCGGCCCTGGCAGACTTTGGCCTTCTCGTGGCCGTCGAAGGCCAGCCCTTTAGCTTCACTGCGGTGGCGCTGGACAACGATGGCGGTGATACGCACGCCTTCAGTTTGGTGCTTCCCGTTGATGGTGTAGCAATAGACAGCGCCAGCGGAACCTTGACTTGGATGCCGGGTTTCAGTGACGCGGGTGACCGCATTATTGGCATCCGTGTCACGGATGACGGAAATCCGCCCCTGTCGGATGAACAGGATCTACAAATTTCGGTGGCGGATGCCAATGGGCCGCCCGCGCTTAACCCGGTAGGCAACCAGACGGTCGTGGAGGCCGAGGTCTTGTCCTTCCTGGTGACGGCGACCGACCCCGATATGGACGATGTGCTCAGCTACAGCCTGGAGAACAACCCGGCGGGAAGCACGATTGATCCAGTCACGGGCTTCTTCCAGTGGGTGCCCAATATTGCGTCTGCGGGCGATCATACCGCAACGGTGCTTGTCACAGATAACGGCGTTCCCATGTTGTCGGCCTCGGAAACCTTCCAGATTACCGTGATCGACGACAACCGTGACCCCACGGCGATTGCCCTGTCGCCCGCTAACGTGATGGAAAATATACCCGCAGGCGCGCTGGTGGGTGTGTTGACCACGACCGATCCCGATGCGGGCGATGCGCATACCTACATGCTCGTGGACGGCGATGGCGACACGGACAACGGACTCTTTACCGTATCGGGCAACGAGATCCGAACGAACGCTACCTTTGATTTTGAGACGCAGTCGTCCTATAGCATTCGCCTGAATACCTTCGACGGGAAAGACGGCACCTTCGCCCAGCCGATGACTATCAGTATCGTGAACCAGAATGACCTGCCCACGGCTATTGCTCTCGACAATGCAGATGTGGTCGAGAATGCGCCTCTGGGCACGGTGGTTGGAACGTTGACGACGGCGGACGAAGATGCGTCCGATGCCCACGCCTACTCGCTTGTTGCGGGCGATGGCGATGCGGACAACGGACTCTTCGCCATTAGCGGCGGTACCCTGATTGTTAACGGTGCCATCGATTTTGAGGCGCAGACGACCCATACGGTTCGGGTTCGCAGTGATGATCAGGCGGGTGGTTTTATTGAGGCGATATTCCTTTTGTCCGTCCTCAATCAGAACGATTTGCCCGATGGCCTGTCGTTGACGAACACCCAGATAGCGGAAAATGGACCCACCGGCACGGAAGTGGGCCGCTTTATGACCAACGATGATGATGGAGGAAGCCAGGTCTACAACCTGGTGAGTGGCGAGGGAAGCGGAGACAACGGTGATTTCCAGGTCGTCGGCAACACGCTGATGACGGCTGCGCCGCTCGACTTCGAGGCAGGGCACCTGCGCAGCATTCGTGTGCGTTCCACCGATGACCAGCAGAGTTCCTTTGAGATGGTGTTCGAGATTGAGGTGCTGGATCGGAACGACGCGCCCACCGATCTGGCTATCAGCGCCAATGGCATTCTGGGCAATGTGGCCGCAGACACGGTCGTAGGCGATCTGCTTAGCGAAGACCAGGATATTGCAGACGATCACACCTATGCGCTGGTTGCGGGCGACGGCGACGGTGACAATACGCGCTTCAAGGTGCTTGACCAACAACTGCTGACGGATGCACAGGTCAACTTTGACAGCAGCGCAACCTTCGAGATTCGTCTGCGGAGCACCGACACGGCGGGGGCATCTTTTGAAAAGGCCTTTGTTCTTGTGAACGATGACGTGGATGGCGATGGTATGTCGGATGCTTTCGAGCTGGCCCATTTTGGAAATCTCCTGGCGACACCGGAGGGGGATGGCGACGCAGATGGCCTGTCCAACCTGGACGAATTCTTGAATGGCACCAACCCCAACATCAGCGATACCGACGGCGATGGTGTCCTGGATGCTGTCGAGGTGGCGCTGGGCACGGATCCCACGAATAGCGCTGACGCGCCCGCTGTGCTGGACGTGTCGCCCGCTACGGCTTCCGTGGGCCGCGAGGAAGGTGTCATTACCCTGCGCGTTCGGAACACCGGACTCGCGGTGCTCAACTGGCAAGCCGAAGTGGCTTCCGGCGATTTTGTGGAAATTTTGTCAGGCCAGACGGGTGTGAATTCTGGCGAGATCAACATTGTTCTGGCGACCAACTTGTCCAGCGCCGTGCGCCTTGCGACGGTGCGTGTCACTGCGGACAATGCCGTTGGAAGTCCTGCGGATATTGCTCTGAATCAATCCGCGTGTTCGGCGCCCGGCATACCCAGTGATGTGCTTGCGACCAATGGAACCCTGCCGGGACAGGTGCGCGTGCTTTGGAATAACGTGGAAGACGCCGACGAGTACATGGTCTACCGCAGTTTGGGGACCGACCCGAACGGAGCCGATTTGATTGCCATGGTCGTGGGTACGGCCTTTACGGACGCTACAGCCGCAGTCTTGCCGACTGCGAAGCAGGCCGACGATACGGGCGGTGGCTGCGTTCCCCTTATTGCTCCGGGGCCTGGCACCGACGAAACCAGCTACCAGTATTGGGTGCGGGCATCAAATATTTGCGGGACGAGCAATTTCAGTGATCCCGACGATGGTTTTCCGGGTGCCGGTCCCGCGCCCGCCCTGGCGTTATTTGAACCCGTATTGCCTGCGCTGGAAGCCGATAACCGGTCTCTGCGCGCACGCGTCGATTCGGTGCTGGCTATTCGGCTGAAACGCGATTCCGCCATTGACCCGAATTCCATTCGTGGTGAAGTAACGCGTAGCAGCGGCGGCACGAGCACCACGATTGAATGGCGGGCCATTGACACCGAAGGACTCAGGGACGGCTGGGCACTTTACCGTCCTGGCGATGATTTGTTTAACTTGGGTGAGACGGTGGAGTTTACGGTTAGTGCCTCGACGGTTGTCGGCGAGACTATTGGCCCCTTGACCTACCGCTTCGCCATTGAGACCGAGCGTGATTTCCTTGACCGAATAGGTGCGGGCGAAGTACCCATAGGGCAGCCCGCCTATACGGACTTTGATGCCAGCGGTATTGATCTCAGCCTTGAAAGCCAGGAAGAAGTCCTGGTTTATGCCATTGACGACACCCGCGTGCCCGTTTCACTGGCCAACGCGACGGGTTTGGCCTATGCCATTGTGCCGGACGCGCTTTACGATGTGGGACAACGTGTATGGCTGCCCCTGGCGGATGATATGCGTGCCGATGATGTCGTGGTGAACTACTATTTCGCTGACAAAACAGGAAGCAGTACCGGGTGGCATGCTGCGGGCCAGATCGAAGGTTGGTCGGACGAATCAAGCTATCTGGAGTTGGAACTGGATGGCGCTCGCTATATCGGATTTACGGTACAGCATGGCGCTCTCGTTCAATTGAGCATGGCTGCGGCCAAGGACATCCCGGTGTCCGACGCGAGCGCGCTCCCGGCTTTTGTTCTTCGTTTTGGCGGCGACGGGATTATCGTCCTGTTGCTTATCTTTGGACTCATTGCGATTTTGCCGAGATTCATTGGATTACGTGGCGCACGTTAGCATGACAAGGCGGGTTTGGAAGCGATGATAGAATTCAACTGTGAACACTGCGGTAAAGCGCTACATTTAGCCGACCACTACGCTGGGCGGGATGGGTGGTGCCGTGTTTGCAAGCAGATGGTTATCGTGCCACGCGATGGCCGCTCCCCGCGTGTTCGTGAACTTTCCAAGGAAGAGGGCTTTGAGCGCCTTCAGCGGTTGCTACAGTATGCGGCGACTAAGGCGGATAAGTTCAAGCGGCACTTGGCCCAACGGCGTGATGAAGGCAGTATCGTCGCGGCCCGGAAAGAAGCATTGGACGGAGTCCGGGAGCTTCTCTCAGAGAAGGAGAATGCCCTGCAGGCCTTGCGGAAAGCAGCGGAGTCGCAGCGGAATTCCATGGCCATAGAGCGGGCCGAAATGGCCTCTCGAATCGAGGCGCTGGAGTCGTTGGTAGCGGCGAGACCCGCTGAAAGCGAAGCGCCGGAAGCGTTGAAGGATGCGTGCGACGAGGTACTCGCACTGAAGCGTCGCATTGATGAGCAAGAGCTGTTGCTGATGCAATTGCGCGAGGCGGCGCATGCGGAACCTGCGTTGCCAAAGCACGAGGCTGCGGAGAACACGTATACCGAAACGATTGCGCGTCAGCGGGAAGAACTTGCCGCGCAGAAAGAGACCTTGGCCGCGCTTCAGAAGTGCCGCAACGTGGGGGACCAGACGACCCGGGAGCAGATTCGCGCACTGGAGGAGCAGGTCGTTATCGTTAATGAGCTCAAGGAGCGAATGAACAGTTTGCAGAACAGGGTACAGGCGCTGGACAGAGAGCGACTTGATCTGACCCAGAGTGCGGAAGAGGCTGTTCGTATGCACGAGATAGAAGCGCAAAAGAGCGCGGACCTGGAAGCGCGCCTCCACGATGCCGCCGAGGAAAAATCTGTTCTTCTCGTACAACTGGAAGATTTGCGGCGAGATTGTGTTTGCAATGAAGAGCAAGTCAAGCAACTGAGCGATGAACTCCAACGCTTGGCCGATGCTCGAAGCGCATCGGATCTTGATCGTGACAGAGCAAGTCAGGCGACCAAGGCGGCGGCGGAACGGGTGGCCTCCCTGGTCGAAGACCTGGCGGTGTCCGCGCAGACAAACGACGAACAGGCCTTGGCCTGCGCCGCATTGCTTGAGCAGTTGACCGCAGCCCAGGCGCGCCAGGCAGCGTTGGAATCGCGTCTGGAGCGGGAAGAAGATGACCGCGCCGCCGCTCATGACGCGCAGGGCCAGGTGGATCTCCTGACGGCAGAGCGGGAGGCGCTGTCGCGGGATCTTGCCGAGGCGCGCTGTCGCATTCAAGCACTGGAGGCTCGAACGGCTGATGACTATTCACTTTCGGAGGAGGTGTTGGACCTGACCGATTCCGTGATCGGCGAGGATTATATTGATGCCGGAGAAGGGGACTTGAGGTCTGCCGATCTTTCGGAACCCGTCACCGAGATCCAACGCCAGCAAGAGCGGAAACAGATGATGGATGTTCTTTCCGATTTCCTTGATAAGTAGGCTACAATAGGGGGCGTCTCATGCGAGACGCCTTCGAGGGGCATCAATGAAACGAAAGTGGCCGGGTCACAGCCAATATCTGGGGTTCTGTTTGGCCTTCGTCCAGGGAGCGTTCCACTGGAGTTTTTTGCGAAGTAGAATATAAAACACGGGAACCGTATTTCTCTATGCGCAAGCTCTTTATTACCTGTACCTGTGGTCAGCAAATGCAAGTACCCCGATCGGCCATAGGCAAGATGGGCCAGTGCCCCTCCTGTGGCGAAAAAATCCCCATCACCCGGGATACGATGTCGCGAACCCGGCGTGCGGCAATGGCAAAGGGCGGTGCAAACACCAGGCGATGGGGAGGCAGTGGTGCGCCATCGATCGAGGCAAAGCAGCGTTTTGGCCGGGCCGTGGACCTCTATTGTGCGGGAAGCTTCGGGGAGGCGCTGGTCATATTTGATGCCCTGATGCAAGAGTTCCCCGAGAGTATGGAGATTGAGAAGGCGCGTCATCAGTGCATTGAAGCCCGCAACCGGGATCCCCTTCATCTGCCAGGGCCCGATTCAGGCCAGGTCATGGGCGATGTGCTGGATGAAAACACCCTCCGTTCGATGCGCCGCATCGTGGTGGAGAAAATGCTCCATGGCGCAACCGAACCAGTGCAGTTGCAGGCGGCGGAACTCGTGGCTCGAATGGGCGGTGTTCTGGATACCGCACGGCCTGCCCCAATGAATCATCCGTCCACAGAAAAAGACGACCCATCTTCGACGAACGGGTCTGTCGATGATTCCCGGGCAGAAGGGCATCGACCGGGCGGCAAGACACTTGGCGGCAATGATCGCACGGAAGCGACGGGTGATGATGCGTCGCTGGATGTGGATGTCGATGAGGTTGCGCGGTGAACACCGTGCGCTGGCGTTAGCCAACGGGCGGATGGAGTTCCAGTGATGCCGATAAAACGAGTTTGTGTATTTGCTGCGTCGAGCGATGCGGCGCGGGCGGTTTTTGGCGATGTGGCCGGGAAATTGGGTCGGCTGATGGCGGATCGCGACCTGGAGTTGGTCTACGGCGCGGGCAAAGTTGGCCTTATGGGCGCGGTCGCTGAGGGCATCCACGAAGGCGGCGGCAGGGTCGTGGGGGTTATTCCCAAAAAGCTCAATGTGTCTGCTTTGACCTACGGGGCCTGTGATGAACTAATCGTCACAGAAACGATGTCCGAGCGCAAAGCTATCATGACCGAACGAGCCGATGCTTTTGTCGTGCTTCCCGGTGGCTTTGGTACGCTGGAGGAGTTCTTCGAGGTGCTGGTGCTCAAACAATTGGGCTATCACGAAAAGCCCATCGTATTCCTGAATACGGAAGGTGCATTCGATGGGCTGATGGCCTGCTTTGCGGATATGGTGGAGGCCGAGCTGGTCAAGGAGGACCAGTGTGATTTGTTCGCGGTGGCGACAACGCCCGAAGCCGCCTTGAACGCGCTAATGCAATACAAACCGGCCGCAGTGACAGGCAAGTGGACCGAAAATTCAGGCGTGTAACGCTCGCATAAATGCCCCCTTGTTTCCCCGTCCTGTTCGGAAGCGAGATAAATCTGCTCGTATGTTATCATGCTTTTTTTTGGAGCGCAAACAGAGTGCATGAATCCCAACAGGAGTTTAGTTCGTGATCCAAGTTGACGTGCCCCGCAGTACCCGAACGCACGTGCTGTTGTTTCTTCTCGTGCTGTCCTTTTTCTTCGTGTCCGGGGCATGCGGGCTGTTGTATCAGGTCGTTTGGACCCGAAAACTTGTGTTGCTTCTGGGGACGACTTCCCATGCGGTTTCCACGGTACTGTCCATATTTTTCCTGGGACTGGGCGTGGGAAGCATCTGGGGCGGGCGTTTGGCGGATCGGACGACACGCCCGCTCAGGGCCTACGGCATTTTCGAGTGTATCATTGGCCTGTGGGCGCTTGGCTTTATCGTGGCGGTGACCTACGGCGAAGACGCGGTTGTGGTCTTGCTCAAGCAGTTTCATCTGTCCCGTGGCACGGGAACCCTGTTCCGGGGCCTTTTGGCGCTGCTGCTGCTTTTTGTGCCCGTCTCGCTGATGGGGGCGACGCTGCCCCTTCTTGCCCGCTTCGTCTCGCGGGAGGCGAAGGTCCGGGGTATGCGAATCGGTGCCTTGTATACCCTGAATACGCTCGGTGCCGTGGCCGGGTGCTTTGTCGCGGGCTTTTTCCTCATACCACGCTTTGGCTACACGCAGACAACGCTGCTGGGCGCTGCCGCCAATGTGGCTGTGGGTCTTGTGGCGTGGGGGCTATCCCGACATCGAGAGACTGGGGCCGTTGTCGAGCGTGGCGCGGAAGTGCCGCCGCCATCGGAAGTAGACGCCCAGGCCACCATGCGTGGCCTGGTTATCGCGGCCTTCTTTCTGTCTGGCTTCTGCTCCCTTGGGCTGGAGGTGCTGTGGACCCGCCTCCTGGCAATCATCTTCCTGGGGACGACCTATGCATACACCACCATGCTCACCACCCTGCTGCTGGGGATTGCGCTGGGCAGCGCGGTGGCCTCCGCGTTCGTGGATCGACTGGGCCGCCCCGCCCTTTGGCTCGGTGCTGTGTTGGCCCTGACGGGTGTTGGCTGTGTCTATATGCTGGGTACCCTGGCCGCAATGCCCGAAGCGGTTATGGCGCTCCAGCTGGACAGCGGCGGAGATTGGGGCGCCGTGATTCGGGGCAAGGTGTGGCTGTCCTTCAAGGCGCTTTTTCTACCCACCTTTTTCCTGGGTATGACCTTTCCTCTCGTGGTCAAGGCCGTAAGCAATACGCGGGCGACCTTGGGCCGCGATGTGGGGCGCTTGTATTTCGCCAATACGGTGGGCGGTGTTCTCGGATCACTCGTGGGCGGGTTTCTGTTTATTCCGCTCATTGGCACCCACTGGGGTATCGTGGTCTTTGCCCTTTTAGTGACGCTGGCGGGCGCGGCGCTGATAGTGGCGAGTCCGCAGACCTCCTTTTTATTCAAGGGACTTTCCTGCGCGACGGTGGCGTTGCTTCTGGCGGGAAGTTTCTGGCGGGCACCCGTCGATGTGAATCAATCGTTGAATGCGGGCTACATACCCGAGAGTCATCGCGTGATCCACTACAAGGAAGGCGTGGAAGGCACCGTCGCGGTATCTGAACCCAGAGATGAGCGCGACGGGACGGACCGGGTGCTCTGGATTAACCGGGTACAGGCGACTACGTCCATCGAGAAGGGCGTGAAAATGAACCGTCTTCAAGGCGTGCTTCCCTTGCTTTTCGACCGGCAGCCCACGGATGTGCTCTTTATGTGTTTCGGATCGGGCATTACGTGCGGCACCCTGGCCCTGTCTGATTTTGCGCGCATTGACGCGGTGGACATCAGCCCGGAAGTGCTGGAGGCCGCGCCCTTTTTTGAGGTCGATAACCTGGGTGTTATCGATCGCCCCGAGGTCACGTTTCACGTGGACGACGGCCGAAACTTCCTCCTGACATCGGAGCGCCGCTACGACGTAATTACCTTTGAGCCCATGCCCCTCGCCATGTCGGGCGTATCGACCTTCTACACCCAGGAGTACTACAAACTTTGTTTGGAACACCTGAAGCCCGGCGGCATGGTATCACAGTGGATCCCGCTCCACGGCTTGACACCGGAGATTGTAAAGTCCCTGGCCTATACCTTTACCACGGTGTTCCCCAACTACACGGCGTGGTTTATTAATGCGGACCTCTTCCTGATCGGGTCCAACGCCCCGCTCAAGCTGGACGTGGTGGCCTTGCAGGCCCGTCTTGCCACGCCCGCGCTGGAGAAGGCCCTCAAGGATGTGGGCTTTGCCGATATCCCTTCCATACTGGGGTGCTACCTGATGGATGAGGCGGGGCTGGATGCTTATACAGCCGGGGGCACGGTCATGCGCGATGACCTTCCCTGGGCGGAGTTTGAAGCGCCCAAGCTGATCAATGTCCGTACGCAACACAAATCCATGGCGCTCCTTGAACAGCATATGAGCAGCCCCGTCTCACTTTTTCTTCCGGGCGCAACACCGGGATTTCTCACCGATGTTGAGCGGCGTCACCGCGCCCGCACCCACGACATGAAAGGGCTGCAGGCCTATTACGGGGGTATGAATATTGGCAACAAGGCAATTGATTTGTTTGTGGAGTCGTTGGAGATCGATCCCGAGGATAAAAACGCCCAATACTACCTTCGACAGATCGCACGGATGCAGGGGGAAGTTTTTATTCGGTGGGGCGACTTTGACAAGGTTCAGGCGCTACTGGACAAGCTCCTGCCCTACATGCCCGATGCCCCGGAGCTGCTGGAGGTGCAAGCGGCCCTCAAGGCGGCCCTGGCGGAAGAGGGCGCGAAGCCCGAATAGCGGTTTTGCCAAAAATTGGATTGGTTGTATTTTTAGAATCATGCGTCAGCGGCAAGTTCTTCCAAGGCATTTTCCAGGTTTTCCACCGGAGTAAAGTGGTAGGTCTTTCCTGATTTTGTTTTGCGCATGAGGCCTCTCTTCTCCAGATCAGAGAGATCCGTTCGTGCGGTTTGATGGACGACACCATGGTGTGTCTGGTGTGATTTTACGGTATATCGATGGAATGGATGCCGGATAGCGTGACCTAAGAGAGCGGTTTGCCGGTGATTTAGCGAAACTTGCCCCCGAAGTCTTTGTTCGACTGCTTTTTGTTGTTTGTTTTTTCGGGCGATGTACTCTTGCAGAGCGTTCATTGCCCGATTAATGACGGTCAGTTGGTGCAGGATGAAATAGGTCAGATCGTTTTCATCCGTTTCCGTATAGAGAAAGGCCTTTGCGTATTTTCCGGGAGATTTCTTTAAGATAGGGGAAATCGTTATGAACTCGAAGAGCCAGTATCCATGGTGCAACATGGTCCAGTAAAACAAGGCCCGCGCAGTGCGGCCATTTCCATCGACGAAGGGGTGATCGTAGGCCAGTATAAAATGGACAATAATGGCCCGGAGAACCGGATGAACGAATCCTTGCGTGCCTGTGCCATTTGCAAAATCACAAAGTACCTGTAACCGCTGATCCAGCGTATCTGGAGCGGGGGGCTGGTGTTGAATCTCCCCGGTTAATCGATCCTGTACGCAGATCCTGCCATCCATATCGTTTCGGAAGCGGCCTGCGGCACTTGAATCGTCTAAGGTGCCTTGCGTGATCAAACGGTGAATCTCGAATACACGTTCTTTGGTCAACGGTGCTTCCTTGAATTCGCCAATTTTTTTCATCGTTACGAAATTATTCAAGATCATTTGCTCATCTCGATTGCGCGGCGCTCGTTCCGTGCTGAGCATGTCTCGGGCCACTTGCTTTGTGGTTGATGCGCCTTCGAGTTGACTAGAGGTGATCGCCTCTTCCATAAGCGAACTTACATAATAGCGGTCTCGATTTTCCGAGTTTAGTATTTCTGGTGTCGATTCGACGGTACCACCACCCCACAGATCGATATCGTGTAGGTTTTCTGGAACGGGGTCAACAAGTGAATACTGAAAGGGCTTGCCTGCCTTGTCGCGAAAGGCCATGTTCTTCGTTGATGAGCCGCGATAGAACTTCAGGCCCAGCCACCACTCTTCATGGGTAAGCCCTTCGGGTGGCCGCATGTGCCGGATTGTTTCCCAGTGCCGGTACTTTCCATTGTCTGTGGGCCCAGAAACTTTTTCTAGGATTTCCATGAGGCCATTGGGTTTGCCAATACTTGTCATCAACGCATAAGCGTAAGCGCCTTTTTTGGAATGGCCATTCTGTAAGCCCAATCATATATGCAGGTTACAATATACTAATTTCATGCTAATTCATGCTAATTTAGCATAAGATTGAGATGAAGCTGCGATATACACACGGTCCAGCCGGAATGATTCCACACAATTATGGCGTGCTTCCGCAGGTGTGGGGAACTTCGTTGATCCGACACGGCGGGATCCGTCCACTCGGCGCGTCTTCGACCAGCACCACCCTGTCGCTACTCTCGTCGGTAGCCTTCCCGCGAATGCCACTTATTCCGACTTACACTTCTCTTTAAGGCGGCGTTCCACGCTGGGGCTGACGAAGTGGCTGAGGGTGCCATTGAAAGCGGCAATCTCTTTCACCAGGCGGGAACTCAGGAAGAGATAGGGTTCGCTTGGCATGAGGTTCACGGTTTCAATTTCCGGGGCGAGCTTGTGGTTGTTGATGGCCATGGTCAACTCGAATTCGAAGTCCGAAGCGACGCGCAAACCGCGGATGAGGGCTACCGCGTCCCGCTGCCGGGCCAAATCGACCGTGAGGCCCAGAAAGTGCTCCACCGATACCTGGGGAAGGTGGGTTAGCAGCTCCTGAAGCATTTCCACCCGCTCTTCTACGCTGAAGAGTCCCGACTTCTCCCGGTTAATCGAAACGGCCACGATAACGTGATCAAAGATGTTTACCGCACGCTCGATAAGATCCAAGTGGCCGAGTGTTGGTGGATCAAAACTACCTGGATAGATCGCAATGCGTTCACTCATGGTCGAATGCTCCCTGCACGGCGGCCGATAGTGCTGCCTCGTAGACCCGCCGTACCGGCACATTGGCCGATGCCGCGATACACTGGCAATCTTCGTACTCGGGCGAGGTGGTGTAGGTTTGCTCACCCCGGCTGCCAATTTTTATGCGCACGGATCCCCAGGGTGTTGTGACACGTTTCCATTCCCGTGTCAATGTGCTGCGCCGCTCCGTCCTCATGCGAACACCGAGGGTCGTGGAATGGGTAAACAGGCGCTCGCAGAGGGCTTGGGCGCTCTCGTTCTTCGCCAGCACCGTAACGAGATGGCCGGGCCGACCCTTCTTTCCAATCACGGGGGTCAGGAAGGCGTCGAGGGCTCCCCCATCCATAAGGCTCGCCACCAGCGGGGCAAGCAACTCGCCCGACATGTCGTCGAGGTTGGCTTCAAGCACCTGGATAGTTTCTTGTGCGGAATCGACGGTATCGCACTCGCCAATCATAATACGGAGCACGTTGGCGCGGTCCGCCAAGTCCCTGGTGCCGCTGCCATAGCCGATTGCTTCGGTGCGCATCAGCGGGGCGGGTCCAAAGAGCGTGACTCGCTGGTCAATGAGGGCGGCGCCGGTCGGGGTCACCAACTCGCCCTGGACTTCACCGCCATGGGTCGGCTTTCCTTGCAGTAATCTGGCCGTGGCGGGCGCGGGCACAGGCATGATACCATGGGCGCATTTTACGGTTCCGGCACCCACATGGAGGGGCGAGGAAACGAAATGCTCGATGCCGAGGAGGTGGAATCCCAACTGGGCGGCAACAATGTCAACGATGGAATCCACCGCGCCCACTTCGTGAAAGTGTATTTTCTCGATGGTTGTTCCATGGACGGCGGCTTCCGCTTTTCCCAACGCCAGAAAGGTGGCATTGGCCGCAGCCTTCACGTCTTGGGGCAGGGTGCTTTCGTTGATTATCTTCTCGATATGATGAAGGTGGCGGTGGGGATGGTGTTCTTTTTCATCCTCAATGACGCTGAATTGCGTCGCCGTGATGCCCTTCTTCACGATCTTTTCGGCGGTGACGGTAAATCCAGGTACACCAAGCGAAGCGAGGCTCGCTTTGATGGTTTTGAAGTCCGCCCCGGCGTCAATGAGCGCGCCAACAGTCATATCGCCGCTGATGCCGCTGTAGCAATCGAAGTAACACGTTTTCATGAAGAAGTACCGGCCATTCGGTTGATAGTTGATGCGGCGGAGGCCGCACCAAATCCGTTATCGATATTGACCACGGTGACTCCCGTGGCACAGGTGTTGAGCATACCCAGCAAGGCGGCAAGGCCGCCAAAGCTGGCACCATAGCCCACCGAAGTTGGCACGGCAATGACAGGACAATGCACGAGGCCAGCCAATACGGAGGGCAGGGCGCCTTCCATGCCCGCACAGCAGATTATCACATTGGCGGTGTTCAATTTGTCTTGTTGGTCCAGCAGACGATGAATGCCCGCCACACCAACATCGGTAATACGATCAATCCGGTTTCCCAGCGCCTCGCAGGTTATGGCGGCTTCCTCGGCCACGGGAAGATCGCTGGTGCCCGCGCAGACCACGGCGATAGTTCCCTTGGAAAGCGGTGGGGCAGCATGGGTAATGGTAAACGCCCGGGCGAGGGTGTGGTGCTTGGCCTCTGGAAAGGCTTTGCAGACGGCGGTCATGATTTCGGGAGGACAGCGGGTGCCGAGGACGTTGCTCTTTTTTTCATACATGTGTCGTGTGATGGCCACGACCTGCTCCGGGGTCTTGTTCTGGCAGAAGATGGTTTCGGGGTAGCCCTTGCGGAGTTGGCGATGGTGGTCGATCTTGGCAAAGCCCAAGTCCTCGTAGGGCAAATGTTCCAGGGAGGACAGGGCCTCGCTTGGACTTCGCTGGCCGTCCGCCACTTCTTGAAGCAGACGTAGAATGGTGTTGTTGTCCATGGCGGATGTTCTCTATGCAGATGAGTTTACGGCTTGCCGATGATGATATTTGCCTTGATGTAGTAAAAACAACCCTGGGCGCAACGGGCAAGTTCAGCGGGGTTTGCCCGTGTCCAAACGGGAAATGTGCCGACAGCGGTTAGCGTTCGATGCTAACGTCCGTGCGCACCTGAAGGGGCTGTTCCTCGCCGTTCGGGCTGATTGCCCGCAGGGCGCGTCCATTTCGGTCAAAGGCCGTTACAATAAGTTCGTAACGTCCTGCGGGCGTTGCTTCCATGGGCGTCAGTGAGACCGACCAGACGTTGTCCTTGGCCTTCAGATCGCCATGGGTGGCATCATCGTAGAGATCTGTACGCAAGTTGGTGCCCACCACCTGAATGGCCACCGTGTCGACATCGCCGCGATCATCGCGCACAGCGACGGTGATTAATGTGGATTGACCCGGTGTCAGCTTCTCGGCGGATAGTTGGGGCGGGGACAGTTTGACAGGGCGGGGCATGGAAGCGGGCTTGGTATCCAGCGTGGTCATATCGCCGCTCGTCATGCTGTGAAGGCTGATTTTAAGGGGATTGTCACCATCGTCAGCAGGCCGCTTGTTGCGTTTCTCAATGAAGCGAAGCAGGGCCTGAATCTCGTCGATATCGCCAGAGACCGTAAGGGACACTTCCAAGGCTGCGGTGGCGATAGGCGCGCAGGCCAGAAGGGCGATGGCGAGGAACGTGTGAAACAACTTCCGTGTCATGACTGGGACAATTCCTTCTGTCTGGGAACGTGGCGAAGTGAAGGCCGTAGTATACGCTATTTAGGCCCTTTTGGGCCTGCTATCGACAATAAATTATGAGTTTGCGATGTCATTTTTGGCCTGAAAGGCCTCAACAGGTTAGCCCAGGGCAACGCCCTGGGAAAAAAGGGACTAAAAAACCAAAGCCCTGAAAGGGTGCAATAGATGCACATCACGGCCACTGTGTCGCCCTTTCAGGGCTGTTAATTATTTCTACATGCTGACCCAGGGCGTTGCCCTGGGCTAATCTGTTAGGCCCCTTCGGGGCGGCCGCTCATGCAACATGGCTGTAACGATTGTATGCGGATTCGCTCGCTGCACCGTAGGTGCCATTTCTTCCGGGCAAGGTCCTGGAAGAAGCGTAGGCCCTTGTGAACGCCTACGACTCGCCGTCCCCTGACGTTACCGATTTGATGTCCACAATGCGGCCTTTGAAGACATCGACTATCGTGGCCACGCTGGGATCCTTCAACGCCTCCTTGGCCTCCTCGGCGTTAATGCCTGGAGAGACAGGAAGATCGCTACCCTTGCCAGCGGAAGAAGGCGCTTCCTTTGCGGAGGTGTCTTCCTGAACTGTAATCGCGATGCTCGTCAGGTTCGTTGTATGACGTGACAGCGCCTCGCCCATCGCCTTCTGGTTGCCCCTGTCTTGAACGAAATCCAAAGCCCGTTTATTCGCGCTGGAAAAACTAAGGCGGAGTGTCTCGCCATCGATACCCGTGGGCTTGCCGAGCTTGAACCACGTCAGCAAGTTCAGGTCGTCATGGCTGCTGCGTTCAATGATGGCATCCCACGCCCGGATCATGTTTTCCGGGGTGACTTGAATAGGCGCTTTCGATGCCGGTGCCGCAGGCGCTGGTTTAGCCGGCCCGGCTACCGGAGGGTCCGGCGGTGACTCCGGTTTCGGTGGCGCTTCTGGCGGTGTGGCCGCCGTTGTACTCGCGGCGGGCGTGGGTTGATCGGTGGCCGCTCCGAGTCCGCCCTGGCCCAGCGCCACCAGCTTGTCCATGATGGTGTCCAGAGACACCTCCACGCCGACCTTGGAGATCCGAATGAGCATGGATTCCAGTGCGATGCGCTGGGCAAGCTGCGAATCGAAATTGTTGACCAGTTCCGAGAACTGTTCGACCAGGCGAATGAGATTGGTCAGGGAAATCTTTTCGGCACGCTTGCTGAGCGCGTCAAGCTCTTCTTCGGGCAGGTGGATGAGCACACGGGCATTGGCGGTCCGGCAGACCAGCAAATTACGAAAATAGCGGAGCAATTCTTCCACGAATTGGGTCAAATCCTTGCCCGCAGTCACCACCTCTTCCACCAGTACAAGTTGGCGGGTGACATCCTTGGCAAGGATGGCGTCGCAGATATCGTGCATGAGCTGCCAGTCGACCAGGCCCAGCACGTCGAACACGTCTTTGAAGGTAATTTCACCATCGCAATAGGTGATCAACTCGTCAAGAATACTTTCAGAATCGCGCACCCCCCCTTCGGCGGCGCGGGCAATGGCGTGCAGGGCCTCATCCGTTGCGGCGAGGCCCTCTTTGTCGAGAATCTTCCGCAAGAGCGTAATAAGCTGGGGTACGGGCACGCGCCGGAAATCGTAGCGCTGGCACCGGGAAATGATGGTTGCCGGAATCTTATGGGCTTCCGTCGTCGCCAGGATGAAGATCGCGTGGGGCGGCGGCTCCTCCAAGGTTTTCAGCAGGGCGTTAAAGGCGGCAATGGAGAGCTGGTGTACCTCGTCAATGATGTACACCTTGTAGCGCGCGTTGGTGGGCACCATGCGGATGTTGTCGCGCAATTCGCGCACATCTTCCACACTGTTGTTGGAGGCACCGTCAATTTCGATTACGTCGATGGCGTTTCCAGCGGCGATGGCGGCGCAATTGGAGCAGACCCCGCAAGGCGTGGGCGTGGGTCCGTCGGCTTCCAGGCAATTGAGCGCTTTCGCCAGAATGCGTGCCGTCGTCGTTTTTCCGATGCCCCGGGAGCCGATAAAGAGAAAGGCGTGGTGTATGCGGCCCGACGTGATGGCATTTTTCAGGGTGCGGGTGATATGGTCCTGCCCGACGACGTTGTCGAATGCCTGGGGGCGCCATTTGCGGGCCAGCACCAAGTATTGATCGTCTGCCATGCGCGCCTCCGGCCTTCGCCTTAACAATCACCCTGATTTCAATCGCGTCTGCATGGTGGAAAAGGTGATGACGGCCAGGCACTCCTGCAGCACACACGGCAGAAAACTACGGCTGCTTCCGTCAAGACCTGACCGGGTTCGCTAACGCCGTGTTGAGCAGGACCCAACCGTCATCACCATTTACACCATATCGGAAGCGCGCACCCGCAGGGTGCTAAATCCAGCTTCCAGTGAAAACAGACGGGTGAAGCGTAGCATAGCTTGACGAAAAGTGTCAAACCAGACAAGGGTCTGCCTGATGCCCGGTGGTCTATTGCGACGTTGCGTATTCGTTGTGCAAGCGGTCAACATCGATAATGAGCGCCACAGAGCCGTCACCCATGAGCGCGCCGCCCGCAATGGACTCGGATTTGCGCGTAAGGCCGTCAATGTGGCGCAGCACAACCTGTTGTACGCCGACCACCTGGTCTACGGCAACACCGAAGGTGCCCTGTCTGGAGGCGAGGGTTACCACGAGCTCGTACTCGCTTTTTCCATTGGTGTCAGGAATTAACCCGAGGAGTCGGTCCATGCTGACCAGTGGAATCACACTGTCGTGGTGCTTGAAGCAGCGCCCCCGATCGGCCACGGTGAGTATCTTGTCGCAATCCAGGCGCGTCGTTTCGAGCACCTTAGTCATGGGGAACACGAAGCGCTGCCGCCCCGACTCGACCAGGAAACCCGATACGATTTGGGTGGTAACCGATTTGGGCACCGTAACTTCAAAGGTAGAACCTTCCCCCCGTTTACTGGAAACATGAATGGAGCCCCCCGCCTCCTCCACCATTCGTTTGACCACGTCCATCCCAACGCCGCGACCCGAGACATCGGTGACTTCGGTCGCCGTGGACACGCCCGACTGGAAGAGGAAGTTTACGATGTCTTCCTCGGTAAGAGGCTTACCTGCTTCCACGATGCCCAATTCGACCGCCTTGCCTTGGATCTTATCGTAATCGAGACCCGCGCCGTCATCGCGAATGGTCAAGGAAAGGCTATTGGCAATTTCTGTAACCGAAACCAGGATGGTTCCCGCACGGGGCTTGCCAGCGGCTTCCCGAACATCGGGTGCCTCAATGCCGTGATCGGCCCCGTTGCGGACCATGTGGGTCAGCGGTGCCTCCAGCAGGTCGATGAGACTCTTGTCTACTTCAAGATTCTCTCCCTCAATCTCGACGTTAATCTCCTTGTTGGATGCGGTGGCAATATCTCGAACCAGTCGCGGCACCCGCTGCAGAATGGTCCCAACGGCCACACGCCGTATCGACATGATGCTTTTCTGAAGCTCGTCCGAAAGCGTAGCAAAGGTCTCGTTGACACGGCGAAAATCGGTTCGGAGGGGCCGCTGTCCTTCCATGCCGGCCAACCGGGTTTCCAAGTGATTGAACATATCCCGCACGACGAGTAGCTCGCCCACATAGGAGAGGAACGTATCGACATGTTTTTCCGAGACCCGCATGGTTTTTGCGACTTCCTCGTGCGGCGCGGCAGGTTTAGCATCGGTGCCCTTCGGCGTTCCCGTGGCCTTGTCAGGCGGGGACTCATCGGTTGCGCTTGAATCCGGCGCAGCAGCCGTGGGAAAGCTAATCGGCTGTAGTCCCTCCAGGATAATGTCCTGAAGGAGGTCGTCGAAGCCGAGGGAATCCATGAAGGTATTATAGCTGTCCAGGACGTTGTCCAAGCTGGCCTGATCTTCATCCGAGAGGGGTTCTTCCTTGAGCGCGGTCAGGCATTGGCCGACTTCCCGGGCCAGCGCGTCCTCCAAGCTGCCTTCGATTGTGGCATCGAGAATCTCGAAGAGGCGAATCAGGGCCAAAGGCCCGCCCTCAGCGGTTTTGGCATCGGTTCCCTGCGTTTCCGCAACGGCGAACTGACCCAGTTTCTGAATGAGTGCGTCCAGGGCGCTGCTTGCTTCTCCGTGCTCGCCGCCAAGAGTCGCCTTAATCTCTTTGAGGCGGGTCATGACCATCTGGCTGATTTCCGCCGCGCCCATTTCCTGGGCGGCGACATCCTTGACCCGCTGGACCAGCCCATCGAAAAGAGCCTGATCGCGCACTTCTGCTTCATTGGCCCGCCCGCGTTCCAACATTTCCTTCAGAAGATCAACGCCTGCCAATTCCGCGCCTATGAGCTCTTCCGAGACACCCAGATTTTTCTGGCGCACAAGGTCCAGGATGGTTTCCATTTCGTGTGCAAGGGTCTTTACGCCAGGGAAGTCGAAGAACGAAGAATTGCCCTTTATCGAGTGGATGGGCCGAAAGATGTCCTGTACGGTTTCCAGATTTTCTGGATCGCCCTCCAAGGTGACGAACAAGCCTTCCAGCCCGGCCAGCATATCGAGAGATTCGTCGATGAACTCGGTTCGGAGTGCGGCATCGACGGTGAGTTCGGTATCCATAGTGGCAATCTTTCCTTCACGCCTTGCTCCCCAAAAGGCATACAAAAACAGAAGTCTTCGGTGCTAAGGCTTTTGAGCAAATTAACGTGGCTAAGTTTTCAGTGCGTGCGACATTGCGCCTGAAAGCGTCGTGATCGTTCCTTCTCAATTGCACGCCACCTGGGACATTCAGAATTTGGCCTGAAAGGCCTTAACAGGTTAGCCCAGGGCAACGCCCTGGGTATCAGGTCATCCCCCTTTTTCGCCCTGAAAGGTCATCATAGCACGCTCTCCCATTCCTGTTGTGCCCTTTCAGGGCGTTTCACTTTGTCATTTCAACAACCCAGGGCGATGCCCTGGGCTAACCTATTGAACCCCTTCGGGGCAGCGTGTCCAAGACACTATCGCTTCGAAAGTAGGTGGACGAATGGGGAACGCTCCCATTGAACTTGGCAAAGTAATTTCGATCAAATCCCTAAGGGTCGGCCACAACCATGAGTTCTTGCGGTGGCCTGTCACCTTACGCGCTTTCGGGTTTCATGGACTGAAGCTGTTTGAGAAGATTCAGCCAGTGGTTGATATGCCCCACAGCTTTTTCAACGGCCCGCTCCACTTCTTCCAAGTCTTCGAGGGGTTTGAAAATCAGGGTGTCGGCCCCCAGACGCATACAGGTCAGGGCGTTGTCCATGGTTACGTAACCCGTCATCATGATGACGTGGACCATGGGATACTCCTTCCGAATCACTTGCAGCATATCGGGACCGGTCATCACGGGCATCATGATGTCCGAGATGACAACGTCGTAGCGTTCGCCTTCCATGGCATCGAGGGCTTGTCTGCCGTTCTCTGCCGTATCGACCTGAAATCCGAGAAACCGAAAATGTCGCTGTATCATCTCTCGGATTTCCTGTTCATCATCCACGACCAAAATCTTCACCTTCATGACAGCGTTCCCTCTTGTTTGCTGGTGTCGTTCGTATTTTTTGGCGCACCTTCCGCAGCTTCCGTTCTGCGCGCTACGCCGCTTCTTTTCGTATCGGCAGGGTTATAATGAAGCGGGCGCCGCCTTCATCCCGATTTTCCACCCGATAGCTGCCGCCATGGTTGTCAATAATGCCCAGGCTGATCGACAGACCCAATCCAGTGCCTTTGCCAATACCTTTCGTCGTGTAGAAGGGGTCCCAGATCTTTTCCAGAATTTCGGCGGGAATGCCAGGCCCCGTATCCTCAAAAACCACCACGATCTCGTCATCCTCATGGCGCGTCGTAACCGTTATTTCGCCGGGGGCCTTCGGGCGCATGGCATCACAGGCATTGACGATCATATTCACAAATACCTGTTCCAATTGGTGCGCGGCGGCCATGACTTCGGGTAAATCCGAGGCCAGTTTCAATTTGGTGGTTGCGGTCCTCTTGAGCGCGTTCTCACATAATTCGAGCGAGGAATGGATAGCGTCGTTGATCTGCACGGGTTCCAGGTCGTCCGACTTTTCCCGATGGGAATAGGTCTTGAGGCCCTTTACGATCTTTGATATACGAACCACGCCTTTTCGCATGCCACCGAGGATATTGGGTACCTCTTCGAGTATGAAATCCAGGCGAGAGTCTGCGCCTGATTCTCCAGCGGATTGCTCCAGCGATTGTTGTACGACGGGCCAGAACTTTTCGAGGGTTTGTACATTGCCCGAAAGCAGGGTGGCGGAATTGTTGATTTCATGGGCGATGCCTGCGCTCATGGTGCCCAGGGTAACCATGCGGTCCGCATGCACGAGTTGACGTGCCCGATCCTCCGCCAGTGTCTCCATTTGCGTAGCGTAACGCCGAAGCTCTTCGCTTTTGTAGGCCAATTCGCTTTCATAGCCCAAAATGCGGAGCCCCACCTTAATCTGAGCTTCCAGCTCCGTGGGATCGGTCGGCTTGGTAATGTAGGCGTGGGCGCCCGCCGTCAGCCCGGCGAGCATGTCTTTCCGCTCGGTCTTACTGGTAAGGAGGATGGTGTAGACGAAAGCGTCCAGTTCCTTTCCTATCCACGCGCATATTTCGGGGCCGGTCTTTCCCGGCATCATCCAATCGAGGATGGCAATGCGCGGCCCATCAGGTTTTGCCAGGGCTTCCTGTGCCTGGAGACCATCTTCGCAGAGCACAGGTTCAAAGCCCCAGCGGGTCAGAAGGCGCTCAATGATCATGCGTGAGGTACGTAAGTCCTCGGCAATGAGCACCTTCGTCTTGGTATTTTCCATGGTATTAGTCATTCTGCAATTAGTTTCCTTCTGGTGAGCATAGCAGTCTATTGCCAAAAAGGGAAGCGAAAGTGCGCAAACATAGATAATGCCATTGTGAAAGATGGGTCTGCGGTATCAGGTACACGATTCGTTGATAAGGGAATATATTGACGCCGCAAGGCCGACGAGGCTCCCCTCCAAGGAGGGGAATCTGGTTTGCCGCAATAGCCCATGAGAAACCGCCTGCACGGATGGGTTATACTCTGTGGCTATGATACGGGGTACTCCTATCCCCGAGGCAGTTTACAGATCCTTAACGTTGGTCGCGTCGACTATTTTTCTGCGCTGGCAAGCAGTGGAGTGTGTATAAATGAAAACAATTGCGCGGGATTTTTCGGCGGGCGTATGCTTGGTGCTTCTGCTTTTCGCCTCTGGGTTCGCCGTAGCCGATCCCAGCCTTCCGTGGGCATTGCGTAACCACTACAGCATCCCCATCGAGGAAGGCGTGCTGATTTACGGGGAGGATAATGCCGAGTGGCGCGTACTATTGAAGGATGAGACGGTGCTGGCGGACAGCATCGGTTTCTCCATCACCCTGGGTGACGGAACCGAACTCACGGGCCTCAGCCTGGAGGAAGGAACGTCGAGCCGAGACGCGTTCACCAACGCAATCGGTGACGGCACCACCTATTCGGTCACCTTTCCGCCCCAGAAAGGCCTGAAAGTAACCCACATCCTTCGGACCTTTAAGGCGCGCCCCTTCGTATTCGTCGAAATAGAGGTGGAGAATGTTGGCACGACCGACGTTGCGGTGGCCAGCATTCGCCCGGTTGTCTCCGAAAGCTCCGTGATACAGTCCCTCAGCCCCCAGACGCGGATTCACTATCGGCGGCTGCAGGATGTGGCCGGCCAACCCATCGTTGTGGCCGAGGAAGATGCGCTGATGGCCGTGATTCACGACCCGGCAAAGCCCATCTGCTTTGGCGTGGGCCTGATCCCCACCGGCCAGGCCCGTTCGACGGTGTCCTTTCGTGAACGGGATGGCGAATGGCATGGGGAAATCGCGTGTCGCTATGAACCCGCCCGAAGAATCGCTCCCGGCGAAACGCTGAGCGCCGATCCGTTGTGGATATCCCATGGTATGCCCGAGGCCCATCGGGTGGATTTGTATTACTCGTGGGCGTACAGCGTGCTCGTGGATTCGCCGGAAAGAAATTTTCCCGCCCGGGGCTGGTATACCTTGGACGATGCCAAGGGTCTCAACGACTACGTTGCTGCCGGTACGGCCTGGAATAAGGTGGGTATCAACCACGTTCTGGTCGGACCAGGCTGGGAAGGGCGCCCTGGTTCACTTCAGGGTGCTGCCTCGCGCTTTCCCAAGAGCATGAAGGGGGCTGTCGGAACGCTGACCCAGGCAGGCATGAAAGTAGGCATTAGCATCGACCCCCTGGTCGCCAAAGAAGGCGGCCAGCCCTGGACCGTCGATTCCAGCGACGGACAAGCCTGGATCAACCCCACGTTGCCGGGTGCCGCCAAAGCCCTCGCCGCGAAAATGAAAACGCTGAATTCCTGGGGGGTTGCCTTCGTCGTGGTTGATAAATCCATGATTCCCGACGCGGCATTGGAAAAATTCCAACTCACCCGGTCGGAAGCGCAGAATGCAGCCTACAAGGCCCTTCGTAATGCGGCGGCCCCGATTCCGGTCTTTCCGGCATCCGTTGGAATGATCCAGGACAACGTGGACGACTGGCTCGATGTGGGCAGCGCCGTGGCGCGTATGGCTATCTATGGCATGGTGCCGGGGCCATTGCACTTTCGGGTAAAAGATGCTGCGAATATTTCGGATGACCTCGTAACAGCGGCCAGTTTCTGGCCGGGTCCCATCGAGTTTCAGGGCAGGTTAAAACACAAGTCGCGGGACGGCATCGCGACGTTGGTTGCCAGGGAGCGGGTTCCGGCCCAACCCATGGATGCGGACCGGCGCGCGCCTCGCACGTGGGAGGTGAAGGAGTATGATTCAGAGGGGACGCTGCTTGACGAACGGACCATTTCGTTGAGTGGAGCGCGTGCCGCCCTTGCCGAGAAGTCGGCGGGATCGAAGGAGAATGGTGCGGCCTCGTAACAAGAAGGCAACGAGCGCCTTGCGTAATCTTAATGAATACGGGTTAAACGAGAAAAAGAAATAAATTGGCAAGCCGATCCTGATTGAGAGGACTTGAGTGCATGATGCCATTTCAGATAAACCCGGCCGAAACCCAAAACAAGGCAAGCCTGCTAAAATACTTCCGCGAGCGCGGAGGGGAAAAGCTTTCTGAACTCAGGGCGGAAGTCGGAAGCCAGAACCACAAGAAATTGGCATCGGGGCTGAACAAGGCCATTGTTGCCAGTCTTAATGCGTTCCGGGGGGCAATAATCTCGAATTCAAAGCGAGAAGAATGGTCTGACGACGACACGCTGCGCTCCATTCTTTCTTCAACATATTGTGCTCAAGCAGCAATGCTTGAGCTCAGAAATGAAGTCTGGCCATACGAATATATGGCCTTTTCACGCCGCATTGGAGAACTATGGGAAGATTTTGTTCACATTCCTTTTGCTCATCCGCTGACGGCGGTGTGCCCATTTGTCCCGCCGTTATTCTCAGAAGTTCGCGCTGATTTACGAGAAGAGGTTGAAGAGTATATCGCTGACCTTAGCTTGGCGGCTGAACAAATAAAAGAGTTGCTGGAGTATTACGAGAAAGTTTGGCGGTTGGTCGATTCCGGTGGGGTTAGTCTGCAACTTGATCTTCATGCGGAAATTCACGGCAAGAAGGTTAACATTGACTTCAAGAGCGGATTTGGATCGAATGAAAAGGGAAACACGAATCGCCTTCTGATGGTTGCGACAATCTATCACAATCTGGAAGACAATTATGAGAACATACTTCTTGTTCGGGCGCGTGAAGATCTCAATAATCACTATTTTCAGACCCTGAAGAATTCCGACGTGTGGGAGGCTTATTGCGGAATGGACGCCTATCGAAAGATTAGTGATTTTACTGGATTTGACCTCGCAACCTGGATCGCGGGAAACATTGATTGGTCATCTGACTTACTTCCTGAAACGTTGGAACATTTCGAGGCAAACGACCTGCTGCGGTATTTGGAATGGTAGCGCACAAGCGGCATAGAGATCCGTATCGAACTTTTTTTACTGCGGATGAGGTTCTTGGTGACTACATGGCCTCGCTCCTGGATGCGAAAGATAGTGATACGCTACTGGAACCTTCGGCGGGCGATGGCCATCTGATTGATGCCGTCAAAAGGATTGTCCCGAACATTCCTGTAACAGCGTATGAACTACACCCAAAGCATGCTGATAATTTGCGTAAGAAGTTTCCAAATGGCAGCGGCGTAGATATTTTTGAGAGAGACACCATACTTTGCCCGGATTTGGATCTACGAGAAAATTTTGGGTATAAGTTTGCCAAGATTATTGCCAATCCACCCTACGGCGGATGGCAAGATCATGAAAGACGCGCATGTCTCAAAAAGCGGTTTTCGGGTTTCTATGTTCGCGAGACGTACACGCTGTTTTTGTTGAGATGCCTCCGCCTGTTAGAAGATCAGGGGAAACTTGTTTTCATTATTCCCGACACCTTCCTTTATTTGCATCTCCATTCTCCGCTTCGCAGATTGATTGTGGAGGAATACACGTTCGAGAGTATCGACGTTTTCAAATCCTCTCTCTTTCCGGGTGTGTCATTTGGCTACGCGAAGTTATGCATTATTGCGATCTCCGCGCGCAATGCGTCTCCAGAGCATTCATTTCGGATTCGATTTCTTGATGCCCTGAGTGAATTTGAGTGCGCGGCGCAGACGGAAGAAAACTCCAAGCTGGTCTTTCAGAAAGACATTCTGAAAGCGCATAGCTATACAATTCCCGTGTCTCCCAATCAAGAGGCCCTTCATGAATCCAGTTTGCAGGGAACAACGATGGGGGACATTGCCGAATGTGTTACCGGATTTTATTCGGGAAGGGACAAGGAGTTTCTCCGCAGGGCCTCGGACCAGGTAAAGCGTTCAAATGGCTATGAAATTGTTGATCAGGAGTTGGTTGAGCCTCACCCTTCTTCGGTTACAAACGTGCTCGAAGGCATTGAATCGAAACGTTCATTTATCCCTGTTTTGAAAGGAGGAGGCTACAATTTCATTAAACCCAATTTATGGTTCGTCGACTGGAGTCGTGAATCTGTTGCACACTATAGAACAGATAAGAAGGCGAGGTTTCAGAATCCATCCTTCTATTTTCGAGAGGGGGTTGGCTTCCCGATGGTCACATCAACTAGGCCAACGGCAGCGCTCATTCAAGATGCCCTCTTTGACCAGTCGATAGTCGGGATATTTCCAAAGACTGAGGTTAGCGTGGAATTCCTGCTTGCCTACTGTAACTCGAAACCATTTTGGGTGTCCTTGAAAGCGATAAACCCCTCTGCGAACAACTCAGCAAGGTATGTGTTAAGGACCCCAGTGTTTCTGCCAGATGCTGAGGTGCAAGCAAAAATTACGCAAAGAACGAAGGAACTGATTTACGTGCTCCAGAACGGGGATTCCGCATCAGAGGTTTTAATGAAAGAAATACTCCATTCGATTACTGTATATGTTAAGAAAATGGCGGACGAGAAGGCCTTGGAGCCAACGGCGTTGCGCGCGGCGGCCCAACTCTGACGCTGGCGTTGGGGGCATGCCAGAGACTAAAATATTGACTTAGATTGCGAAAAAGGATTCAGGTGTACTATTCCAGACTTGGAAAACAGACCGTAAACGCGGTTCGGCTGGCCGAAGTGCTTCAGGTCTTCGTGAAGCACGGCTTCGCCGATCTGCTTCAGCGTGCCGGTTTCCATCGAAGTCTTCCCGCCAAGCTGCTGCGCAGTCTGAATCTTATGGAGGCACCCGCCGGGCCACCCCACACCTTTGGACAACGCATGCGCGCTGCCTTGGTGGACCTCGGCCCCACCTTTGTGAAGCTGGGCCAGATCCTCAGCACGCGGCCCGACCTGATTCGCATTGAAACCGCCCGGGAACTGAGCAACTTGCAGGACCGGGTGGACACCCAGCCTTTCGAGATTATGGAGGCTGTCTTGCGGGATGCCCTGGGCGCTTCGGCGGAAGAACTGTTCGCTGCCTTCGACACCACGCCTGTCGCATCGGCCTCCCTGAGCCAGGTATACCGGGCCACCCTTCCTGAGGGCCAAGAGGTGGCGGTCAAGATTCAGCGGCCGGGTGTAAAAAAGGTTATTGAGTCGGATCTGAGTCTCATGCGGCAGGTGGCGGAATGGATTGCGGTTCATCTTGAGGATGCCAAATGGCTGGACCCGCCGGGGATTGTGGATGAGTTCGCCCGGTCCATTCGCCGCGAACTGGATCTCAATATTGAGGCCCGCGTTATCGAGCAATTTCGGGAAAACTTTGAAGATGATCCCGCCGTCGATATGCCCCATGTGTATCCAGAATTCTCGGGCAAATCCGTGCTCACTATGGACTGGGTCGATGGCGTGCGCGTGGATCAGGTGGCGGATTTTCCCGAACGTAACTCGGATCCGGCGCAGGTAGCCATCAATGGCTGCGATGCCTTGTGCCGCATGGTCTTTGATTACCACCTGTTTCATGCTGATCCCCACCCTGGCAATATCTTCGTAACTCGGGACAACCACTTGGCTTTCCTGGATTTGGGTATGGCCGGGCATCTAGAGCAAAGCGATGTGGCCGCCATCGGCGACCTCCTTCTCGCCTTGTTTGATCGGGACAGCCGGGCCTGTGTGGACGCTATCCTCGTGTTGACGACGGGCGGGGAGCCTTCCGACGAGGAGGTGTTGGAGCGGGAGCTTACCGAGTTTATCGCTTTTGAAGCACGGGCGATTCTGAGCGGCGGTCAGGTGGCCCGGGGGCTGGAGCGCACGACCCAGATTTTGCAGCGGGCCAACATGAAGCTGGCTCCGCGCTTCGCCTTGCTCATCAAGGCCCTGGCAACCATAGAAATGGTGGGGCGCGGCCTTGACCCTTCCCTGGATATGGTGCCCATCATGCAGCCCTATGTGGAGCGCCTGATCAAGCGCCGCTACGAACCCCGGTACCTATTTCGCGCATTTCAGCACAATTCTCGGGTCTTGCTGCGACTTGGGCATCAGGTTCCGCGCGATCTCGCCACGCTCCTGCAGCAGTTGCGGCTTGGGAAACTCAAGTTTTCCATTCACCACGAGCATTTGGAAGACCTTGCGGCCACCATTGACCGTGCGAGCGGTCGAAACACGGTGGGCATGATCGTTGCCGCGTTGATTGTGGGTTCCAGCTTGTTGATAACCACCGAGACGACTATCAGCCGACTGGGCATAGCGGGCTATGTTTTTGCCGGACTCCTGGGCAGTGTCCTGGTGATTTCCATTTTGTGGAAGCGAAAATTTTAGGGGGTAATGTGAGCGTTTACGACAAAGGGGGTTGGGCATTCCTGCCCGACATAAAGGGCGTGCTGGACATAAAGCCCGCCGTCGGCACGTGTAGAGGCTTTGGATTCAAACGGCAAAAGACAATATACTGCGTTGAGCCGATTCCGCAGGAGCGGAACGGTATGCATTGCGATGGCGGACCGTCGTAACGAGTAAAAGGACCAAACAATGTAGGATAGCCGTCCCGGCTGTCACGACAGACGGTACGTCTGTCAAGAGTCCAAAATTTGCGCAAACTTTTGATGGAGGCCGTAAACGGCCTGTGACAACCGGGACGGATGTCCTACATTCGCGCCCTTCGTATTGAAAGTTCATTGAGTTGCTGCCAACGGCTGTCTTGGACTCTTTGCGTTCTTTGAGATTCGATCAATTTGCTTGTGGTTAACGATTGCGCTACGTGATCCGTGATAAAGGTATTGGATTGTGGACGTAGCCTACCCTAATTTCGTTGGAGTCATGAATTGCCCAGCCTGTCTTACCGCTCCTACGGAAAAGTTAATCTTTATCTCGATATTCTCGACCGACGCGCCGATGGTTTCACCAATATCGAAACCGTGCTGCAGTCTATCGACTTGTGGGACCGCCTGGAGGTGCGCAAGGCGACCTCGGGCATCGCGCTGACGTGCAGCGACCCAACGTTGGGCGCTGGACCTGATAATCTGGTTCATCGTGCGGCGGCGCTGCTTCGGAAACGCGCGAACATACAATCCGGCGTGGCCCTTCACTTGGAGAAGAATCTGCCCATTGCGGCTGGACTGGCTGGCGGGTCCGGAAATGCCGCCGCCACCCTCATTGCGCTCAATGATCTTTGGGAATTGGGCTGGGACATCAGACAACTCCGAGAATTGGCCCTGGAACTGGGTTCGGATGTGCCCTTTTGCCTCGTCGGCGGCACCGTCGCCGCGACCGGACGGGGGGAGAAAATGAAAATTCTTCCGCCGATGAGCACCCGCTGGCTGGTGCTGGTCCATCCAGTCCTGGCCGTTACTGCGGGTCATGCCTACGGCCACCCGGAGTTGACCCGAAACCGGCATGTGCCAGTGGATGGCATGACCCTCCCCTTCAGAAAGGCACTGAAACAGCTTGACCAGGGACGGGCCGAAGACATGGTTTTCAATCGTATGGAATCGGGAATCTTCTGTGACCATCCTGAACTGGCCGAAATCAAGGACCATCTTATGACACTCGGATGCAGCGCAAGCGCCATGAGCGGAAGCGGTCCCACCGTCTTTGGCCTTTGCGATGACAAGACGAAGGCCCGCTCCATCGCAAAACAATTCACCGGGATCCGCACCTCCGTCGTTTGCACAGTGCCTTTCGGGGTGCTTCGGGAGTGAATGGCCAACGTGTTTTTTTTCACAACCCAATATTCAAAGAAGGACCGGCAAGGGTGCCACCCTCATGCGGGGGAGCGAAGCGGGGGAGCTTGCGGGTGCGATCCACCAGAATAGACTCGATCTCAAAAAAGATTGCCCAGGTTGCCGGTGCGCGTTCTCAATTCGAGTGATAACAGAACATAGAACGTTTTTGTAAACCCACACCCACAAGCTTAGCCGCGAAGCGGCTGCGCGTGTAGGTGGCACCCCGAAGCTTCTTTTTTGGCCTGAAGGTTGCCACGCTGGAGTCAAAAAAGTGCCAAACCAAATTTCGCCGGGAGCAGGAAGTCTGACCTGCGTAGAATCGCTGTCCCTGAATCTGTTTCGTCTCCCTCACTGGCAGGAACTACACAGGGCGGCCCGCGAATTTTTATGGGGCGGTGCGAATCACGTATGATAAAGCACCTGTGTTGTCTGGTCTTGCGGCCCAAGGCGGTCGGCGCAGCCGCTAACGTAAGAAGGAGAGCATTTTATGGCTCCAACACACTGCCCCGGATGCGGGGAAGAATTGACCGATACCACCGAGCCGTGCCCCCGGTGCGCCTATAAGAAAGATCCCAAATTTGGCAAGAAACTTGCCATTTTCACCGCGCTATTTGCGTTTATGGCCGTGCTTTGGCTCCTTTTTCTGACAAAGGATCTCTGGTCCAATTGAGACCCTGGCTTAACCCCGGAATTCACCGCGCCCACACCTATGGATGATGCATTGAACCACGATCTGGAGGTTTTCGACACCGCCCTGCATGCCTTGGAGGATGCCTTGGCGGGGCAGCCTTCCTTGCAGTGCGCTGTGTTCGAGGACACCGGTGAATGGCGCAAGTTGCTCACTTTCAAATTGCTGCCCCAACTGGCGGGCAAGGATGTGCTGGTCGCGGCCGTGGCGGGCGGCACCAACACGGGCAAGTCGACGATTTTCAATCTTCTGGCGGGCGCCGAACTCAGTCCTGTGCGCGCCACGGCGGCGGCGACATGCCGTCCCCTGCTCGTGGGCAACCAGCATCGCTTCGACCAAGGCGTGGCGGGCAATCTGGTGCCGGGCTTGCAGGCGCGTTTTCAGGCCCATAAGACCGACCCCATCGACCGAAACGCCCCGCACGACACACTTTTCATGAAGGCCTGCGAAGATTTGCCGGATCATATGGTTCTCCTTGACGTGCCCGATGTGGATTCTATTGATCTGATCAATTGGGATGTGGCGGAGAACATACAGGCCGTGTGTGACGTGCTGGTGGCGGTATTGACGGGCGAAAAGTACCAGGACGATCAGGTTGTCGCCTATTTTCGCCAGGCCGTCAGCTCCGGGCGGGTCATACTGCCCCTGATGAACAAGGCCCACGAAGCCCAGGATTTCGAGGTGGCCCGGGCGCAGTTGGATGATTTCTGCGAGGCCGTGGGCATGAAAGAGCGCGTTTATTTCGCCGTGCCCCACGACTTTTCCCTCATGGAAAGCTGCGACCATAGCATCGCATCACTATCCGGCACGGCGTCGCTCCGCGCCTATCTGGAACAGATGGATGTGGTGGATACGAAGGCGCGTGTTTATCGGGATACACTGACCCACTTTGCCAGCCATTCGCAGGATTTTATCGTACGCCTTGACCAGTTTGCCGAAAGTTTCCACAAGGTGGAGTCGCTGTTCAAGAATCGTGCCCATGGGGTCGCCGCCACCTATGACCCCGAGCCTGATGCCCAAGTGGGCAAAATGCTCCACAGCTATATTAAGGCCCGGCGCGGCACCCTGAGTCGGACCGTTGGCAATGTTGGCTCAACGATCCTGGAGGGCGTGTCCTTCGTGGGCAGGAAGCTGAGCCGTGCGGTGCAGCAGCGCCTTTCCCTGGAGCGTGTGGGCACACCCCCGTCCGACGATGAGGTCCGCGCCCACCATACGCGGGAGCTCGAAATCAGGACGCGGGATTTTATTCGTGCGTGCGTCGAAATGGCGCAGAACCTGGAGCAGCCGGTCCGGGACTTGCTCGCGAAGCGTTTTGAAGAACTGGATGTGGCAGTGGTGGTTCAGGCCGTGGACGAAGCTACGCTGGTAGACGACAATATTTCCGAGGCCTTTCGCGCCCATGCCGAAAAAACGCTCACGGAGTGGTGGGACGACAACAAGGTGCGACGGATTTTTCTAGTGCAATTGGATGCCCTGCTCATGCTGGCCCCCACAGCGGTGGCGGTGCCCCTGGCCTTCCATACCGGGGGCGTGGGTGTGCCGGAAGTGGTGGCGGCGACGAGTCCCCTGGCGGGTGAATTTTTCGCCCGCATTATGGAGCACCAGTTTGCGGACAAGTGGCTGGACCTTATCGCCCCGTGGCACGAGGAGCAGCAGGCACGCTTCGAGAATGCCCTCATTGAACACGTATTGGATGGGGCGCTCAAGCCGCTGTCCGAAGGCCAGGCCGCCCTGAATGGTGACGCGGCGGAGACCCTTCGAAGGATACACGCCCAGTGTCTGAAAGTATCTTAAACGTTCTGGAACACCTGGACGCCCTGGCCGCCTATGACGGTCCATGGAAGGCGTTGCGCCAGGAAAGCGCACGGTTGCAGGAGCGTGTCGACGAGCTGCGCACCCGCGAAAACCGTTTGGACGATGTGCTGATGGTGGCCCTGGTGGGTGGTTCGGGCGTGGGCAAATCAACCTTGCTCAATGCCATTGCCGGGGACCAGATTGCCCTGACCTCCGCCATGCGCCCCTGCACGACCAAGCCCACGGCCTATCATCCGCCGGGCACCGAGCTGCCCTTCCATGAGTGGAACGGCGTGCCCCGTTCGGCCCTGGAAAACCTCGTGCTGATCGATACCCCCGACTCCGACAGTATCGCCCATGCCCACCGCGAGCGGACGGTCGAAGTCCTCAAGCAATGCGATTTGATCATCCTGTGCGCGAGCACGGAGAAATATTTGGACGAGGCGACGTGGTCTCTCTTGCGGCCCCTGCGCGGACAGCGGGCCATGATTTGTGTGGAGACGAAAGCAGGGTCCCACCCTTCGGTGCAGGAACATTGGCTGGCGCGTTTGAAGGAGCAGGGCTTTGAGATTGGAC
>JAJRPE010000530.1 GCA_024280935.1 Candidatus Hydrogenedentota bacterium
CCGCCACAACGCCTCCGTCGCTAGATTACGCCCCCGAACCCTATTTTTGCTCGACATAAACACGCTCCTTTCCAAAGCTGAAAGGAATAGCTTGACAAGAAGAAGCGAAAATAGGAAGATGTACTTCACCGGACGCTTACCCATGAGTGCTATGCTTCTTCAGTTGGCAGTTCGTTGACCTGTCTCAGGCGTGATGAATGGCAGTACCTGTGCAGTCCCTACTCCAGCTTAAAGGACCAGGCGTGCTGGCAGGGCACTTTGTCGATGGTGAGTTGGGGCACGGTGATGGACAGGGTGCCATCCTTCTGCGTGAATTTCAACGGGGCATCGTAGCCGAGCATGGTCACCTTGGAGATCTTCTTGCCCACGGCCAGCGTGAGCGTTTCACCGGGCCATTTCAGGCTGATGGCGTAGAGGGCCTCGCCTTTCCGGGTGAACTTGACGTTCTCCATTTCAGGGGCCTCGGCCCAGGCGCGCGTGCCGTAGATGGCGTCGCCGTTCACGGTGAGCCATTCGCCCATTTCCAGCAGGCGTTGTTCCATGACCACAGGGATGCGGCCATCGGCGGTCGGGCCAATGTCGAGGAGGAGGTTGCCGCCCCGGCTTACGTTCCCGATGAGGAGGTGGAGGAGCTTCGTCGTGCTGCGGTAGTTGTCGGCGGTCTCGTTTCGGTTGTAGCCGAAGGAGTGGCCCATGCCCTGGCACTCTTCAAAATCGCCGCGTTGGATGAGTTTCCCATCGGGGATGCCGCCGTATTCCGGGGTGGCGAAGCCGCCGTGAACGTTGCGGCATTCTTTGCCCCAGCGGTCATTGATAGCGATGTCCTTCGGGGCCTTGCTCTCGTTGAAGAGCCAGGCGAGGAACTCCGTGCTGCGCCACGTGCTGCTGGGATGGCTCCATTCGCCGTCGGGCCAGAATAGATCGGGTTGGTAGCGCTGGACCAGGTCCTTCATCTGGGGCAGCATGTACTCGTCCACATAACGGTCCACGTCCGTGTTGTAGAGGGGATTGAACCATTCGTAGATGGAGTAGTAAAAGCCCATCTTGAGGCCCGCCTCGCGGACGGCCTCCGTCAGGTCTCCCGCGAGATCGCGGTGGGGGCCGATGTCCACGCTGTTCCAATTCCACGACTGGGGGTTGGGCCAGAGGCAGAAGCCCTCGTGGTGTTTCGACGTGAGCACGATGTACTTGGCCCCGGAACGCTTGAAGGTGTCCGCCCACTGGGCAGGATCGAAGAGTTCCGCCTTGAACTGGGAGGCGAAGTCCTGGTACTTGAAGTCTTCGCCGTAGGTGGCATCGTGGAATGCCTTCGTTTGTCCGTCGCCCCGGATAAGGTCATTCCAATACCACTCGGCGTAGCGGTCTTTCGGACCCCAGGCGGGCACGGCATAGACCCCCCAGTGGATAAAGATGCCGAATTTGGCATCTGTAAACCAGGTGGGATTGGGCCGGGTGTCCAGTGATTCCCAGGTGGCTTCGTAGGGTGCGTTGAGCACGAAGAGGGGGGCGAGGGCGAGGAGCAGTGCAGAACCCATGATGGTACCTTTCTATTTTGGTAAGTGTTTACAGCAAAGGGGGTTGGGCATTCTTGCCTGACACAAGGGGCGTGCCGGACATGAAGCCCACCACGGGCACCTGTAGCCCCGTTGCGTTCGAGCGATAGAATACGATACGCCGTCTCGGACAATCAATGTGTCACCACAAACACTGTCACCACAAACACGACGTGCGTTTTCGACACCCGCCGGGCGCGTTATGTCAGGCAGGAATGCCTAACCCCCTTTGCCTCAGAACTTGGAGCGGGCGGTGAACGCCTACCTATTTTGGCATCCGGTTTTTAAGTCGTGCGATAAAATATATGGGCGCAAGCCGACAATCATTCGTGCGCTATACGCGCAACTCTTTATAGACCTCTTTGGCAATGTCACTTACGGACTTGTCAACAAATTTGTCGCGGTACGCATCCTCAACTCTTGGGCTGAGAAATTCTTCCAGCTCGCGCATCGCTCGTGCTTTGTCATTGTCCATCAGAAGGGCCTTATTAAAATTGGGGACAGCCCCGCCTGTCGAAGTGCCCGTCCTTGGGTTGGTCGAGCAGTCTTGAGCCGACGCATACTGCGTTGTCTTGCGTGGGCCTGGGCGAGGCAGTCCCGCGATCTGGCTTGACCCGTCGTATTGGGTTATCATAGTCCTTCCATTTTGATGAGTCAAAGCCTGTTGGAGTATTTGTACATGAACGCCGTTATTTTTGCTGCTGGAAAGTCCACCCGGACCTATCCGTTGACCCTGACCCGTCCCAAGCCCCTGCTGCCGGTGGCGAACAAGGCCATCCTCGCCCACCAGATTGACGCCTTGCCCAGCGCGGTGGACAAGGTGATCGTGGTGGTGGGCTATCGTCAGGAAATGATCCGGGAGGCCTTTGGGAACGAATACAGCGGGCGCGCGTTGGTCTATGTGGAGCAGACCGAACAAAAGGGAACGGGCCACGCCCTGTTGCAGTGTGCTTCCGAAATAGACGCGCCCTTCATGGCCTTCAATGGCGACGACCTTTATGCCGCCGAAGATTTTGCCCGTCTTGTCGAGCACGATCAGGCTGCCTTGGCGAAGGAAGTGGAGGATCCCCGGCTTTATGGAATTTTCGAGGTAGACGACGAAAACAACGTCGTCCGGCTCGTGGAAAAGCCCAAAGAGGTCTTCTCCAACCTGGCCAATATCGGAGCCTATAAGTTCACCCCCGAGATTTTTGAGGTGCTGGCCCACACGGCACCATCGGAGCGGGGGGAGATTGAGATTACCTCCGCCATCCAGACCCTGGCCGAACGGGGTGACTTCCGCGTCGTCACCGCCGAGGGCTATTGGCTACCTATCGGCTATCCGTGGCATTTGCTCGATGCCAATGCTTACATGCTCGATAACCAAATGGCGAGCGAGAACCATGGATCCATCAGCGAAAAGGCCGAGGTGCATGGCCCCCTGTATGTAGGTACGGGATCGGTGATTCGTCCGGGGGTCTATATCGAGGGCCCGGTTATGATCGGCGAAGGCTGCACCGTCGGCCCCAACTGCTACCTTCGTCCCGGCACGGTACTGGGCGATGGTGCTAAGGTGGGGCAGGGGTGCGAGTTGAAAAACACGATTCTTATGGCCGGTGCGGCGGTCCCTCACCTGAGCTATGTCGGGGACAGCGTTGTCGGCGAGAAGGCGAACCTTGGTTGCGGTACGATCACGGCCAACTTTCGGCATGATGGAAAGAATCACCGCAGCAAGGTCAAGGATGTGTTGGTTGATACCGGACGCCGAAAATTGGGCGCTATTATAGGGGACGGGGTGCATACGGGCATCAATACATCCATATACCCGGGGCGCAAGTTATGGCCCCATACGATGACGCTTCCGGGGGACGTTGTGACAAAAGATATCGAGTCTTGAACCGTCCTCTATGTTCCCCTCCCTGGAGGGGGCAGGGGTGGGTTTCGGTGCGTTGAGTTAGAATTTACCCACCCCCAGCCCCTTCGATGCGGGGCGTCTTGTCGGCCGATTAAGTTTTTTGCACGGTTTTACTTGTTTGGTTCGCGTGGCTTGTGGCATAATCTTCCTGTTTTGCATCGGGTTGGTGTCGCTTAATTTTGCCAATCCATATAGTGTTTATTCTCGCTCAAGATTCTAGTCTGAGCGTTCGAGATTGATGCAGACCCACAACGGGAACGACGTATGGCCTTACATGTATCAACCAAGGGGCTGGATCTGCCTATTGCCGGAGCACCGGCACAGGCTGTTGAATCCGGCCCTTCGCCCAAGCGCATCGCAATTTTGGCCGATGACTACATCGGCATGAAGCCTGCCTTTCAGGTGCAGGTAGGCGATACGGTCCAATGCGGCCAGGTTCTTTTTGAAGACAAAAAGACACCCGGTGTGCGCATTACCTCCCCAGGTGCGGGCACGATTGTTGCCCTGAACCGCGGCGAGCGCCGGGCCTTTCAGTCCCTGGTCCTTGAGCTTGACCAGAGCGCTCCCGACGTGCGCATTGATTTCGCCGCTTACACGGGCAAGGACATTGCCGACTATGGCCGTGAAGGCGTTCAAGCGCTCCTCGTAGAGTCCGGCCTGTGGACTGCCCTTCGCACCCGGCCTTTCAGCAAGGTGCCTCAACTGGACACGGTGCCCTACGCCATATTTGTGACGGCCATGGACACGAATCCGCTGGCGGCCAACATTGACTTGGCGGCGGATGGTCGTCAAGAAGACCTGGATGCGGGCATGGCGGCTATTTCGGCCCTGACCGATGGCACGGTGCATTTCTGCAAGGCCCCGAAGAGCCAGGTTCATCCCACAGGCGATGCCAGCACACACATTGAAGAGTTTCAGGGGCCTCACCCGGCAGGCAATGCCGGGTACCACATTCATACCCTTGCTCCCGTTGGGCACCATCGCACCTGCTGGTATGTTGGTGCGCAAGACGTGCTCGCCATAGGCCAGCTATTTCGAGCGGGTACCCTGGATGTAGAACGGGTCATCTCCTTTGCGGGGCCGGCGGCGACCAAGCCCCGGCACCTGAAGGTGCGCCAAGGCGTGTCCCTTGACGAGTTGAGCGACGGCGAAGTGGCCGAAGGCGAGCTTCGGGTTATTTCCGGCTCGGTGCTCTCGGGCCGCAAGGCCATGGGCGAGGTTCACGGCTTCCTTGGTCGCTATCACACGCAGGTGAGCGTGATAAAAGAAGACCATGAGCGTGTCTTTCTCGGTTGGCTCGATCCCGGCCTGGAGAAGTTTTCCGTGGTTGGCGCATTTCTCTCCCGTTTTATACCGGACAAGAAATTTGCGATGACGACATCGACCCACGGTGGTGCCCGGGCCATGGTGCCTCTTGGCGGTTATGAGCGGGTTATGCCCTTCGATATTCTGCCAACCTTCCTGTTGCGCTCCCTGGCCGTGGATGACCTTGAGCGCTGTGAAGAGTTGGGTTGCCTGGAGCTTGACGAAGAAGACTTGGCACTTTGCACCTTCGTTTGCCCGAGCAAGTACGAATTCGGCCCCATTCTTCGCCGAAATCTGACCACCATCGAAAAAGAAGGGTAAGAAGCGCGTTTATGAAATTCCTTCGCAAGCTACACGACAAAGCCGAGCCCCTCTTCCACAAGGGTGGAAAGCTGGAGCGGCTCTATCCCCTGTACGAGGCCCACGACACGCTCGCCTTCACGCCGGGCGAGGTCACCCATGGCGCGTCGCACGTGCGCGATGCCCTTGACCTCAAGCGCATGATGGTGACCGTGGTTTTTGCACTGGTGCCTTGTATTCTCGTGGCCATGTACAACACGGGCTTCCAAGCCAACGCAGCGTTGGCGGAGGGGATGTCGGCGGACGGGATTCGCGGCTGGATTATCGATGTCATTGGCATCGGATATAGTGCCGCCAACCCCCTCGCCTGTCTTTTCCACGGTGCTCTCTACTACTTTCCCGTGCTGCTTGTTACCTTTGTGGCGGGTGGCCTCATTGAGGTCTTGTTCGCGGTGGTTCGGAGGCACGAGATTAACGAGGGTTTCCTTGTTACCGGCATGCTCTTTCCACTGATACTGCCGCCCGCTATTCCCCTGTGGCAGGTTGGACTCGCCATAATGTTTGGCACCCTGGTCGGCAAGGAAATATTTGGCGGCACCGGCATGAATATCTTCAACCCGGCCCTTACCGCCCGCGCTTTCCTCTTTTTCGCCTACCCCGCCCAAATTTCGGGGGAGAAGGTCTGGACGGCGGTGACGGCGGCCAATCAGGTGGATGGCTTCAGCGGCGCGACCGCCTTGGGAAGTATCGCTGGTGTGGCCGACCCGAGTGCGGCAGATGCCTGGAAGAATGCCCTGATGGGCATGGATATTACCTGGCTTGACGCCTTTCTGGGAAAGATACCGGGGTCCATGGGTGAAACTTCGGCTTTGGCCTGTCTTCTGGGTGCCGTACTCCTTATTATTACCGGAGTTGGCTCCTGGCGCGTTATTCTTGGGGGTGTTCTCGGAAGTTTCGTTGTTACCTTGTTGTTTAATGCTGTCGGTTCTGAAACCAATGCCCTGATGAACGTGCCGTTCCAATGGCAGATGGTTCTGGGTGGCTGGGCCTTCGGCTTGGTCTTCATGGCGACCGACCCGGTTTCCTCGGCCTACACAAACCGGGGCCGACTCATCTACGGCTTTTTTATCGGTGTGTTTGCCATTCTGATTCGTGTCGTCAATCCGGCCTTCCCCGAAGGCATGATGCTGGCCATTCTGTTTATGAACATGTTCGCGCCGCTCATCAATTCGATGGCTATCCGCTCCAACATAAAGAGAAGGTTGGCAAAAAATGAAGCAGTTTAGCACGACCTATACCTACATATTTTCTCTTGTCCTTTGCCTGGTTTGTTCGATCTTACTATCTGTGGCCGCCGTGGGACTCAAAGATCGGCAAGTCGCCAACGAGCAACTCGACAAGCAGAAGAGTGTGCTGATGGCCTGCCGCATGATCAAGGCCGGCGAGCGTGTGACACCCGACAAGGTGCGTGAGATGTTTGGCAGCATTACGCCCAAGGTTATTGACTTGCTGACGGACACCTATGCCGAAGGCGTTGATCCGGAAACATTCAAGGAAAAGGATTCACCGCTCTTGCCGCCCATGGATAACGCGGCAGGACTCAGTGAAATTTCCCAATATGCCCAGATTTTTCAAGTGAAAAAAGAGGGCAAGGTAGATCGGGTTGTATTGCCAATATCGGGCAAGGGGCTGTGGGGAACGCTTTATGGGTATCTCGCGGTCGCTTCTGACGGGAATACGATCTGTGGCATCACCTATTACAGCCACAAGGAAACGCCTGGTCTTGGCGGGGAAGTGGATAACCCCATGTGGAAAAGCTACTGGCCTGATCGCAAAATCTATGATGCCGACGGAAACGTCGCTATTCGCGTGATTAAGGGTGCTGCGGAATCTCCTGAAAGTGATCCGTACAGCGTCAATGGCCTGAGCGGCGCGACGATTACCAGTCGTGGTGTAAGCAATATGCTTCAGTTCTGGCTGGGCGAAGAGGGCTTTGGTCCCTACCTGAAGAAACTCCGTGAAGATGGGAGCGTGTGAACCATGCAATTTGGAAAAAAAGAACGAGAAACAGTCCTCGATCCACTGTTTAACAATAATCCCATCGCACTCCAGGTATTGGGCATCTGCTCGGCCCTGGCGGTGACGACGAAGATGGAAACGGCGCTGGTCATGTCCCTTGCGGTGACTGCGGTGACGATGTGCTCCTCGCTGGTGGTGAGCCTGTTGCGAAACAACATACCGCCGTCCATTCGTATTATCGTGCAGCTTTCCGTGATTGCCACCTTCGTGATCCTTACCGACCAAATCCTGAAGGCCTACCTTTTCGAGATCAGCAAGCAGCTTTCGGTCTTCGTTGGCCTTATAATCACCAACTGCATCGTGATGGGCCGCGCCGAAGGCTATGCTATGCAGAACGGACCCTATATGAGTGCGCTGGACGGCTTTGGCAATGGTGTGGGCTACAGCCTTGTGCTCATGGCCGTGGCGTTTTTCCGCGAGCTGTTTGGCTCCGGGTCGCTTTTTGGTGTGACTATTCTCAACCCGGTCACCAGTGGCGGTTGGTACACCACCAACGGACTCATGGTCTTAGCTCCCGGTGCCTTCTTCCTGATAGGTTTCTTCATCTGGGCGATACGCACGTGGAAACCGGAGCAACTTGAGGATAATTAGGGTTGTGACTACCCTATACCATAAGCCGTCATCCGCGCGAACGCATCATCTTTTTGCAGACTCCTTTATATAGCGTAAGACACTAAATTAAGGCACATAACTATGTTAGAACATCATCTGAGCCTATTCGTCACCTCCGCCTTTCTTGAAAACATGGCCTTGGCCTTTTTCCTGGGCATGTGTACCTTCCTCGCGTGCTCAAAGAAGGTGGACGCGGCTTTCGGACTGGGTTGCGCGGTTATTTTCGTGCTGGTTATCACCGTTCCGCTCAACAACGCGCTTTATAGCTTGCTGTTGGCACCGGGTGCCATGGCATGGATTAATCCCAGTCTGGCGGACGTGGACCTGAGCTTTCTGTCTTTCCTGACCTTCATCGGAACGATTGCCGCCGTGGTGCAGATCGTGGAGATGGTGCTGGATCGTTTCGTACCGTCCCTCTATGCTTCTCTGGGCATATTCCTGCCCCTTATCGCGGTAAACTGCGCTATTCTGGGCGCTTCCCTCTTCATGGTGGAGCGCGACTACAATTTTGCCGAGAGTGTTACCTTTGGCTTGGGTTCCGGCGTAGGCTGGCTCCTGGCGATTACGGCGCTGGCTGCGATTCGTGAGCAAATGCGTTACAGCAACGTGCCCCCCGGTCTCCGGGGTTTGGGTATCACCTTTTTACTTACCGGATTGATGGCCATCGGTTTTATGGCATTCTCCGGCATTCAACTCTAATTTTATTGAAGCGACTTTTTCGCTAAGGAGTACTCCAGATGCTTACCATAGGCATGGGTGTGTTCATGTTTTGCGCCATTATTTTATCGCTTGTCGCGGTGGTGTTGCTGGCCAAGGCCAAGCTCGTGGCTTCGGGGGATGTGTGTATCACCATCAACGGCGACCCCGATTCCGCCATTACGACTCCGGCGGGCGGTACCCTGCTTGGGACGCTGGCGGGCAACAAAATCTTTATCCCCTCCGCTTGCGGCGGCAAGGGAAGCTGCGGTGTTTGCAAGGTCAATGTCAAGGATGGCGGCGGTTCCATGCTTTCGACCGAAGAGAGCTGGGTTAGCCGTGGCGAGGCCAAAGAGGGCTGCCGTCTTGCCTGCCAGGTCAAAGTGAAGAATGACATGGCCATCGAAATACCCGCTGAGATTTTCGATGTTAAGAAGTGGAAGTGTAAAGTCCGTTCCAACCACAACGTGGCGACTTTCATCAAGGAACTCGTCATCGAACTCCCCGATGGCGAGAGTGTGCCTTTCCGCGCCGGTGGTTACATTCAGATTGAGTGCCCGCCCCACGAATTAAAGTACACAGAATTCGATATCGAAGAGGAGTATCGCCCCGACTGGGATAAGTTCAATATCTGGCAGTATGAATCGAAAGTGCCGGAGACGGTGACACGGGCCTACTCCATGGCCAACTACCCGGAAGAAGAAGGCATCATCATGCTTAACGTCCGTGTCGCTTCGCCGCCTCCCCGCACCGAAGGCATTCCGCCGGGCATCATGTCCTCCTATATTTTCAATTTGAAGCCAGGTGATGAAGTGACGATTTCCGGTCCCTTCGGCGAGTTTTTTGCCCATGAGACGGATCGCGAAATGTGCTTCATCGGTGGTGGTGCGGGTATGGCTCCCATGCGCTCGCACATCTTCGACCAGTTCCGTCGTATCAAAACCGACCGAAAAGCCACCTTCTGGTATGGTGCCCGCAGTCTTCGCGAAATGTTTTACGTGGAAGACTTTGATGCCATCCAGGCCGAAAATCCGAACTTCACGTGGCACACGGCCCTCTCCGAGCCCTTGCCGGAAGACGATTGGACCGGCTACACCGGCTTTATCCACCAGGTACTGTTGGAGAACTATCTGAAGGATCATCCCGCGCCCGAGGATATCGAATATTATCTCTGCGGACCGCCCATGATGCTTTCCGCCGTGATTAACATGCTTCACGATATGGGCGTGGAAGACGAGATGATCGATTTCGACGACTTCGGTTAATCGAAAGCATAGTATGATTGCACTTAATTCCAGGAAGAGCGTGGTATTCACCGCGCTCTTCATTTGTTTGTTTGCCGTTGGCTGTAGCCGATCCGAGAACGTGGCCCGGGAGACCGTCTCCTTCGAGGGCGGCATCATGGGCACCACCTACCACATCACCGTGGTGGCCGAGTTGAGCGATGTGGCATCCGCGTCGACGGCGGAGGCCATCGAGCACGCCTTGAAGCATGTCGACGGGAAAATGTCCACGTACAAGGCCGATTCAGAAATATCCAGGCTGAATCAGGCACCGGGCGGCGTCTATGTGCCCCTGTCGGCGGAGACCTTCGCCATGCTCCAATTGGCGCTGGAGATTAATCGCGAGACGGAGGGGGCTTTCGACATTACGGTAGGCCCCCTGGTGAATGCCTGGGGCTTCGGGCCCACTGCACTGGAGAATCCGCCCACCGAAGAAGAGCTGGCTGCGCTGCGGAAACTCGTGGGTCCTGACAAGATTGAATTGGATAGCTTAACGAATTCGGTTCGGAAGAGCGCCAAAGGGGTCTATTGCGATTTGTCTGCCATCGCCAAGGGCTACGCTGTTGATCTCGTCGCCGAGTTATTGAAGTCCCGCAACCTGAATGCCTTCATGGTGGAGGTGGGGGGCGAAGTGCGCTGCTCGGGCCTCAATGCTGCGGGGGTTCCCTGGAATATCGCGATTGAAAAACCGGTAAGCGAAGGCCGCGTGCTCCAGGAAGTCGTGGGCCTCAGCTATATTTCCCTGGCCACCTCGGGCAATTACCGAAACTTCTACGAAATCGATGGGAAGCGAATTTCACACACCATCGACCCAGCGACCGGAAAGCCCGTTGACCACGCGCTGGCCTCGGCAAGCGTCCTGCACGAGCGCTGCGCCCTGGCGGATGCCTATGCGACAGCCATGATGGTCTTGGGGCCGGAAAAGGGCATGGAAGTCGCCGAACGGCTGAAGCTGCCGGTCATGTTCGTGCTGCATGGTGAAGATGGGACCTTTGAGACACGCCAGAGCGATTCCTTTGGTCGCTTTGTTGTGAAGTGATTGAGTTGTGGAATTGGCGAACGAAGAAAAAGCGTAGGCGTTTACGACACGGATGGCTCAGTCACAAAAAACAACCTGCGGGTGCCACCCTTACACGGAGGAGCGAAGCGGGGGAGTTTAAGGGTGCAGGTCACTTGGACAAGCGTTACGCCAGCAAGAAAAACTGTGTGGGGTGGGCGCGTGCGTTCTCTGTGCAAGTGATAATGCAGAGAGTTTCGCTGAACCCACACCCGCAAACTTAGCCGGGCACCGGCTGCGTGTGAGGGTGGCACCCTTATCGTGGCCCGCGAACGCTCGCAAAATAAGTGATCAGGACATGAGTTCTTCGTCGTTGTCGGCGGATGTGCACAAACAGGGATCGAGCATAACATGAGCGAAACCAAAAAAACCTTTAGCCGAAACGATGCCGTCGGGCTGCGTGCTGCCGTGAACAATGCGGTCAAGAAGACCCTCATTACGGATATGCACACCCACATCTATGCGCCGGATTTCGGTGACCTCTTGCTCTGGGGCATTGATGAACTCCTGACCTACCACTACTTGGTCGCGGAATTTTTCCGGCTCTCCGATATGCCCTATGAGCAATTTTGGGCCTTAAGCAAGCCCCAGCAGGCGGAGGTGATCTGGCAGACCCTTTTTATCGAGAACAGTCCCATAAGCGAGGCCTGCCGTGGCGTTATCACGGTACTCGATGAATTGGGACTCGATGTTTCCAGCCGCAACCTGAAGGACTACCGCGCGTGGTTCGCGGCCCAGGAGACGGCCAGTCACATGGACCGCGTCTTCAAGGTGGCCGGCCTCAAGTGCGCCGTCATGACCAACGACCCCTTTGACCCGCTGGAACGCCCCGTCTGGGAGGGCGACTACCAGACCGACGAGCGTCTCCATGGGGTGCTACGCATTGACCCACTCCTCAATGCCTGGGGGAGCAGTTACGAAATGTTGAAGGGGTGGGGCTACGATGTGGAAGGCTCCCTCAACGACAAAAGCAAGGCCGAGGTGCGGCGCTTCCTAACGGACTGGATTAAGCGCTTCAAGGCCCTCTATATGGCCGTATCCCTGCCTCCCGATTTTACCCTGCCCGAAGATTCGCCCCGCGCCGTGATCATCGAGGAATGCATTATCCCCGTGGCGCGGGAATTCAACATTCCCTTCGCCATGATGATTGGTGTCACGCGCCAGGTTAATCCCCAGCTTCGCCTCGCGGGTGACAGCGTGAAGCCGTCCCGACTCGATTCGCTGGAATACATTTGCGCGAAGTATCCCCAGAACAAATTCATGGTGACGACCCTGTCGCGGGAGGACCAGCATACCCTTTGCGTCACGGCGCGAAAATTTCGCAATATGCTTCTCTTTGGTTGCTGGTGGTTCTTGAACACCCCCAGTATCATCCAGGAGATGACAGAGATGCGCCTGGAGATGCTCGGGCCGTCCATCATTCCCCAGCACTCCGACGCGCGGGTTCTCGATCAGGTCATCTATAAGTGGAGCCACTCCCGCGAGATCATCGCCAAAGTGCTTCGCCACAAATACGCCGATCTCGTGGCCGCAGGTTGGGTGGTGAGCGATGCCGAGATAAAGCGCGATGCCGAGCAACTCCTTGGCGGGAATTTCTGGCGCTTTATTGACTTGGAGTTGTAGTGGCACAGGGACAAGACTTGTTCCGACGGGCTGTGATTTGGGTGCCGGGGGCAAGGGGGGTGGGCATTCCTGCCCGACATAAAGCGCACGGCGGGTGTTGAAATGGCACTTGGTATTTGTGGTGACACTTTGATTGTCCAAGGCAGGGGATGTTTTTTGTTCGCGCTTTGAGTGGCTGCACGTGCTGATGCGGGGTTATTATGGCCGACGCGCCCTTTATGTCGGGCTGGAAAGCCCGACCCCCTTTGCTTCGCGGGTGAATGCTGCTCGGTCGATTTTCATGCCTTCGTGAGCGAGGGCGTTGGGCCAGGGAAGCAGGTGTCGGGGGAGTTGGTAATCTGGCAGAATGCCCTGGAGTTCCTCCTGAATCTGGGCCAGTGTGTGGCCTTTGGCATCTGCCACAAAGGCCACAGGGGTAGCGCCAAACTCCGGGTGGGGGATGGGCACAACGACTGCCTGAGTGATTCCGTCGATGTTGCAGAGGGCGTGCTCCACGCACTCGGGCTGAATGTTTTCACCGCCGGATACAAACATGTTGTCCGCACGCCCGGTGACGTGAAGATTGCCAAGGTCATCGAGGTAGCCCAGATCGCTCGTGGTGAACCAGCCTTCGCCATCAAAAGGCGCACGCAACGCGCCGTGTTCCCAGTACCCCAGGAAGCGACAGGGACCGTTGACTTTGATGATGCCGGTACCACCACTGTGGGTGTCGCCCGCAACCTTGGAGCGGAGACCGTCATCCCCACGAACGTGGGGATCCAGTGCCGTCTCGGGTTTCCCTGTCTGCGTTCTGGATTCCCACGTTCGTGGGAATGACGATGAATTATCTTGATTTTTGTGGTCGCTCTCAAAGAGCGAGGCACCAATGCGGACGGTACCCGATACCAGAGGCTGTCCCGATGTACATAGCGTTTCCAAGCCCACTCCAAGGGGTGTCGTGGTGACCTGGGTCGCCATTTCGGTCATGCCGTAGGTGGTGTGGATGGGGAGGCCGCGTTTGTGGGCCGACGCGAGGAGTGCGGCGGGGACGGCGCTGCCGCCCAAAAGAATACCCTTGGCCCGCGAAAGAACCGCCGTGCCAGTGGGCGAATCCAGCAAACGGGCCAACTGGCGCGCCACCAGGGAGAAGTGGGTGGCCCCAAGGGCTTCGGCGGCCTCTTCGAGTAATTCGTCCGTTCCGGGAATCCCAATGGTCGCGCCCGCCTGGATGCAGCGAAAGAGAATACCGAGACCCGCCACGTGATGGAGGGGCAGGGAGAGGAGCCAGACATCGCCCGCCTCCAAGGGAATGTTGGCATTGGAAGCCTTTGCGTTGCTTAGGTGATTGCCCAGGCTGAGTACGGCGGCCTTGGGTTCGCCCGTGCTGCCGGAGGTGAAGATAATAGTTGCGGGGGTGTCGAGTTTCCACGCTGTTGCTGTGGCAGCAGGGCATGTTTCCTCAAACAATCCTTCCACGGGAATACAAGACTTTCCTACTGGGATTTCCCCGTCCACGATACGGTGGTGGCAGTTCAGTCGTTTTAGACGGGCCGTGCGATAGGCATCGGGAAAGGCCGGGTTGATGGGGCACGCCACCGCACCGAGGCGGAAGAGGGCCATCAGCACGGTCAGGTAATCCACGCTGCATTCGAGGCACAGGGCGACCCGTTGGTCCGCACCGACACCGTGCTTTGCGAGTGCCGTTACGTAAGTGCCGATTTGTTCATCCCACTCCGCATAGGAAATCGTCTCGCTCTGGGTTTTCAGGGCGATGCGCTCGGGCGCTTCTCTACCCCAACGGGCGACGGGGCAGAGGGTGGTGTTCATCGGTCTGTGCGCCTTGCGGATGGCGAGTTTTCTGGCAGGTGCTCAGTCGGCGTGTGAAGGCGGGTTTGTGAAGGGACTGACACGGACCTCGCCCGGTGAGGAGGGAGTTTTCCGGGAGCTAATACCAAAATGCAATGGGCCGAAGCGAAGTACTTGAATGTCCGTGGCTGTCTTGCTGATGACGAGTTTTCTGGCAGGCGTTCAGTCGGCGTGTGGAGTTGGGGCTGCGAAGGGACTGACACGGACCTTGCCCGACGATAACGGAGAGTGCCGGGGGCTACTGTGAATATGCAATGGGCCGAAGGGGAATGCTTGAATGTCCGTGGCTGTCCCGTTGTTGGCGCAATGCGCGGCGGTTTTTCTTGTTGACGACGGGACAGCCACACCCCTTTTCGTATGCATTCTGCGGTTGGAGCGATGAACGGATCACCAGCGTTCGCACGATATTTCCGGGTGAATATAGGTGCGTCAGTCCTTGGGGGCTGCACGTGTTTCAGGTAGGCTGACATTCCATTAGTCTCCTGTTCTCTATAACCCAATAGTTATCCATCAACGGGGCCAAATCCGGGTGAGGCGGGATTCGTCGACGGTCTTGCTCGCTTCGTTGATGGCTTTGAGATCCACCACGCCGCCATTGAGGGGCAAGCGCTGTTCCAGCACATCGGGATCTATCCAGCGGTAGGTGTCCAAGCCAACGGGAACACCGGGTGAGGAAAAGAGTGCGGCGTAGTTTGCCAGTGCGGCCGTTCCGATGCCCGTCTCAAAGGAGCCGGTAATCACAAGGATTCGTGTTTGTCCGGGGCGGGATTCTTCAAACAGGAGCTTGCCCAATTCGGGCGAGTGAATCAGGGTGGGTTTCCAGATAATGGCCTTCGCCCGTTGCACGACCTGAAGCACGGGCAGATCGGCGAAGGGACCGGGCCGGTCCCTCCCTTGAATAAGATCGTGTAGGGTTCGGATGGACTCGTCCACCGCATAGCGAAGACCGGTGGCTTCCTGGAAGGCCGGCAGGTCGAAGGGCGAGGCGCAGGGCTCTTCGATGTAGCTTATTCTGGCGCGGCGCACAGCCTTTCCGAAGAGAATGGCATCCTCCAGACTCCAGGCCTGGTTGGCGTCCAGGCGAAGCTCTATCTTAGGTCCGATAATGTCACGAACCATTTCCACGAGACGCAAGTCATCGGCCATTTTCGCCCGACCCACTTTGAGTTTGACAGCCTGATAGCCTGTAGCAACGGCGTGCTCTGCCTGTTGTCGGATGGTATCTTCATCGCCGGTCAGGAGGGCATTCAGCAGTAGGCTTGCGTCCCGAAAGCGAGAGCGCGCTTTCCAGGGGAGGGTGTTTGTCTTTGTAGCCACCAACTGCCGCCAAGCCGATTCCACCGCGAAATAGGCGGCACTGAAGGCCTCCGTTGACTGAAAAACAGGAAGTTCGCCCAGCGCGCCATCGTCGGTTACGTCGCCTCGTGCCATCAGCGATTCGGCGGCTTCCACGAGGGTGCTGCGGCAGGTGTCAAGGTTTTCGCGGCTGAAGCCGGGCAGGGGTGCGGCCTCGCCCCAGGCAACGTGTCCCTCGGCATCATAGAGTTTGAGCAGGAAACCGCTGCGGGTCGTAAGGGGGCCATCGCGCATTGGTATGGGGGAGTCAAGGTCGAGGGCGTATTGGAATATTTCTGCTGCGCTGATCTTCACCAGAGCCACCCGATGGAAAACAGAACGCTGAAGACGAGGAGGAGCTTGCCCGTGCCCGCCAGGGTGTCGTTAAGCACTTCGCCGTCCTGTGATAAAAAGACGTTGCGGAGCAGGGGCACCGCCAAGGCCATGGCGGCCAGAGACGTAAGCGCGGGCCAGTGTCCACCGGAATGTATGCAAAGATAGAGGGGCAACACCCCCCCCGCCACGATCACGCAGAAGAGATACTCCAGCCGGGCGAAAGGTTTGCCAAATCGCACCGCCAGGGTCTTTTTCCCCGTGCGTACATCGGTGTCCGCATCCCGGAGGTTGTTGACCGTAAGAATCGCCGTTGAGAAGAGACCCGGCATGAGACCCGCCACCAATACGTCGGTCGGAAGCGTGAGGGCCTGCACATAGTAGGTGCCGCCCACGGCCACCGGCCCGAAGAAGACGAGCACGAAGAGATCGCCCAGTCCCAGGTAGCCCAGGGGATAGGGTCCGCCCGTATAAAGGATGCCGCAAATCACGGAAACCACGCCGATGGCAAGGAAGGGCCAGCCGCCCCGGACAATGAGATAGGCTCCCGGCACGAAGGATAGCGCGAACACGATGATCGTGGCGATGAGCATGGTCTTCGGCGAGACCAGCCCGGCCTGGGTCGCACGTTTGGGGCCTACCCGCTCCTCGGTGTCCGTGCCCTTCACGAAGTCGAA
>JAJRPE010000531.1 GCA_024280935.1 Candidatus Hydrogenedentota bacterium
CCAGAAAGTCTGGATGAGCAACGACTATGAAGAGGCTTTGCGTTTGTTCTCTGATTTTCTGGCGCGCTATCCTCAATCTGAACTTGCCGGCAATGCGCACTACTGGCAAGGGCGTTGCTATCTCAAGTTGGAGCAATACCAAGAGGCGGTCGGTGCCTTTGAAAAAGTTCGGACTGACTATACGGATAACAACGCCAAGGTATCCCAGGCGATGCAGTCCCAGGCAGTGGCGTTGTCGCGACTGGGGCGTAATGCAGAGGCAGAGGAGCTTCTCCGGGAAGTAATCGAGAAATATCCCACGTCCAGCGCGGCGCGTCAGGCGGAATCTGACCTCGCGAAGTTGAGTGGAAATTAGTGGCATATCGATGGTGAATTCGCGTTGCTCTATTGTAACGCTATCGCTTATTTGGTGAGATATGACAGAACGCGGGAACATGATTCCCGCGTTTCTCATGGGTGTGCTTCGCTTTGCTGTGTTGAAATGGAGAGGGAACGGATTTCATGGCCAACTACCTGGGACTGGATGCAGGTGGGACCAAGACGTTTTGCCTGATCGGCGGCGATCAAGGGCAGATTAAGGGCTTTGGCAGTGGGGGGACTGGCAACTACGAGGGCTATGGCGTGGATTCCGCTGCCCGAGAGATTCGTATGGCGGTGGATGGAGCGCTCGCCACGGCGGGGCTTTCTCTCCGTGATATCGACGGAATCGGGATGGGGGTGGCGGGTGCCGACATTCCAGAAGACTATGTGATGCTTGAGCGGGAGCTTTTTACGCCACTGTTTGGCAAGATCCCGCGTGTGCTTCGAAATGACTCCATGGGTGGTTTGCGAGGTGGAACCCGCGACCCCTTTGGTGTCGTAATCGCCTGTGGTACCGGTTGTGTTTGCGCGGGGGTGAATCCCGATGGCAAGGAGACGCGCATTGGTGGCATCAGCGAAGACTACGGTGACCGGGTGAGTGGTTCTTCTATTGGGATTCAGGGATTGAAGGCTGTGTGGCGCGCTCGGGACGGTGTGACTGGGCCTACCTTGATGACCGATAAGTTTGTTGAGCGCTCCGGTTGCGGCGATATCGAGGAGTTGTTTCATGAAATGTACTATGGCAAAATTACCTACAGTGATTTGCAGCCCATGGCCAAGCTGGTCTTTGACGCGGCCTGGGAAGGTGACGGCATTGCATGCGATATTCTGGAGTGGGGGGGCCGATACTTGGCGCAAATGGTCAATGCGGCCATTCGACGCCTGGGTATGGAACGCAGCGCCTTTGATGTCGTTATGGCTGGAAGTGTGTTCAAGGGACAGAGTCCTGTCCTTGTGGATGCCCTCCAGATGGGGGTTCACCGCGAATGTCCCGGTGCGCGGTTGGTGATGCCTATTTATGAGCCTGTCGTGGGTGCCCTGCTCCTGGGCATGGAACTGGACTGCACCGTGACAGATGTTGTCTATGATCAGCTCTCCAGGTCGCTGGTGGAGTCTGAACTAACCTATGGCGTACGATTCAAGACGGAGTAGACGATGCGCACATTCTCTGCCACTGCCCTTATTTTACCCTTCGCCCTCTTGTCGAGCGCCGTGCTGCTCCTTGCCGGTTGCGCGGAGCCGAAGTACGAGTCAACCGATGATTTTCTGGAGAACCTGTCGATCGAGAAAAAGGCGGGGGATATTGATATCGGAACGATGCCCTCCATTGATGGCCCCATGGGGGATGTGGCTAAGATCCGTGTTGAAACAGAGACTTTTGATGTGGGAGTTATTGCGCATGATGCGCTGGCGCATAAGCGACTCAAAATCTACAATGATGGCGGTTTGCCATTGAAAATAACGAAAATAGACACAACCTGCGCCTGTACCCAGGGAACGGTCACGCCTGACAACTCGCTTATTCAAGGGGGAAAAGAGGCTTGGATTGATGTTGTTATTGATCCGCGCCGGATTCCCGGATTTCATTCGGAAAAAGTTCTTTCCATAGTCTCGACCGACCCGGCGCGCCCGGTGGTGGAAGTTAAGGTGATAGCACAGGTTGACCCGGAATACGACTTCGGGCCGGATGAGATTGAATTGGGCGACATTCCCAAGGGAAAAGTCTATGAGAAGCGGCTTCGATTTCGTCAGCTTATTGAGCGGACGGTAAACGTAACGGAATTGAAGATTCTCTTGCCGGCGGGCTACAATTCCGGGGATTCAGCGGTTACATCTTCGGTTGAAGATGTGCCAGAAGGGGAGTGGAAGACTCCTGGGCGACAAGAGTTTGAGCTGGTCTTTACCTTTGCTGCCAACATGCCTGCGGGTCCCTTCACACGGTACGCAACCTTGATCACCAATATTAAGCGTGCCAATCGACACCGAATTACATTCACGGGAACGGTTATTGCCCCCTATGCGGTTACGCCGATTTACCCGGAATACGCGGCGTTGGAGCCAGCCAAGGATGGGAGTGGTTATCACGCTCGATTTACATTCTCTGCGGCGATGCCCATTGAGATTAAGGGAATTTCAACGGGCAGCGACCAACTCGTCGCCACTGCCTCGCCGGGCACGTCACCAAACGAGGTGTTTGTTGACGTTACCTATTCGGGCACGCCTCCGAAGATTCTCATGTTTGACGAAGTCTTGGTGGTGGAGGTGCAGGTGAATGGCGAAACCTTTACTGAGGATATTGGTGTTTTCCTTAAACCCGGAAAAGTACGGTAGCAGGTGTCGTCTTCGAGAGGAAGCAGCCCGGGGCTTCTCCGGCAACGGGCACAATCCCGAGGGGCTTTGGGCGTGGCCGCCCTTGCCAGCTCTTTGGAATTAAATCGAATGGGCTGTAAACCAACGGGTTGAGAGAGATAGGTTTCGAATGAATCCAATTGAACAACAGCTTCGTGAAGCCGTGGGAAAATTCAAACAGGACCAAGTGTTTCGGTTTTGGGATGAACTGGATGGCGGGGGCCGTGAGCGTCTGCTGGGTGACTTGAGCCAAGTCGATTTTTCCTTGATGAATAGACTCGTCGATACGTGGGTCAAGAACACACCCAAGGCAGAACCCTTTGAGCGGATTGAGCCGGTTCCGGTTATCCCCGTGGTGGACCCGGCGCGGCCTGATGCCCAGGAAGCCCTGGCCGTGGGAGAACAGGCCCTGCGCGACGGGCGTGTGGGTCTTTTTCTCGTTGCGGGCGGGCAAGGCACCCGTCTTGGCTTTGATGGCCCCAAGGGTTCCTATCCCATCGGTGGTCTGACTGGGAAAACGCTGTTTCAGTACCACGCCGAGAAAATCATCAACCTGCAACGCCATTATGACTGCGTCCTGCCTTGGTATATCATGGTGAGCCAGGCCAATGGTCCAGCGACCCAGTCCTTTTTCGAAACGAACGAATACTTCGGCCTTAATTCCGATGATGTCTACTTTATTACCCAGCACATGGTCCCGTGTGTAGATGACCAAGGCAAGTTTATGCTGGAGGACCGGGATCATTTGGCCATGAATCCCAACGGCCACGGCGGATGCATTCAGGCTATGGTGGAGCATAAGGTGTTGGACGATGCTCGCAATCGTGGCATCGACACCTTGTGTTATTTTCAGGTGGACAACTGGGCGGTAAAAGTTGCCGACCCCTATTTCATTGGCTACCACCTTCAGGCCAACGCCGAGATGTCGTCCAAGAATCATCGCAAGCACAAGCCCCGGGAAGCGGTGGGTGTCCATTGTCTATGTGATGGCGTGTATCACGTCATCGAATACAGCGAACTGGATATCTATCCCCAGCTCTTGGAGACCGATGCGAACGGGAATGTGGTCTACTACGCGGGGAATCCGGCGATACACATCCTGTCCGTGGATTTCGTACAGCGGGTTTACGATAACTTTGACCAGTTTCCCTGGCACCTTGCCCACAAGAAAATCCCCTTTATCGATGAAGGGGGGCAGCGCGTCGCGCCCGAATCCCCCAACGGCTACAAATTTGAAACCTTCGTTTTTGATGCACTGCGCATGGCTACGCATGAACCGGTGGCCCTCGAAATCGAGCCGCCCGGAGAATACACGCCCACAAAGCAATTTGAAGGCGACAATTCGGTTGTGGCTGCCCGGGAGAGCATGACCAACTTCTGGGCCAAGTGGTTGGATGCCAGCGGCTCGTCCGTGCCGCGTGATGCTAACGGAAAGGCGACGATTGCCATTGAGATTAGCCCCTTGTTTGCACGGACATGCGATGAGTTTGTGGCGAAGAGCGCTGGAAAGACATGGCCTGTGGGCAGCGATTTGATCGTATCCGAAGATGGCTCCGTCGGGGGATGAATATCTTCTTCTGAAAGATGCCTGTTTATCAATGAGAGTTGCAAAAAATGCTTGAACGAAGTGAAGATTAAATGCTATAGTACGGCTCCCTTAGCGGGGGAGCACAACGTGCTCTTAATGCGGAGGCGTAGTTCAGTTGGTTAGAACGCCGGCCTGTCACGCCGGAGGTCGCGAGTTCAAGTCTCGTCGTCTCCGCCATTAACTATCACGCGCCAGTGACCTTAAAACGTCGCTGGCGCGTTTTTTGTTTCAATACGGGTTGCCCATGGCTGGGCGTTCTGTTATGGTGACTGGGCTTTGCCATGAGTCGGGCGAAGCGGGAAATAAACGGGGAGTGTCCTTGGTTTACTCATCCGTGGTAGAGTGCAGCAGTGCGCGGAATCAGGAAAGTCCCGCGTGCCCCTTATGTGGCCTTGAGGAGACACCGTTATGAAAGCATCGGACCTGTTCGTGAAAGCGCTGGAGGCCGAAGACGTCGAGTACGTTTTTGGTATACCCGGCGAAGAGAATCTCGATCTGCTGGATTCGCTTCGCAATTCGAACATTGAGTTGATACTGACGCGTCACGAGCAGGCGGCCGGCTTTATGGCCGCCACCTACGGGCGTCTCACGGGGAAGGCGGGTGTTTGCATGAGCACCCTCGGACCCGGTGCCACGAACCTGGTTACGCCCGCCGCCTACGCGCAGCTTGGCGGCATGCCCATCGTGATGATTACCGGGCAGAAGCCGGTGAAGAAAAGTAAGCAGGGCCACTTCCAGATTATTGATGCCGTGGATATGATGCGCCCCATCACCAAGTTCACCCGACAACTGGTGAGCGGCAACAACATACCGGCACGCGTGCGCGAGGCATTTCGGATGGCGGAAGAGGAACGCCCCGGCGCGTCCCACCTGGAATTGCCGGAAGACGTGGCCGCCGAGCAGACCGATGCGCACCTGCTGGAGATTAGCCGTGTGCGTCGTCCTACGGCGGAAGACAAGGCCATCCGTTTTGCCATCGAGATGATTGAGGCGGCGAAAAGCCCCCTCCTCCTTATCGGCGCGGCGGCCAACCGCAAGTTGACCTCCAAGATGCTCCGCGAGTTTATCGATAAGACCGGTATTCCCTTTTTTACTACCCAGATGGGTAAGGGCGTGGTGGATGAACGGGATCCCCTCTTCATGGGCAACGCGGCCCTCTCCGCCAACGACTTTGTGCATCGCGCTATCGAAGCGGCGGATCTTATTATCAATGTTGGTCATGATGTGATAGAGAAGCCACCCTTCTTCATGGGCAAAGAAGGCCGCAAGGTGATTCACGTCAACTTTACTTCCGCTGCGGTGGACCCGGTCTACTTCCCGCAGTTGGAAGTGGTGGGCGATATCGCCAACAGCATCTGGCGTTTCAAGGAAGGCATTACAACGCAATCGGCTTGGGATTTTGCGCGCTTTCAGACCGTCAAAGAACACGTGGAAGCCAATATTCTGGAAGGTTCCGACGACGACCGGTTTCCTGTTTATCCCCAGCGTCTCGTCGCTGATGTGCGCAAGATGATGCCCTCCGATGGTATCATCGCCCTCGACAACGGTGTCTATAAAATCTGGTTCGCACGCAACTACAAAGCCCACCGCCCCAATACCGTCCTGCTCGATAACGCCCTGGCATCCATGGGCGCGGGGCTGCCTTCGGCGATGGCGGCGCGGCTGGTTTTTCCAGACAAGAAAGTCCTGGCGATTTGCGGCGACGGCGGCTTCATGATGAACTCCCAGGAAATCGAGACGGCCGTTCGCCTCAAGATGAACCTGGTCGTCCTTATCCTGCGCGACGATGCCTACGGCATGATCAAGTGGAAGCAGGCCAACATGCACTTCGAGAACTACGGCCTCGACTACGGCAATCCCGATTTCGTCAAGTATGCCGAGGCCTACGGTGCCAGCGGCCACCGCGTGGAGTCAGCCGCTGAGGTTGTGCCAATTCTTGAGAAGTGTCTTAATGATACGGGGGTACATATCATTGATGTGCAAGTCGATTACAGCGAGAATGACCGAATCCTGAACCACGAGATCAAAGAAAAGAGCGCGTTGATCTAAGCAGACATACTACGCACGTATCACGGTGCGGGCCGTCAATCGACGGCTCGCGCCGTTTTTTTTGGGGGATAGGGTGGCATGGGCATCCCGCCTGTGATTTTCTTCGGACCAGGGTGGCAGGGAATATATTCCAGAACCTCGTTCCCACGCTCTGCTTGGGAATGCCTGTCCGGCGCTCTGCGTCGAAGTTATGCAAGCAGGCCCCGGCGTTGTACAGTCACCCGCCTCCGGCGCGTCTTCGACCCTAGTGTCGGGCTTGTGAGAGCGCTTTTGCATTGACGGCACTATTTTACTTTCGGGATACTGTCCCGCGCCGTTTGCGCCCTTCCGTGGGATGGTTTATGCTACGAGGCATCTTCGATGATCGTAGCGATGGTTCAACCCGTATTGGAGTCCCGCCATGAAGACACTGTCATTTGCCTTGACTCTCATCCTATTTTGCGGTCTTTCCCAGGCCGCCGCCCCCGAAAAACTCGGTCATCCCGACACCGCCGATTTCACGCCCCTGTTCAAAGACGACCTGTCCAACGCGGTGAAGCCCGACGGGGTGTGGACGGTGAAGGATGGTGAGATTACGGCGAGCGAGGATCAGGCTATCTGGAGCGACCACGACTACGACAATTTCATTTTGGATCTGGAATTCAAGATGGGGGCGGGGGCCAACAGCGGGGTCGTCGTGTATTGCAGCGACATGGACAACTGGATTCCGAATTCCCTGGAGGTGCAGGTGCAGGATGACTTCGCGGATAAGTGGAAGGACGGCCCGGAGAATTGGCGTTGCGGCGGGATCTTCGGCCATGTTGCGCCCAAAAAACAGGCGGGTAAGCCTGCGGGCGAGTGGAACCACTACACCATCACCTGCAAAGACAGTCAGGTGGACGTGGTGCTGAACGGCGAGCATGTCACGTCCATGGACATGACGAAGTACACCTCGGCGAAGAAGAATCCCGACGGTTCGGACGTTCCCGGATGGCTATCCAAGGCCGCATGTACCTTGCCGACCAAGGGCCGCATTGGCTTCCAGGGAAAACACGCGGGTGCCCCCATCTGGTTTAGGAATATCAAGGTGAAGGAATTGAAGTAGGGGTGTTATGCACGGGCAAGCCCTACCGGGCTTGACCGTGGCACCCGAAGGTGTTTCTTGAATCACAAGCGAACACCATCTTCCTCGTTTCCACGCTCTGCTTGGGTATGCGTTTACCTACGCTCTGCGTAGGGAGCTTGTATTAGATGCTGGGTGCTCCGGGATGAATCGAGCGTTACACCCGACTCTTCGAAGCAGAGCGTCGAGACCTGCATTCCCAGGCAGAGCGTGGGAACGAGCAAAACACCGGGAGGGTGTCCTGAGAGATACCTCCCTATGCGGCGTGGTCGCTGACGCTAAGATCGGATACAGGCCCCCAGGGAAAGATCCGCTTGACCGACACATGTTAATGTGTGATAATTGGTGTGGAGGTGTTCGATGGCGACCAACCTGCAATTGGATGACAACCTTATCGAAGAGGCCGTGCAGCTTGGTGCGCACCGTACCAAGAGGGAGGCGGTGACTGTGGCGTTGGAGTCCTATATCGGCTATCTGAAGCGGCTCCAGATCCTGGAGCTCTTCGGTACGATTGATTACGATCCAGACTACGACTACAAGAAGCAGCGGAAACGATCATGAGGGTACTGGTGGATACCAGCATCTGGTCCTTGGCGCTGCGCCGCAAGTCACCCCGTGCGGGGAAGCACCTCGATATGCTGGGGCAGCTCATCCGCGAAGATCGTGCGCACCTAATCGGAGCCGTGCGCCAGGAGCTGCTTTCCGGTATCGGGGATAAGCGGACATTTGAGCAGCTTTCAACCAAGCTGGAGGCCTTTCCTGATCTCCCGCTGGGGGCGGCGGATTATGTGCGGGCGGCATCGTACTTCAATGCGTGCCGTGCGGTTGGGATTCAAGGGTCAAACACGGACTTTCTGATTTGTGCCGCTGCCGTGCGACATGAATTGGCCATTTATACGGCGGACAAAGACTTTGCCCAATTCGCAGGGCATGTCCCGATTCGCTTGTACCGACCTGACACGGGGGGCGTTCAGTAATCCACGCACCAGTGCAGGCACCCCGTCCCTCGCCTGGATGGACAAGGATTTCCTCGTTCCCACGTTCTGCTTGGGAATGCATATTCCTACGCTCTGCGTAGGGACGCTTGTGTTAGATGCTGGGTGTTCCGGGATGAATCGAGTGTTGCGCCCGACTCTTCGACACAGAGCGTAGAAACCTGTATTCCCAGGCGGAGCGTGGGGACGAGCAATCCGCCTTATCCCTGAATCCGCTTCTCCCTGCCCGCCCAATCCTCATCGCGCAGTTTGAATTTCTGTATCTTCCCGGTGCTGGTTTTGGGCAGGGGGCCAAATTCGATACTGGTGGGGGCCTTGAAGTGGGCGATGTTTTCACGGCAGAAGGCGATGAGTTCGTCCTGGGTGAGTTCCTGGCCTTTTTTCAGGGTGACGTAGGCCTTTGGGGTTTCGCCCCATTTCTCGTGGGGCGCACCGATGACGGCGCATTCCAGCACGGCGGGATGGCGGTAGATTACCTGCTCCACCTCGATGGAGGAGATGTTTTCGCCGCCAGAGATGATCACGTCCTTGCTGCGGTCCCGCAACTCGATGTAGCCGTCGGGGTGCATGACGGCCACGTCGCCGCTGTGGAACCAGCCGCCGCGAAAAGCGGTGGCGGTGGTTTCGGGGTCCTTCCAGTAGCCTTTCATGACCATGTTGCCCTGCATGACCACCTCGCCCAGGATCTCGCCATTGGCGGGCACGTCCTTCATGTGTTCGTCCACCACGCGGGTAGGGCCGCCCACAGCGTAGCCCACGCCCTGCCGTGCGAGGAGTTTGCCCTGGGCCTCGAAACTGAGCTTGTGCCAGTCGGGCTGCCACGTGCAGACGGTGTAGGGGCCGTAGGTTTCGGTGAGGCCGTAGAGATGGAGGATGTGGGCACCCATCTCCGTGACCGTCTGGATGATGCTGGGGGAGGGAGGCGCGCCCGCCGTGCATATGGTGACGGGATGAGCAAAACGCTCGGGCGCGTCGGGGTGGTTTACCATGGCAATGAGGACCACCGGTGCCCCGTTGAAGTGGGTAACGCCTTCCGCTTCGATGGCCCGCCAGGCAGCACCCGGTTCGAACTTGCGGTGGCATACGTGGGTGGCACCGATAAAGGCCACGCCCCAGGTGAAGCACCAGCCGTTGCAGTGAAACATGGGCAGGGTCCAGAGCAATTTTGAGTCGGGGGTCATTTCCGTTTCCACGATTTCGCCCACCGCGTTGATGTACGCGCCCCGGTGGCAATAGGTAACCCCTTTGGGCTTTCCCGTCGTGCCGCTGGTGTAGTTGATGGCGATGTCGTCATATTCATCGCCAACGACCCACGGGATGGTATCGGGACTGCCCTCCTGGAGAAAATCTTCATAAGCGGTGCCGTCCGGCGCGGGATAGGCGGGATCGTCGCTTATGTGAATGATGTGTTTTAGCTCGGGCACCGTGTCGTCGAGGTCGGAGACCAGCGGGTGGAACTCGGTATCCACCAGGAGAAAGGATGCGCCCGAGTGTTCGAGGATGTACTGGATTTCCTGGGCGGAGAGGCGGTAGTTGATGGGCACGATAATGCCGCCCGCCAGGGGAATGGCAAAATGGGCTTCCAGCATGGCGGGGATGTTGGGGAGCAGGCAGGCCACCCGGTCTCCCTTTTTCAGTCCGTTGAGCTTGAGGGCTGAAGCCAGTCGATTTACCCGCTCGTTGAATTCCCGGTAGGTGTGGCGCTGGTCGCCATGTACGACGGCCACCCGGTCGGGAAAGACCGCAGCGCTACGCTCCAGAAAGAGGAGGGGGGTCAGGATATTGCTGTAGACATGTTTGTGTGCTTCCATTGCGCTCGCTGCTCTCCTGCACGAACTGGTACTTCGTGCGTGTTACCGTAGTCACTGCGTGTGGCCCAGTATAGCTGATGCCAACTTGGGATGGGGAATTATGGCGCAGCGATGGAGAGTGTTCGCGTAATCGTGTTTCCTGTGGGCGGGATACTCAGCAGGATCGCGTTTTCGAGGGCTTGGATCGTATAGGGGGGATTCGCCGGACTCACGGTGGGCGTAGCCTTTGCATAGCGCCCCGGAAGGTAGACGAGGGTTGCAGCGCTGACGCAGGGATCTTCCTTCCAAGTACAGGTGAAGGCACCGGTTTCGGGTCGGCTCTTGTAGGAGACCAAGGTGCCCGCAATACGCTGGGGAAGGGGACGGCGGAGTGCGGAAAAGTAGGCGCGTTGCTCCAGGTCCCGTTCGTAGAGCCAGTAGGTATCACTGGCTCCAAAGCGTTCCAAGTGCTTGACCACCATACGGGCCGCGGGTAGTATGGCGGGACCGTTTGTGCCAAAGGCACCCCATTCACCGATCAATAGCGGCATTCGCAGACGCCGCTGCGTGGCGGCGAGATTCTCGAAGATGGTGTTCACCCGCGCCGAACTGCTGTGAACATAGGCCGGTGTGTCTACCACAATGTCGTAGCCATGGGGCGCGAAGACCTGCTGTGTGTCTCGCTGTCCATTTGCGTCCCGAATGGCTTCCAGCGCACTGGGGATTCCCGTGTTGCAGTGGTAACTGGTTTCCAGAAAGAGAATGCCTTTTGGATCCACTTCCCGAATGGCGCGCGATACCCGTTCGTACATGGGTTGCAGTTTGGTGCGCTCAAATGTACGGTTTACATCCTGTTGTGCTTCCAGGAAAAGGCGGTATAGGGTGGGATCCTCCAGCGCCTGAACAATACGCGGTCTGCTGTTGTCGTCCGCCCAGATCAGCGCAAGTTTTTCCGGTGGTTGCTCCGCTTCGCCAAGGTGTTGCAGCATACGCCCCGCAAATTCACTTCGAATCAGGGCTTGCGTCAAGGGCACGACGTCGGAACCCATGAAGGGCTCGTTCATGAGATCGTAGCCCAGCAGTGCCGGATGCGCAGCGAAGCGTTTTGCCACGACGCGCCATGTCCGGGCGTAGCGTTCCTGGATTCCTACACCATTGGCCGCCGGTGCGTTGGCCCAGAAATTGTCGAACGCGGTCTGTACCGCCTGGCTGTAGGTGTAGGCATCGCTCCACACGGCCCCCGTTATGTGGGGTTTGCCTTCGTGCAGCGTTGCCCACTCGGGGGCACCGTCGGCGTATAGTCGGCTGAAGAGATCCTGATGCATGTCGAGAAACACAAAAAGGCCATGCGCCGCAGCCCAATCGAGCCGCGTCTCGATGGCATCCAGATAGTCTTCGTTGTAGCTTCCCGGCTCAGGCTCCAACCCGTCCCAGAGGATGCCGAGGCGAACACAGTTCATACCCCATTGCTTCAAGCGGGCATAGTCGGATTCGCGATGCCAGCTGAGATACTCCTCTTTCGGATTTTTGCTGATAATATTCAGTCCGTGAAGCAGCACCTGCCGCCCATCCGAATCGCGGAGGACTGAGCCATCGACGGTTATGGGTGCTGCGGGGGCGAGATTGTGGACCGTGAAAGAAAGGACCATGGATATCGCGAAAAAGAGAGACGACTTTGACATGGGGGAATCTCGGCTGGGGGTACGTGAACTGGAACACGGGCCTACGGCGTTCTCCGGTGGGCATTTTTGAGACTTCGGTTACGGAAACCAGGTTTCGTTAGTGGGCGACAGTGATTGGGATGGCGCACGCAGAGAGGAGAAACACAACGCGGTTTTCTGAATCCATCTATTGTCCACGGCATAGCGATATTGTTTTTGTCCGTACCCGAAATATTTGTGCGACTACCTGGCGTTTTCTTGTTTTTTCAGGCCACCGATAGAGCAGTTTTTATGTTCTTCATCTCTCCTTCGTGCTCTTTGCGCCTTTGCGTGCCAAACAAAAAAGATCGCACGCAAAGGCGCAAAGCCGTAAAGAAAAGGAACCTTTCACCACGAAGCCATAGAGAGCTATCTATCGGACGGTGACGATTGGGTTGTGGCCCTGCCACGTTACTCCACGGTGTAGCGGTAGTTCCAACGGCGGTTCGGTGCGCTGTCGCCGTTGACACCCAGCTCAGAGATGTCTCCGAAGCCCTGGATATTGTCGGCCCAGTGGAAATCGAAGGCAGGCGTTTCTTTGCTCTCGTCGACAAGCGTGCGCGGAACGGCGATCTCGATGCCGGTGTCCTTCACTCGGTACGCCGCTTCTCCTACGGTCTCCCAGGAGCCATTGCGCCAGGCCTTTACCGTGGTCTTGGTTTCGCTCGTGACTTCCTGGTTTACCACGAAGTCGTACCCCAGCCATCCGGTCGCGGCATCTTGGTCCGTATCCAGGAGCAAGAGCATCCAGTTTGAATCGGTGTGGGGCGTGATAGGCTTCATCGTTTCGACGAAGAAAAACAGATACTCGCCGTCATAGGCCGCTTTCGAGCGGACGAAATCATTTCGGCCCGTGTAGTTTCGATAGATCAGGCTACCATAACCGGGATGGTCGCGGTGGGTCACGTCGCCGATGGTGTCCCTGAATTCCGGCGTTACGGATGCCCAGTCGTCGAAAGCGCCGTCGACGACGATTGCACTGGCCCCCTTCGCCGTGGGCCGGGGTCGCACTCCTTTGAAGCGGCGTATCTGACCCGCCAGTTGGTAGTAATAGTTGTCCGTGTGGCCGTCGCGCATGGGTTCGCAGTCGCGGCTGTATTCCTGGGTGTATTGGTCTACGAAGATACCACCCGGATAGTAGCAATCCTTGTCCGTGTATTTGCTCCATTCCGTGTAGCGCCCGGCGGTCCATTCATTCCAGCCCGTGACGAAGATGAACTTCGGATCCACCTCAAGGGCACGCTTCCATTGTTCGTCGAAGTTCAGTCCGAGATTGACCGCACCCTCCCGCTCGTCTTTTGCGCCATCGTGCCAGCTTCTTCCCATGGCACCGGTTTTGTGGGACATGGGCGCGGGGCCGGGGGTGTCGGACAGGGCGTTGTGCGCGACGCCCACACTCATTTGCTCGGCCTCGCCCTGGCTGTTTTTGAAAACGTGCTGTGGATAGACCTCAAGCCAACTCCACTGGTCCACACCGTCCGGTCCCACCCAATAGTCGGGCATGGGGCGGCGGAAGGTGAAAAAGTCGCGCATGGCCTCATCCTTGATGAAGTCTTTGTTCGCCAGAATGAAGGGTTTGCCCTCCCACTTGAACCACAAGCCCTTCCATCGTCCCGGCTGATAGAGGTCCTTCCAGAGGCGGTTAATGACTTCGGTCGGATTCCAGAAGGGCGTGATGAAGCCAATGGCCGGTGTTTTGTTGCCCTCAGCCCGCATCTCGGTGTACACGCGGCACAAGGCCTCGTATTCGTTCTTCCAAGTCCAGGGCGAGTTGGTGGTGTCGAAGAGCACCACATCTACCCCGGCATCACTCAACATGCTCGCGTGTTTCCGAATTACAAAGGGATCGGTCATCAGGTAATAGCCGAGTTCTGGTTCGCCCCAATGATGGGGGGCTCCGTTTTGAGGCCATTCAATGGGGCCGTCCCCGGCGGCGGCGATGATTTTCGTGTTGTCGTTGGGCCCGCCGGTTTTGGGCGTGTGCCACGTCCAATAAAAAATGCCGACCCACTTGTCGGGCTTGACCGGACCTGCTTCTTTTATGTCGGGCTGCGTGCGGCCCAGCGCATCCGTGGCGACCCACGTGTCCGCGTAGGTGTCATAGGGCGCGCTTTCCTCAGCGGCAAATGCCTGGCTTGTGGCTGCGCCACACAGGAGCATTATGGCCAGTATCAACACCAGTTTTTCAGATTTCCACTGCAAATACACAGGCGATTCCTTATTCCATGGGTCATTCATTTGCCCCGTCCTTGCTCGGCTTTTCAAGGCGACCATGCATCCAGCCGCAGCAATTCTCCGCGCCGCAGTTGCAGGGGAACTGAAATTCTATTTTGTCTTCGGTGGCCCGGTAGTCAATCGTAACATAGTCACCCGGCTGGATATCCCGTGTCGCCCGCGCTTCCAGGGTCGTTACGTCGATGGCAAGGTTCGGATCGCAGCTATGGAGCAGGAAGCGACAGAACCATGGGTCATGGAAATGCAAGGTTGGTGAAATTTGAATCGTGTTGATGGTGACGTGGCTTGTAATTACGCCAGAAAGTCGCGCGGCCAGCGCCCCCTTTTGAAACGCCGTTTTGCTCTTCATACCTCGGCCCCGCTCGTCGCCTGTCTCCACCACCTCAAAGTGCTCGGTCGTGGGATGGCCTTCTTCCCAGGGAATCAGGCTGTCGTAGATGGGCGTTGCTTTTTCGTTCGCCGCATGGGTTTCTTCGTTGGACAATTCATTCATGGTAGTCTTCCTCGATTATTCTTTAGTGCCTTGCTCGGCGAAAACCGCTATAAAAACAAGCCCACGTCATTCCCACGAAAGTGGGACTCCAGAACGCGGCAGGTGTACATCGTAACAAAGTGGATCCCCGCGAACGGGCCTGTCGATTTAGCGCATAAGGGGCGAACGAATCCTATATTTTTGGCCTGTTAGGGCACGGTGTCATTCTCGCGCACGCGGGAATCCAGTGAGTTTCGGCGGTTTGTGCGTTCGCGTTTCTGGATCCCCGCGTTCGCGAGGATGACGGTCTTGGATTGTGGGCGAAGCTCACGTTGTTTTCCTCACGCTGTGCGCTTGAAGAGTGCATAAATATAGGGCCTTGGATCACCGTTGGGATTGATGTAGGTATAGTTCTGCTGGGCGACCATCCTGAACGATGGGCCCAGGCGATCGGACAACTCCTCCGCAGAATAGCGGTGAAGCGACAGGCCCGCGCACTTGGCGGCGCCGTCCGTTGAAAATTCAGCGAACAAGGCAAAGCCGCCGGGCTTGAGGACGGAAGAGAGGTTGCGAAAGTATTGCGTGATATCGCCGTCATCGATTAAGAAATGCAGCACCGCACGGTCAATCCAAATATCAATGGCAGGCACAGAAGACGGAATGGGCTGGGCGATGTCCTGACAGAGCCAGGTGATATTTTTGTCTCCTCCGGCTAACCTGTCTTTGACGGTGTCCAGCGCCTTTTGGCTGATGTCATTGGCGACCAAGTGTTCAACACCTCGGGACAAGAGTTCTTCAACCAGCACCGAAGTGCCTGCGCCTGGGAGGAAAACCGTGGAATTCTCCCAGCCGGGCACGTGTTCCAGCAATTCCAATGTCTGACATGCGTTCTCTTCGTACCATCCGAGCGTTGAATCCTCCTGCCCGGAAAATATGGAATCCCAATGTTCACTGTTCGATGGCATGACTATTCCCCTTTGCAGCGTAGCGGTGGTTTTCTGTAACTCTTTATGGCCCTTTGATATTGTATCAACCGTTGAACCCTTATGACCAAAGAATAACTGTATTCGTTCACGCCATATTTTTTGTTGGCGGAGCCACGTTTTTATGTTCCCCTTCGAGGAGGGGAGCCTTTTGGGCTCCGTGAACGCATACCGTATAACCGGAAATAACCATGCGCTGTTTAATCATCTCCATTTTCCTCTTTGTCGTCGCCGTGTCGGGTTGGTCCGATGATTCCTTGCTCACCCACAGCACCGATTTCGCCCGCGTTGCGCCGTCCCGCTGGGTGGCCGAGGGGTGGCGGGTGGACAATCCCGATCCGGGTGCCACTATCGTCGAGGTGGATGGGGTATTGGCCTTTGTCGTCACCGAGTCGCACCGCGCCATGGCGTGGACCTTGACCACAGAACCGCTCTGGATGAAGCCTTTTGCTACGGTGGCCGCATCCTATTTTATTGAGGGCGGCGTTGCGGAGGACACGCCTCCGCCTTTCGATCTTTTCGACGGGTCCACAGGCCCCATCACGCCGGGCGCAACGAACACCGAGAATCCTCTGGCCAGTGGTGGCCGCTATGCTTGCGGCACCTTCACGGCGGGATTGCACGTTGAGGCCATTGACCTTTCCGAGGTCGAAAATCTGGAGCGTGTAGCGGAGATCACCATCACTGTGCGCAGCGGTGATGAACCGGTGGTCCTGCGACTTAACCAACTCGCCTTTCTCGCGGACCCTATGGAGAAAACCGCCCTTCCCCTGTGGTCGCCTATGAAGGAAGGCGCGGCTGTCTTTGTCTCGGTTCCATTGCCCCGAGCGGGTGTTGTTTCACATGATGCCACTGCCCGTGCCTTCGGCATCGAATCGACGTGGCTGGAGACCGGGGAGGGCCATCTTGGCGGTCTGCCCTTTGTTTTGGGTGATCATAGCGTAGCCACGCCGCTGCACGCTGGCGGGCAGATCATCCTTGATGGGGTGGGTTCAGGCAATACCCTGGCCCTCTTGTGCGCCACGCGGATTTGGGGCAGTGGCCGGGCGTGGTACTCCAGGGATTCGTCGGTGCCCCGTCGCAATGCGCCCCGCGCACACCAGTTTCGTGCGACCCTGCGCTACGATGATGGAAGCACGGTGGAAGCCATCCCACAGCACACTGAGAAAGACGCTGCAGGAATGTGGCCGGGCGTAGGGGCCTATACCGTAGCCATTGACACGACCCGGACCCTGGCCTCGGTTTCTCTCGACGAGGATATGTCTTTCGGGCAGGTGGTGCTCCTTGCGGCTTCACGCTTGCAGGTCGATGCGCCCGCTCAGGATGAGAAATCCCTGAAACCGAATTCTCCCATCACTTCGGCGGTAAATGCCATGCCCGAAGATGCGCTTGTGCTGGAGGGATCCTCCCTGCGACTCGTACTGGATCGGCAGGGCGTGGTGTATTCGCTTCAACTCGGCGAAGGCCGCCACGAGGTTGTGACGGTGCCTTTTCCGCTGGTGACGCTCGCGACCCGTGAAGACCAGGCGCTTCCGATGACCTTCGTGGAGGTGCTGCGCGTGCCGACAAAGGATCGCATGGTTATCTTGTGGCAGGTTGGCGGCGGAGGCCAGCAATGCGAGTTTTCCATGACCCTGCGGCAGGATGGCGGGCTGCTATGCGCCGCTACCCTCAGCAACCAGGGGGACGAGCCATGGAAGCTGCGTGGCGTGCTGCCTCGGCTGACGGGCTTGCGCATGGGCCGTGAAGGTATCCCGGCTTATGTTCTCGGTGGTCGTAGTGCCATCTTCGATACGGCTCCCATCGATATGGCGGCGGTCTATGGCGGGCAGTATCCCAATCAGTTTATGGATAGTTACGACGAAGGCGGGGGTGGCGGTCTGGCCTATATGGTCCTCGACGATACCCTCGCACGGAAGTGGTTCGAGTTCAAACAGGATGAGAAGGGCCTTACGAACATGGCCGTGGCCTACCGTCGCTTGGAAATTGCGCCCGGCGAACGTCATGCCCTGCCTCCCGTACTGCTCCTTCCGCACGACGGGGATTGGCGCGGCCCCTTCAAGACCTATCGGGATTGGGTCCAGCGTACCTTTCCCCGTACCCGACCCAATTCGATGGCGGATGTGTTTTCTTGTCGCCGCGATTACCCGCTGGGCGGCACGACCTATCTCTATGATGTCGCCAGGCCCGGTTATTCCTTCGAGACGCTCCTGGACGAATCGGAATGGGCCTTTGGCGGTGTGGACATGGTCGATATATCCGGTGGGGCCTACAACGAAGAATTGGGGCGGGTGGGCACCTACACCACCAACGACTTGGGTGGGTTGGGTGCCCTGGCCGAAGGGGTTGAGGTGGCTCATGCCAAGGGCGCTCAGGTGGGACTCTATTTTGAGGGTTATCTCCTCGACAAGCGGGCGGCGAATGCGGCGAAGGGCCTTGCGGAATGGCAACTCATTCGTGCGGACGGCAAGCCTGCGTGGTGGTCCGGTGAGATGGAGTTCTTCTGTTGTCCCGGTGCGAAGGGCTGGCAGGACGCCCTCGCGTCGGATATTGCCGAAGTAGCCCGAAAGACCCGCGCCGATGCGGTCTATGTGGACCAGCTTGGTATCTGCGGCGTAGGCAAGGAATGCTGGGCGGCGAATCACGGTCACCCGGTGCCCTCGAACCCCATCAAGACAGAAATCGCCCTGCTAAAGCGTATTCGCACCGAGCTCGACAAGGTTCGCCCGGAATGCGCCATCTACATTGAGCACATTCCCTGCGATGCCATGACGCCTTATATAGATGGGGCCTTCAATATGGGCATGAAGCACGAAAAGCACCCGCTGGGACCTACGAAACTGCCCCTCCATCGCTATCTCCATCCCGAGGTGCCTGTTTTCGAGATGGTGGCCCATGGGATTCGACCCATTCCCGCCGAAGAGGACGACCTCAAGCTCGCCTTTTTTCATGGCATGGGCCTGTGGCTCAAGGGACGGGGTGCCTCCTGGTATTCCGAGGGCTTTCGGGCACGTGCCACAGAATTTTATCCGGTCCTGAAAACCTACAGCCGTTATTTTCGGAGTCGGGACGCTGAACCCCACGTGGATACGCTCGTCGACGGCATCTACGCCAACCGATTTCCCCACGAGGGGAACGTGGTCTATACGCTGTACAACGCGAACCCTGTCACCGTGTCTGGCCCGCTCCTGGCCTTGCCGAAAGGAGTGGCCGTGACCATTACATCGCTGTTCGCTGACATGCCCCTCCGTTTGGAAGATGATGGCATGTCCATCGTGGGGGATCTGCCGCCCGAAGGAGTCACGGCGGTGTTGGTGGTACCGCTACGCTGAGAGAAGATTTCCGCCGCAGCGTATGGACCATGCCGGTCGAGTATAAGATTTATTGGACGTGCCGCACGATCCCGAGGTGCGAGGGTCGAAGACTCGCCGTAGGAGAGTTCGTGCGCAGGGCACGATGGTGACACAACAGGCGAGACGCCTGTTCCACCCTTTTCGTGCAAAGGGAATGTGGCACAGGCGTCTCGCCTGTGATGGTCACGAAGTGACCAGAAACCCCGCCCTTCCTCAATCAAAAAGTGCCAAGCCCACTTCCTGCAAGCACCCCAAAAAACCGGTCGGGATCAGGAAGTCTGGTGCGGCCGGGCAAGGTCGTGTTGTCTAGCGGGTGTGAATCCCGTCCCGGTAAGGTTGGCCGCCGCCGGGTAGCGAGTCTTTGGAGGGCGGGGAGTAATCCCCAACTTTAAGCGTAAGACCGCAAGCATGTAGGCCGTAAGCCGTTAAGCGCGGACCTGTAGTCCGCAGGGTTGAAGGAATAGAGCCCCGAAAGCTGATAAATGGGATAGGACGACGCTTTCAGACTGTCGGAAGTCAACACAGGCGGAGCTATAGTGGCCTTGCTTCGTCTGCGCCCCGGGGTCTTAGACCATGGCATGCATGACACAGCGACAACACGGCAACCCGGGAGACCCTATGTTTGCTTCCATGGATGGGAGAGGACTCCAACAACCGTAACTGGAGAGGCGGAGTTTATCGGACATAGGTAGTCGGATTGTTTCGTAGTACCAACGAAGGCGGGTAATTCCGCTGGAGGAAAGGAGATGACACAAGGCCGAGCGATGTGAAGACACACCGGCTGCGCTCAGACGCAGTTAATCGGTGGCCACAGAATTGCATCGTATAGCACGCAAGTTATGACAGCGTGTGAATGACACTGTGAGGAGCCGTGTGCGTAAATAGCGCAAGCACGGTTCTGAGAGGGGCGGAGGGACAACCGGGTATGGACGAAATATTGTGGCACCGCCGAGAAATCAGGCGGCAAACAGAGAAAACAAACCTCGTCCTATAGCTTGGAAGCCCTCCGCCTACTCGACAGTCTACGACCCCGTCAGGACTCGTTGAGACTCGCCTTTTGGGGATCGTGCGGCACGACTGAGCGTCGTGGTTGTCCTCTCAACGCACTGGTGGGGGATACCTCACCGCTCATCCAGGGCTGGCACCGGGCGTTCCTTCGGCCCCGTATAGATGCTCAGGGGACGATAAATACGGTTGTTTCGCCGTTGCTCAATAATGTGGGCTGTCCAGCCGGTTACCCGTGAAGCCACGAAGAGGGGCGTATAGAGGTCGAGGGGGAGATCCATCAGGAAATAGGTAAGCCCGCAGGGATAGTCCACATTGGGATATATTTTCTTTTCTTCCGTCATGGGCTTTTTGATGGCGTCGTAGATAGCCATCCAAGTGTATTCGCCTTTTTGCTCGGCGAGCTTGCGCAGTTTTTCTTCCAGGATGACCGCACGGTGGTCGCCGTTCTTGTAGACCCGATGGCCGAAGCCCATGACCTTTTCTTTGTTCTTCAAGGCTTGGGTGATCCAGATGCTCGCCTCTTCGGCGGTGGAGAAACGCTGGAGCATTTCCATAGCCGCTTCGTTGGCACCGCCATGGAGCGGACCCTTGAGGGCACCAATGGCCCCGGTAACCCCGGAGACCATATCGGAGAGGGTGGAGCAAATTACACGCCCGGTGAAGGTGCTCGCGTTGAAATCATGTTCCGCATAGAGCACGAGGGTCAGATCGATAAGCTCCTCGGATAGCGCGTCGGGTGCTTCCCCGTGGCACTGGTAGAGGATTTGTGCGGCATGGCCGAGGCCCTCTTTGGGGGCGAGGGGTTCCTTGTCGTTGAGGAGACGGTAACGTGCCGCGATGATAGCGCCGATCTGCGCGGTCAGCCAGAGCGCCCGTTGGCGATTGGCGGCTTCGTCATTGCCATCCACGGGATCGAAGTGGCCCGCATAGGACACCATGCTGCGGAGTACGTCCATCATGGGCACCGACGTGGGAATCGTGCGGAGCGCGGCGATCAAGGCACCGGGAAGGGGGCGATAGGAGGCGAGGGTCTTCTTGATGGAGGAGAGCTGCGCGGCGTTGGGCAGTTCCTCGAAGAGCAGCAGATGGGTCACTTCCTCAAAGCAGACCTTGTCGGCCAAATCCTGAATGGTATAGCCGCGATAGAGCAGATTGCCCTGCGCGACACACGCAATGTTTGTCTCTCCTGCGATAACACCGGCAAGTCCTGGGCTGTAGGTTTCTTCACGCATGCTCTTCTCCTCTATCGTTGTTTTTTTGAATACTCCAGTTTGTTCGCCGAGGAGGTGGCCTGTCAAGGGATAGCCCATTAAAGGTTTCAATAGTGACTATGCATCAGGCATGGGGAGAAAAGGAGGTTGGGCATCCCTGCCCGACACAAAAGTAGCTTTAAGTTGAAGGGGTGAAGTTTGAAGGCGTTCATAGGCCGCCACGGGTGCCACGGACAAGGGGCGATAGCCCTTGCCCGTGAGGGGCTTCGAGCGAGTCTCTACGCGTTACTACGGTCCACCGAAGTAACGTATAGCATTCCGCTCCTCCGGTATAGCGCCGACGAAGCAACGAAGCAACCCATGGATCCAACATTATCCTCCATGGGAATGGGGCATCGCCGTCTCGACAGTTTTTTGTCAGGGTGGCATAAGCGTTCTGCCTGTGCCTTATGAATCGGAGTGGTTTTACGACTTTTCGTGTGTTTGATTGAGTGACGTGCCTTTTGTGTCGGGCAGGGATGCCCAACCTCCTGCTCTACGCTATTCGGCTTTATGGCGCTTTCCAGGAAAAGGGCGCGGGGACTCTGGGGAAGGGGGCGTGTTGGTAATCTGTTTCCAGCGCGGCTCCCTTCAGGAAATGATCGGCCACCTTCAGCAGCACCTCAAAATCCGGGGCCAACTGATCATGCCCGCCCTCCCGAAAGTGAATCATGTTGTTTGCGCTGACGCCCAGAAAGTCATAGACGGGCTGGGCACCTTGCCAGGCGGCCTGGGTGCCCGGCGGATTGCACCATTGATCGCCATAGGCGTCGGTGCTCAACAGCGGACGTGGTGCAACGAGCGCACGCATAAAATGCTGGTCGAAAGGGAGGCGCTCTTCCGCGTCCCCAAATTTTCCGAAGTCGGTGTGGAACCAACTCTTGAAGCGGGTGGCGCGGGTAATCAACTCCAGCGTTTCCACACCCTTGGGGGGATTGCGAAAGGTGGACGCGCCGCCGCACCCCGAACCGTTGGGTACGACGAGGGCAAAGCGCTCGTCCAACGCGCCCGCAAGAATCGCGGCCTTGCCCGTCCGGGAGTGGCCGGTGATAACCGATTTGGCGGTGTCGATATCCGTGAGGGTCTCCATATAGTCCAGCACGCGGGAGGCACACCACGCCCAGACGGCCACACTGGCCCAGTCATGGTCGGGATAGGCCGCTTGGGCCGGACCCACCTCGTCGTGGCCTTCCGTATCCGGGTCAAGACTGGTTTGGTCGAAGCAGACAAAGGCGTAGCCCCGTTCGTTGGCGGCTTGGGCGTGCTCACCACCAAGTCCAAAGCGCAGGATGACGGTAAGGGGGCGCGGGGCGTTTTTCGGGAGATAAAGATGGACCGTCGTTGAAAGGGACTGGTCCGGGCCGAATTTGAGGCGCAGGGACTGGAAGGTAGAGGCGTTCGCGAAGCGCGTACCCGATTCCAAGGGGGCATCCACCGCGACATTGCCGGGCGTGGGCGGTACGTGCCCGTATTCGTAACGTGAAATCAGTTCGATAATTTCCGCACGTCGGGCCTTCCAGTCATCGGACGAAGCAACCCGATGTCCGTCGTTAAAGAGAAAGGGGTCGGGCAGCCCTTCAATAGCGGCGAACTGATCGATTGTCGTATTGGAAGTAGGTGAACAGATAAGCGCCAAAAAGCAAAGGCAATAGGTCACGTTAGATTCCTCTGTGTTTGAAATTGATGTCGGAAACAAGCCCAATGAAGTCGCGGGGCCATAATAGCTAAATCGCTTCATGAAGGGGTAAGCGCTTCCAACGGGGCCAGAACGTTCACGAAATTGTCATGGGCATGGGGAGCGCCGTGAGATGGAGGAGGCCCGACAGGGGTGTCTTGATTCACATAGAAATCGAAGACAAAGTCACTTCCGCTGATTCCCGGCAGGCTGCCAACACCATTTCCGAAAAACGGACCCCAATTGTTACATATATGCGTATGTGTTAGTTAATCGTAGTATATCACGGAATCCTGTCCGCCAATATCATATTTCCATCGTTAATGGTTGAGGGGAAGCCCGTTTTTGGGCCTGCTCCTATTTCCCCCACGTACCAGTTCTGTACCGATTTCGACAAACTTCCCAAACGTAATCCATAAACGTTTCGATGGACCACGCGATGTACCCATCCCACGCCGAAATATATATCGTAAGGATCAACAGCGGCCAATATAAGTACCACTTGTCAAGCCAATATATAATGGTCACTACAAGAATTGCTGCCACAACACGGGCGATGAAGCTAATCCAACTGAAACTCCTCATAACGATATTGTGCTTTCCTTTGTTTTCTGTAGGTCGCCTTATGTTTGCCCTTGCATGGTTAAGCATACTATAGGATTTGTCGAATCGGGAAGGTGTTTTTCTGGAGGAACGGAGAAAAGTGATCGCTTCTCTTGAGGATACCATAATACAAGTGAGATGAGAGTCGTGTCAGAACGTGGAAATTGTCAGGATGGTGTATACTTGATATTTGAGTGAGTTCATACCAATTCTGTGGATGCTCAGCGGAGGACGCAGATGAAATTCTATACATTCGTTGTTGAGCGATGCCCCGATACCCGTCTGTACGTCGGGTACGTTCCGGGGTTTCCTGGGGGGCACAGTCAGGGCCAGACGATGGACGAGCTGCGACAGAACATGGGGGAGGCTATTGCGTTGCTCTTGGAAGACGGCGAATTCGTGGTGTGAATTGAAGTGTGTGACCACGTCCCTCCGACATTTACCTCCATCACGCAAGTACGTTCAAAAGGTGACTGCGGGTGCCACAGTCAAGCCCAGTAGGGCGTGCGCGTGCGGAAGCATACGGTTGTACCGCATGCGCAAGGCGTTTTTTGGGAGTCACGGCACTGTCGCTCCATGCACACGAATCCTCGCACCTCGGAATCGCGTGGCACGATTGCGGCAAATTCGCTGGCACCAACGGTTTCCGCAACCACTCTGTCTACGCCAAAATCTCCTGAATCACATGACCATGCACATCCGTAAGCCGCCGGTCGAGACCGTTGTGGCGGACGGAGAGTCGCTTGAAGTCGATGCCCAGCAGGTGCATCACAGTGGCGTGCAAGTCGTATCCGTAGGTGATGTTTTCCTGGGCCTTGTAGGACCATTCGTCGCTGGCGCCATGGGTCACGCCACCCTTGATGCCGCCGCCCGCCACCCAGGACGTAAAGGCGAAGGGGTTGTGGTCTCGACCCGCGCTTCCCTGGCTGCACGGCATACGGCCGAACTCCGTGGTCCAGATGACGATGGTGTCTTCGAGCATGCCCCGCGACTTCAAATCTTTTAATAAGGCGGCGGCGGGCTGGTCCATACCGGCGGCCATTTCGCCGTGATCTTTCTCGATGTCCTCGGGGGAGTCCCAGTTGCGCCGGGGGAAGGCGGTGTCCGCGCCACTCCAGACCTGGACGAAGCGGGTGCCCCGTTCGAGAAGGCGTCGGGCGACGAGACAGTTGCGACCGAAGTCTTCGGTGACGGGGTTGTCGAGTCCGTAGAGCCTTTTGGTGGCGTCGGACTCACCCGCGAGGTCCATGACTTCCGGCGCGGTGACCTGGAGGCGCGCGGCCATTTCATAGCTCTCGATGCGGGCGTCCAGACGGGAATCACCTTCCCGGTCGGCCTTGTGCAGTTGGTTCAGTTGCTCCAAGACTGCCAGACCTTCGGCATCGTTTTCGGGGGTCACATATTCGCCCTTGGGAGGAAAGAGGTCGGCGATGGGATTTTTTTTCGCGGGTTGAATGAGGGTGCCCTGGTAATTGGAGGGCAGAAAACCTGGACCCCAGTTTTTTGGGCCGCCTGGGCCGAAGCCTCGTGAATCCGGCAGGACGACGAAAGTGGGGAGGTTGTCGGTTTCGCTGCCGAGGCCATAGCTGAGCCAGGAACCGATGCTTGGAAAACCGGGCAGGATGAACCCGGTGGTTTGCAGGAAGGTGGCCGGGCCGTGTACGTTGGATTTCGCCACCATGGCCGGAAGAAAGGCGATGTCGTCTACGCATTCGGCCAAGTGGGGCACGAGGCCGCTCACCCACTTGCCGCATTCGCCGAACTGTTTCCAAGCCCAGGGGGCGGGCATGACAACCCCCGCCGTGCTCTGAAAAAGCTCTACCTTGCCGCCGGGGTCGAAAGGCTCCCCTGCCTTTTTGATCAGGGCGGGTTTGTAGTCGAAGGTGTCCACCTGGCTTGCGGCGCCCGACATGAAAAGCTGGATGACCCGTTTTGCTTTGGGGGCGTGGTGGAGGCCCCGGGGGAATGCCGGGGTCGCGCTGGCGAGCATGCCCTCGCGGTTGAGCAAATGGGCCAGGGCGATGCCGCCCAAGCCACCGCCCGATTTCCAGAGAAACTCACGGCGGTTTATAGGGCGTGGGGGCTGGTGTTGCTGGTCGTATTTCATGATGTACGTTTCTCGCTTATGTTCGTATTGTATTGTGGTAGTTTAATTGCGTGCCGAGAGTGTTTCAGCACGAAGAAATACGGATAACACGGATGTTTGGCTCTGATGATCTTCCTGAGAAGAGGACCAAACAATGTAGGATAGCCGTCTCGGCTGTCACGACCGACGGTACGTCGGTCAAGATTCCGAGTGCGTGCAAATTTTCGTAGAGGCCGTAAACGGCCTGTGAGAACCGGGACGGATGTCCTACATAGCCCCCTTCGTATTGACAGCTCCTCTGGTTGCGGCCAATGGCTGCTCTAAGTCCTCGTGGTGAGACGTATTAATCCACAAAAATAAACTCGTTGCTGTTCAATATCAGTCGACAGGTCGCGGCCATGCCGTATTCGTTGGCATAGGGCAGCAGGGCCGTCAATTCTTTCTGCGTGGGTTTTCGGTTCAACGCCAACTGGTAGCCCGCACTGATTTGCTCGGGCGTGCTATTCGCCATTCCCTCAACCCGCTCTGCAAAATAGCCCGCTTGCCGGACAATGCTCGGATTGTTCATGAGCGACAGGGCCTGAACCGCCGTCAGAGTCTCGTTGCGCACGGGCACGCTCTGGGAGGGGTCCGCGCAGTCCATGCTGGCCATAAAGGGGTCGGGCACGCTGCGCACCACAAAGCGATAGATGGAGCGGCGGAACCCAGCGGGATCTGCGGGGTCAAACTCAGCGTATTTATAGCGGGGCGAGTGGTCGTCCTCGAATACGAAAAAGTCGACGCCGGGTCCGCCCATGGCGAGGTCGAGTTTGCCGCTTACGGCGAGGATGGCATCACGGAGTGCTTCTGCATCGAGTTGTCGGCGCTTCATGCGCCACAGATACTGGTTGCTCCCATCAATGGCTGCGAAGCTTTCATAGAATCCCGATGCTTGGCGGTAGGTTGCGCTCGTTACGATGTAGCGGTGCAGCCACTTCATGGACTGGCCGTTTTCCAGGAAGGCCCCCGCGAGCCAGTCCAGTAATTCGGGATGGGTCGGGGGCGCGCCCATGCGGCCAAAGTCGTTCGGCGTGTTTACGATGCCCTGGCCAAAGTGGTAGTGCCAGACACGGTTCACGATGGAGCGCCAGGTGAGGGCGTTGTCCTCCTGAGTGAACCAATTCGCCAGCGCGGCGCGGCGCTCGGATTCGTCGTGGCCCTCGGGCAACTGGAAGCGGCGCTCAAGTCCAGGCAGGCATCCCACCGTGCCAGGCTCCATGAGGGCACCGGGATTTCTTTCACTACCCCGTTGCAGCAGGTACACGGGGCGAATCGCTTCGGGCGGGGAGAAATTTCCGATTCGTTTGTAGTGACTGGTTGCGGCATAGACCCGCTTGGGTTTGGGCAGGGTGTCCCATGCGGCATTGGCTTTGGCGAGCGCTGTTTTGTTGGCGGAATATTCGGCCCGATCGCTGTCGGAAAACCGACCAAGCTTGATTCCGTCGCGTTCCGCCTTCAGCGTGGCAATGGACTTCTCGAAGGAGGCAATCAAGACCTTTTTTTGGTCATTCTCAACCATGTCCCCGATGCGGCGATGACTATCGAAGCCGTCCACGAGGTTTTTCGTGTGCCACCGTCCTTGATCAATGCTGTCGCGGGCAGAGACGGCAGCGTTTCGGGCAATGTTCACGCCATCGCTGTACACCTCCATTTCGGCGAGGGCGAAGACATAGTCCTCCAGCCGTTTCCAAAGTTGCGTGGCCGTCATGCGCACATACCGGGCTTCCACCTTCGGGACATCGAGGTTAAAGGGCTGGTCGGTCCGCGCCGGATGGTCTTCCTGGCTCTGATCCAACAACATAATCGGGTTCGCAAAATCCGGCTCCAACGAGGCTTCCAAGGTGAAGCGAATCGGAAAGCCGAAGCCCGGCGTGTCGGTGAAGTCCACGGGGCGCGCGGAAATAAGTCGAATGCGTTCAATGGGGACGGGCGCGCCCAAGTCCACCTGGACCCACTTAATGGCGTCCGGTTTTGCTTCGATGGCGCTGTGGTATCCGTTGGTCGGACTGTCCGTTTTCTTCAGTTCCTTCAATCGCGCTTCCAGCGGCTTCAGGGCTTCGGCCAAGGCATCCAGTTCCGGTGACTTTAATGCGTCCAACTGCGCCTTGAAGCGTCCATCGATACGCTGGAGCCGGTCTCGGGTTTTCGTGAGGGCGCTGCGCTTCTGATGAACGACCGGGTCGTCATCGTAATCGCGGTCGGCCCGGTCAACGCCGGCGAAGACCGCCTGGAGGCTGTAGTAGTCCGCTTGGGCAATGGGGTCGAATTTGTGGTCGTGGCATCGTGCGCAGCCGACTGAGAGGCTGTTCACCGTTCCCATTACCGTGGTCATCATATCGTCGCGGTCAAGGTTGCGCGTGATCTTCTTGTCGATGGTTC